>SVLF01000017.1 GCA_015068085.1 Oscillospiraceae bacterium
AGGACTGGTAATAGAACCAGAACGGCAGATTGTATTTCCGCGCAAGGTTTCTTGCAACTGCAAGGTCAAGCCACATCGGCGAATCGTCAAGCTGCCTTTCCTCGGTATAGTCAAGCCCGGGATAAAGCCCGCAATAATTGCCGATAGGGTAATAGTCCATCGACAGAACCGGCGGCTCAAGCTCTTTTATGTACTGCTCAAACGCATCGTAATACTTTCCGTTATCCCATGTCGGTCCGGGGTTATAGCTCGGCGGGAAAACCGAGAACATAAGAGCATCCGGATTCTCCTTCAGAATTATATCGCTCTGGCGTCTTGCCTCGCGGAAGAGATAGTCATACACCGGCTCATCCCAGACGTAAAAGCCGACGGTATGCTTCTTTTCCTTAAGCTTTCTTACAGTTTCACGGATAACATTGTCGTCAACCGGTCGGTCGTCATGCTTATACATCATACCGCTGAAAAGAGACAAATCCTGAAAGATAAGGTCAATGCCGTGCTTTTCACAGGCTTCCACCGTCTCCCAAACCTTTTCGTGGCTTCCCCAGCCAACCTCAAGAAGGTTAAAGCCCGCTTCTTTACAGTTTTTGATTGTCATATCGGTATCTTTGCCGATGCAGTTGAAGGTGGAAAGTGCAAATTCACGCTGTTTCCAATTAAAACGCGGATTTCCGAGCGGTTTTCTCGCATATACTACGCTCTTCATAATCTTAAATTACCTCAATTCCGAGAATGTCGCAAAGGTCGCGGATGGCCGCTGTGTTATCACCGTAAGAGATGATATAGTGCTGGCACATCACGTTATTTGTGAACTTCTCAACATCCGGAAGGATTATCTCAAGTCCCGGAAGCTGCGGTGCCGGCTGTGTCCAGCCGCATTCCTCCCACTTGCGCGGAGTTACGCCCTCGCCGGTTACCATATGCATATAGTATTTTCCGTTTGTATATACAAGACGGCACATTGTAAGCTCGCCTGTTTTTACCTTGGAAACGTTGAGTATTCCCTCGCTCAGCTCGCCGAATGCCGCCGGCATAACTGTTGTCTCTCCGTCAGTAATCTCAGCCGGAACATAGTCCGGAACACCTGCAAGAACGCGGTCTGTGAAGAACTCATAGAACTCAAGATACGCGCCGCACTGACCGGTAAGAAGCTTTACCATTGTCTGTGTAACGTTGCCGAGGCTGTCGTTTTCCGGAATTGTGGAAACGCCGAGAACATCGGAAAGAAGCATAAATATCGGTGCAGGCGGGAAGCCCAAGAGCTTCTTCATACCGTCAACATCCTTCAAGGAGATTGCAAGGTATCCGCGCTCCTTTATAAGAGATGCGATTGCGAGGAAATATCCTGCCGCCATCATCTTGCCTTCCTGCTTTGCCGGCTTTAAGAAGTTCCACTTGGACATATATTTGTCGATAACCTCCTGCTTTTCGGCATCGGTCACCTTCTGATAACGCTGGAAAATCTCAAGCATTTCGAATGTCTCAATCTCAACACCTACACGGTTTTTAAGAGATGCTCCGTCATGCAGAGTGCCGTAAAGGTTCATATCGCGATATCCCGCATGGCCTATTTTTACGCTGCGCAGTGCCTTTGCCGCGCTCGCCGCCTTTACATATGTTGCAACCTTGTCTGTGCGTGACGGAAGCCCGATAATATCATAAACATATTTAAAGGTATATCCAAGGTCGCAGAATGTCTTGCGGAGTGCGCTTGTTCCCGCCTGGTCAGCAGTCGTGACAAGCCGCTCGCCCTCCATCCAGCCGCAAAGTCCCCAGAGCACCATCGGAAGATGGCGGTACTGCTCGGTGATTTTTACAACAGCGTGGCTCGGAATCCAACCTGCAATACAGACAACCATTGCGTCAAAATCGTTGCCCGAAAGCTTTCCGAGAGCTTCCTTTATATCGTTTTCTTCATAATCATCCGTAACCGGATAAACGGAAACAAGATCAAGCCCGCGCTCAAGGAGTCCTTTTTCTGCCTCCGCGCATTTTTTAATAATAACGTCCTTCGGTGTGTTGACCTCACCAAAGCCTACAAAAGCTATTTTTCCCATAACATTTTTTCCTCCGCTTCACAGAAATTTTTATATACATCGGTGTAATCCGCACCGCCGGGTACATATGTTTTGTCGGTTTCCACAATTGCGTCTGCCGCAGATACCACGCTGTCAAAAATGCCCGCGGCAACACCTGCAAGTATTGCGCTTCCGAGGCATGCGCTCTCTGCATTTTTGAGCGTTGTTATCTTTCTTCCTGTCATATCCGCTTTAATCCGGCACCACAGCGGGCTTGATGCACCGCCGCCTGTCGAGCGGATTTCCGGAGCTTCTATATTCATATATTCAAGATTGCTTTTGAGCATACACGCCACCGCTTCTAAAATCGCGCGTATCATATGTGCTCTCGTATGCGAAAGCGTAAGTCCTAAAAATGCACCTTTTGCCGTGGGTGAATACTTCGGCATAGTTGACCCGCAGAGGTACGGAAGAAACGTAAGCCCCTCTGCACCTATTCCCGCTTCCTCCGCGAGAACATCCATTTCCTTAAAACTTAAATCCGCGCAGAATCCGTTTTTAAACCACTTAAGCGCAAGGCCCGCAGCAGGAGTCCACGAAAGGAGTGCGTATTTTCCGTCATAATTCACATGGCACGGAATTATGCTTTCGGGATTGTATTCCGGTATCTCATCGCACGGAACAAACATCGCCATTGTTGTGCCCGTCATCTCTGAAATAACGCTCTTTGACGTAACGCCCGCGCCTATCGCACCGGCAATCTGGTCAATTGCGCTTGTTGCAACCTTAATTCCGTTATATTCGCCGACAAGCTCGGCACTGCCTAAAATTTCCGGAAGCTGTTTGCGTGAGATTCCGATGAACGAAAGCATCTCATCCCACCAATCTCCGCATCTTATATCAAAATAAAGGCTTGACGACTGAAGCGTCTTTTCTGTCACAAAACGCCCTGTAAGCTTAAACAAAATGTAATCCTCGAGAAGAAAAATACGTTTTGTATTCGAAAATACCTCCGGCAAATTCTTTTTTACCCATAAAAGCTTCGCCGCAGGCCACGTCGCACAAATCTCCGGCTGACCGGTTACTTCGTAAACGAGCTTCTTTCCGAATTTTTCCTCTATCTCCCGCGCCTCGGCTTCGGCACGGTTATCAAGCCAGACGATAGCGTTCGTAAGCGGCGCACCGCCCTCATCGGTAAGAATAAGAGTTTCACACTGTGTATCAACCGAGATCGCGGAAATCTCAATACCTCGGCTGACCTCAGTAAATGCATCGGAGAACATTTCCCAGTAACCCTCTGCCGGAAACTCAACGCGCTCTCCTTCCGTAATGAGCGTATAATCGCGTGAGGCAGAGGAAATAAGCTTTCCTTTCTCATCAAAAACAGCAATTTTCAGCGAGGTTGTTCCTATATCTGCACCTGCAACATATTTCATATTAAAATATCCCTCTCTTTCAACGCGAAAGAGAGGGATTCTGACATTTTTACACCTCAATGAGCTTTACGTGCTTTTTAAAGCTTTTCTTTTCCTCTTCTGCCGCGTTTTTATTTGTTATTATGTAGTCCGCGACACCGATATCCGAAATTTTTGCAAAGGTTGTTCTTCCTATTTTGGTGTAGTCGGCAGCAACGATACACGTTGACGAATTTTCAATCATCAACCGGTCAAGCTCTGCTTCCTTATCGTAATACGTCGTAAAGCCGTTTTCGATATCCGCACCGTCCACCGAAAGCACAAGCTTGTCGGCGTGATAGCGGCGAATCTGCTCGTTTGCATCACTTCCGCAGGAAAACTGATACTTGGCATTTATATCACCGCCGAGAAGAACAACATTGAAATTAGGGTTTGCCCCCGCCTCAAGCGCAATTGCGATTGAGTTGGTGACGATGCTTAAATTCAAAGAGGGACGAAGCTGACGGAACGTCAGAAGCGTCGTCGTTCCGGAATTAAACATCACCGTGTCGTGGTCTTCTATCATAGCTGCGGCGGCACCGGCAATCGCAACCTTTTTCTCGTGGTTGGTTCCCAGACGCTGCTGCAGGCTCATATTGTAATACGTTTTATACGAGCTCATGGCACCGCCGTGAACACGCGATAAAAGCCCGCGCTCTTCAAGGTCTGCAAGATCCATACGCACTGTAACCTCCGAGACGCCGAACATCTCTGCAAGCTCGGTAACGCGCACCTTTCCGTTTGCCGCCAAAAGCTCTATTATCTTATCTTTTCTGCTGTCAATATCCACTGTTATCCTCTCCTATCGGGATTTTTTTACCGTATTTGTATACAGTATACCACAACAGGCAGTGGATTTGCAAATTTTCCTCTCCTTCTTTTCGTTTTACTTTCTTTTTGCTTTCGATTTAATTATAAATATTTTACCGTGACTTGTCAATAGATTTTTTAAATATTGCCTGTATTTATAGTAAAAATTGACTTTTTCAAAAAACAGTGTATAATATTCTCATAGAATATTTTTTGGAGGATATTTATAATGGTAATTATTGAAATGGAAAACGGAAAAAAGATTAAGCTTGAGCTTGACGCTTCGGCTGCTCCGATTACGGTGGAAAACTTCGAAAAGCTCGTCCGCGACGGCTTTTACGACGGACTCACCTTTCACAGAATTATCCCGGGCTTTATGATTCAGGGCGGTTGCCCGCTCGGAACGGGTACCGGCGGCCCCGGTCACACCATCAAGGGTGAGTTTAAGTCAAACGGCGTTGATAACCCCATCCGCCATACGCGCGGCGTTATCTCCATGGCTCGCTCTATGATGCCTAACTCTGCAGGAAGCCAGTTCTTCATCATGCACAAGGATGCTCCGCATCTTGACGGACAGTATGCAGCGTTCGGCCGTGTTGTTGAAGGTATTGAAGTTGTGGATGAAATCGCCTCCGTCGAAACCGATTATTCCGACAAGCCGACAACACCGGTTGTTATCAAGTCAATCACAATCGAATAAGAAAGCCGAGGAAATCTTACTGTGGCAAAAAAGGACAATATCAGAAACTTTTGTATTATCGCTCATATCGACCACGGCAAGAGCACGCTTGCAGACAGACTGCTCGAGCATTGCAAAGCAGTTACCGAGCGCGAAATGGAAAACCAGCTCCTTGACGATATGGAGCTTGAGCGTGAGCGCGGCATCACGATAAAAGCGCGTGCCGTGCGGATGGACTATATCGCCGAAGACGGCGAGGAATATGTCTTAAATCTTATCGACACTCCCGGACATGTCGACTTTAACTATGAAGTATCCCGCTCCCTTGCGGCTTGCGAGGGCGCGCTGCTCGTTGTTGATGCATCCCAGGGAATCGAGGCACAGACACTTGCAAACACTTACCTTGCAATAGAGCATGACCTTGAGGTTCTTCCCGTTATAAACAAAATAGACCTGCCCTCTGCAGACCCGGAGCGCGTTAAGGGAGAAATTGAGGATATCATCGGTATCCCTGCTGAGGACGCTCCTGCAATAAGCGCAAAGATGGGGTTAAATATCGGCGAGGTTCTCGAATATGCCGTAAAAAATATTCCCGCACCGAAGGGCGATGAAAACGCGCCTCTCCGCGCAATCATCTTTGACAGCCGTTACGATTCATACCGCGGCGTTATCGTTTATCTCCGCGTTATGGAAGGCGAGCTTCGCCCCGGTATGAAGATAAAGCTTATGGCATCGGGTGCGGAATTTGAAGTTGTTGAAACCGGCTATATGCTTCCGCGCGGCGAGAAAAAGACGAACTGCCTTTCTGCCGGCGAGGTAGGCTTCTTCACGGCAAGCATTAAAAACGTTACCGATACGCAGGTCGGCGATACCGTAACCGGTGTTGAAAATCCCGCAGCCGAGCCGCTTCCGGGCTACCGCACCGTGCGGCCGATGGTTTTCTCCGGTGTGTATCCCGCAGACGGAGCAAAATATCCCGATCTCCGCGATGCGCTTGATAAATTAAAGCTCAATGATGCTTCCCTGACGTATGAGCCGGAATCCTCTGCCGCTCTCGGCTTCGGTTTCCGCTGCGGATTTTTGGGGCTCCTTCATATGGAGGTCATTCAGGAAAGGCTTGAGCGCGAATATAACCTTGACCTTATCACGACAGCACCAAGCGTTATTTATAAGGTAAAAAAGACAGACGGTGAGATTCTTATGATTACAAATCCGCTCAATTATCCGAATCCCTCGGAGATTGAATGGGCGGAAGAGCCGTTTGTTTCAGCAAATATCATCTCTCCGACCGAATATATCGGAAATATAATGGAGCTCTGTCAGGAACGCCGCGGCGAGTATAAGGATACAAAATATCTTGACCAGACGCGCGTTGAAATTCACTATGATCTCCCGCTGAATGAAATTATTTACGACTTTTTCGATGCGCTTAAATCCAAAACCCGAGGATACGCATCTCTTGACTATGAGCTTTCGGGATATCGCAAGAGCGAGCTTGTAAAGCTTGATATTCTGTTAAACGGCGACCCTGTTGACGCGCTTTCCTTTATCGTTCACTCCGAAAAGGCATATGCGCGCGCACGCCGCCTTGCCGAAAAGCTTAAAGAGCATATCCCGCGCCAGCTCTTTGAAATTCCGATTCAGGCTACAATCGGAAGCAAGATTATAGCACGCGAAACCGTAAAGGCACTGCGTAAGGACGTTCTTGCAAAGTGCTACGGCGGCGATATCACGCGTAAGAAAAAGCTGCTTGAAAAGCAGAAGGAAGGCAAAAAGCGTATGCGTAATCTCGGCTCGGTCGAGGTTCCGCAGGATGCTTTTATGGCAGTGCTCAAGCTCGATGAATAAAGGAGTAACCCTTATGAAGCCGCTCGGCATATATATCCACATCCCGTTTTGTCTGTCGAAATGCGCTTACTGCGATTTTTACTCAAAATGCGGAAACAAAAATGAATATAAAGAATATACCGATGCGGTTATAAGCCATATTTCAGAGGCTCATCTGCGCTCCTCGCATTATGAGGTCGACACAATATACTTCGGCGGCGGAACACCAACTGCAATCGGTGAGAAAAATCTTATAAAAATCCTCGGCGCGATTCTCCGTTCATTCCGCGTTTCGGAGAATTGCGAGGTAACGTGTGAGGCAAACCCGAATTCCGTTACCTACCCGATGCTCAAACGGCTCCGCCGCGCAGGCTTTAACCGCCTCTCCTTCGGAATGCAGTCTGCCGACCGCGCAGAGCTTCGTGTGCTTGGACGCACCCACACGTTTGACGATGTTCGCGCAGCGGTTGAGATGGCGCGCCGTGCGAAATTTTCAAACTTGTCGCTCGACCTTATGTACGGACTTCCCTCGCAGACGGTGGAAAGCTTTCTCGACTCCCTTGACGCGGCAATTACCCTTTCCCCCGAGCATATTTCCTGTTACAGCCTGAAAATAGAGGAGGGAACGCCGCTTGCAGAGCGCCCGGAAGCTCTTTTTCTCCCGTCAGATGACGAGCAGGCAGATATGTATCTTGCCGCAGTGACACGGCTCCGTGACGAAGGGTATGAGCAGTATGAGATATCAAACTTTGCAAAAGAGGGATATCACAGCCGCCACAATATGAAATACTGGACGCTCGGAGAATATTGGGGATTCGGTCCGTCTGCACACTCGCTTGTCGGTAAAAAGCGCTTTTCATACATCCGTGATACGGCGCTGTACATTGATGCAATTGAAAATCACGACGAGGTTATAGACAGAATTGAAGCTATCAATGAATCCGCACGTTGCGGAGAATACCTTATGCTTGGGCTTCGAACACGTGACGGCATCTCGGGAGATGTTCTGGAAAAGCGATATCTCACATACTTTGACGAGATTGAAAAGGTGTTGCTTAAATACCACAAAACAGGCCATGCAGAGTTTGACGGACACAAGTGGTCACTTACTCCCGAGGGATTTTTAATATCAAACCGTATTATAGGCGATGTTTTAGACGCTTTGGAATCATCCGAGCATCTTGTACGGCCATTAAATGGGTATGTAAGAAAAGAATAAGAAAGGAAAATAATTATGCGCGCTGTTGTAACAGTTATAGGTAAAGACACAACCGGCATCATTGCCGCAGTCTCCAATGTTTTAAGCGAAAAGAAAATAAACATTCTCGACATTAACCAGAGCGTTCTGTCGGATATGTTCGTTATGGTTATGCTTGTGGATATCTCCTCAAGCACCGTTGACTTTTCTGCCCTCTCCACCGAGCTTTCCAATCTCGGTGACAATATGGGTCTCAAAATCCTCGCAATGCACGAGGATATCTTCAACACAATGCACAGAATTTAAGTTGAGGTTGAAAATTCATGATTAATTCTTTTGACATTCTTGAAACTATAAAAATGATAGAGGAGGAGCACCTGGACATACGCACCGTAACGATGGGTATATCTCTGCGCGACTGTTGCGGAAGCGATATAGAGCGCGTTGCTGACCGCGTTTATGACAAGGTTACCAAAACTGCGGAAAAGCTTGTCCAGACCGCAGACGGAATTGCCTGTGAATACGGCATTCCAATCGTCAACAAGCGCGTTTCCGTAACGCCCGTTTCTCTTTTGGCGGATGCGTGTGAATCCTCCGATGTTCCCGTGCTCGCGCGTGCGCTCGACCGCGCGGCAGAGACACTTGGCATAAACTTTATCGGTGGCTACGGTGCGCTCGTCCACAAAGGTATGACGCGCGGCGACAAAAACCTTATCGAAACGCTTCCCGAAGCACTTTCGGAAACCGAGCGCGTTTGCTCATTCGTAAACGTTGCAACCACTCGTGCCGGCATCAATATGGATGCCGTGAAAACTCTCGGTGAGCTTGTCTGCCGTATGGCGTATCTAACGAGGGAGCGCGAGAGCGTTGCGTGCGCAAAGTTCGTTGCATTTGCAAATGCAACCGAGGATAACCCCTTTATGGCAGGAGCTTTCCACGGCGTTGGCGAAGGCGAAGCCGTTATAAACGTCGGTGTTTCAGGTCCGGGCGTTGTTCACAAGGCAATAAAGCGCGCAGGGGATGTTAACCTCACCGACCTTGCAGAGGTGGTAAAGCGCACGGCGTTTAAGATTACGCGCGCAGGTCAGCTTGTCGCAAAAACCGCGGCAGAGCGCCTTGGAATCCCCTTCGGTATTGTTGACCTCTCTCTTGCACCTACTCCTGCAATCGGCGACTCCGTTGCTCATATCTTAGAGGAAATGGGGCTTTCTTCCGTCGGAAGCCACGGCACAACGGCAGCGCTTGCACTTTTAAATGATGCAGTCAAAAAAGGCGGTGTTATGGCTTCTCCGCACGTCGGCGGTCTTTCCGGTGCGTTCATTCCGGTATCCGAGGATGCGGGAATGATAGAAGCCGCTTCAAAGGGATATCTCTCTTTTGATAAGTTAGAGGCAATGACCGCTGTTTGCTCAGTCGGTCTTGATATGATAGCAATACCGGGCGATACTCCGCCGGAGGTTATCTCCGCAATTATCGCAGACGAAATCTCAATCGGTGTTGTAAATAACAAAACAACCGCTGTGCGCGTTATCCCCGCCTACGGCAAGGGTGTCGGCGATTTTGTTAATTACGGCGGGCTTCTCGGGGAGGCACCTGTTATGCCGATAAGCACCTGCTCGCCGAAGAAATTTATCTCACGCGGCGGACGCATCCCCGCACCCATCCACAGCCAGAGGAACTGATGCCGTGGAAAATGTAAGAAACGATGAATTTTATATGCGTGAGGCGATAGCCCTTGCAGAGAAAGCAGCCGAGCTCGGAGAGGCGCCCGTCGGATGCGTAATCGTTCTTGACGGCGAGATTATCGGACGCGGATATAACCTTCGCGAGAGCAGCGGAAATCCGCTTACCCACGCTGAAATAATAGCAATCAATGAGGCGTGCCGCTATGTCGAGAGCTTCCGCCTTGTCGGCTGTGAGCTTTATGTCACTCTTGAGCCTTGCCCTATGTGTGCCGGCGCGTGCATCAATTCAAGAGTAGAGCGCGTCATCTTCGGCGCATATGACCCCAAAGCCGGCTCCTGCGGCTCGGTGGTAAATCTGTTTGATTTGCCGTATAACCACAAACCGGCTCTTTGCGGCGGCGTGCTTGAAGAGGAGTGTGCATCGCTTCTTTCCCGCTTCTTTCTTTCGCTCCGCGAGCGCAATAAACTGCGAAAAAAGGCGAAATTAAATGAAGTTTAACATCTCCGTAACAGAAAAAGATTTATTTGTTAACAAAATCAGCTTATAATAATATACGTAATCGGTCGAGAGACCGTTTACATATATTTGATAATAATCTTTTCTCTGTTACTCCTCCCCACTCCTATTGCAAAACATAGAGAAAAAGAGCGGTTCTTATGCGCGAACCGCTCTTTTTCTCTTTTTATTCATAATTTTTTTACGAAAACAAACAAATATTTTTACAAAAATCGCTTGATTAATCGTGTTTAAGTGGTATACTAAAAATACAGACAGAGGAAGTTTTTACATCTGTTTTCACCACATCGGCAAAGGAGGTTAATTAATATGAATATGCAAAAACTTACCAAAAAGTCAATTGACGCAATACAAGACGCGCGAAGCTGTGCCCTTGAATACGGCAACCCCCAGATAGAGCAGGAGCATCTGCTTTTCGCGCTTGTTTCACAGGACGGCGGGCTTATTCCCGAGCTTTTAAAAAAGCTCGGTGCAACGGGACTTCGCGATGACGTACGCCTGCTTATAGAAAAGCTCGCAAAGGTATCGGGCGGCTCGGATGTATATGTCTCGCGCGATGCAGAAGCCGCGCTTAATGCCGCAGAAAAACGTGCCGAGAGCCTTCGGGATGAATATATTTCCGTTGAGCATCTTATGCTCGGGCTTCTGGATAAACCGTCATCTTCCCTTAAATCACTTTTCAGCTCAAACAACATCACAACGGATAAGTTTTTAGAGGCACTTGCCGAGGTGCGCGGCAATGCGCGCGTAACATCCGATGACCCCGAAAGCACATATGATGCGCTGAAAAAATACGGCACGGACTTAACCGCGCTTGCACGGGACAAAAAGCTTGACCCCGTAATCGGTCGCGATACGGAAATAAGGAATGTTATACGCATTCTCTCGCGCAAAACAAAAAACAACCCCGTTCTTATCGGCGAGCCCGGCGTCGGCAAAACAGCGATCGCCGAAGGCCTTGCCTCGCGCATTGTGCGCGGAGATGTTCCCGATTCCCTTCGCGACCGCACGATATTCTCTCTTGATATGGGTGCACTTATCGCTGGTGCAAAATTCCGGGGCGAATTTGAGGAACGCTTAAAAGCCGTTCTTAACGAAATAAAGTCGAGCGACGGTAAAATCATCCTCTTTATAGATGAGCTTCACACCATCGTAGGTGCAGGCAAAACCGACGGTGCAATGGATGCAGGAAACCTTTTAAAGCCGCTTCTTGCAAGAGGTGAGCTTCACTGCATCGGTGCAACAACGCTCAACGAATACCGCCTTTACATCGAAAAGGATGCCGCGCTCGAACGCCGTTTCCAGCCGGTGCTTGTAGATGAACCGACGGTTGAGGATACCATATCTATCCTTCGCGGAATACGCGAGAGATATGAGATTTTCCACGGCGTTAAAATTCAGGACCAGGCGCTTATTTCCGCCGCGGTTCTCTCATCACGCTATATCTCCGACCGCTTCCTTCCCGACAAGGCAATTGACCTTGTCGACGAGGCGTGCGCGATGATACGCACGGAAATTGATTCGATGCCTGCCGAGCTTGACGATATCTCACGCCGCATTATGCAGCATGAGATAGAAGAAGCTGCCCTTCTCCGCGAAAAGGACGAGGCATCTCTCGAGCATCTTGAAGAAATACAGCGGGAGCTTTCCGAGATGCGAAGCGACTTTGCCGAAATGCGCGCAAAGTGGGAAAACGAAAAAGGCTCTATCGAAAAGCTGAAAACCCTTCGTGCAGAGCTTGAAAATCTTAACACCGAAATTGAGCGCGCAGAGGAAAAATATGACCTCAACCGCGCGGCAGAGCTTAAATACGGACGCTTGCCGCAGCTACGCGCTGAAATTGAACAGGCAGAAAAGGCTGCCGAAGGGCAGAGAAATCTTCTCCGCGACAAAGTCACGGACGAAGAGATAGCAAAAATTATCGGGCGCTGGACAGGTATACCCGTATCAAAGCTTTTGGAGAGCGAGCGCGAAAAGCTCCTTGCTCTTTCCGATATCCTTCATAAGCGCGTTGTCGGTCAGGATGAGGCGGTAACGGTGGTAAGCGAAGCTATTCTGCGCTCACGCGCAGGTATCGCCGACCCGAAAAAGCCAATCGGCTCTTTCCTGTTCCTCGGTCCTACCGGTGTCGGCAAAACCGAGCTTGCAAAGGCTCTCTCCGAAGCTCTCTTTGACGATGAAAAGAACCTTATCCGCATAGATATGTCCGAATATATGGAGAAGCACTCCGTCTCCCGTCTTGTCGGTGCGCCTCCCGGATATATCGGTTACGAAGAGGGCGGTCAGCTTACGGAAGCTGTGCGCAAAAAGCCGTACTCCGTAGTGCTTTTTGATGAAATTGAAAAGGCACATCCGGATGTGTTTAACATCCTGCTTCAGGTACTTGACGACGGGCGCATCACCGATTCGCAAGGGCGCACGGTTGATTTTAAAAACACAATTATCATCCTCACCTCTAATCTCGGCTCTGATATAATTCTTGACGGAATTACAGCTGACGGAGATATTGCCGCGGATGCGCGAGAGCGCGTTTCTTCCCTTCTGAAAATGCAGTTCCGTCCCGAGTTTTTGAACCGTCTTGATGAAATTGTATTCTACCGCCCGCTTACGCGCTCAGACATCACAAATATTCTTAAACTTATGTTTGCTGATTTGCAAAAGCGGCTTGATGCGCAAAAGCTCACTCTTGAGGTTACGGATGCCGCCTGCGATTATATTATCGAGAACGGCTTTGAGCCGATATACGGCGCACGTCCGCTCCGCCGCTTTATCCAGAGCAAGGTTGAAACTCTCGTCGGACGGCTGATAATTGCCGAAGCCCCGGCAGAGAAGAGCGTGATTATCGTTGATTTGAAGGATGGCACACTTCACGCTTCTGTGAAATAGATATTACGAATGCACAACCGCCGTATGGCGGTGGAGGGATTTATTAACAAAGGGGTTCTCTTGCGAACCCCTTTGAACCCCCACGCTTTGTCGCTAAATAAAGCAACGGAAATAGCTCTACACATCCACAAGGTTTATTACGGTTTTGCCTTTTCTTTTCATGGCTTCGGTGTTTCCCGATGCCCGAAAAATGTACAAACTCGCATATTTATCATCTCCTCAGAAAATATTATACACCAGATGTGATGTAAATTCAATACACCTGATACGGTGTATTGTAATATGTTTTTGAGGTGACTGACTATGAAAACATATTATGAAATTATCAAGGAGCTCCGCGAGGACAGAGACCTGTCTCAGCAAAAAATTGCAGAAATTCTTGACACAACACAACAGGTCTACTCGCGGTATGAAAACGGTGTTAACGAGATGCCTATTCGTCATTTGATTACTTTATGCAAATTTTACAACGTTTCTGCAGATTATGTTCTTGGATTAAAAAACACCGGGAAGAACCGCGGTTAAAACACATACCGGAGGCGGGAAATATGGTAAAACTGACACTTGATGAAAAACTGAGCAGATAAGGAATAAGCAGATATCAGCTTGCAAAAGACACGGGCATTCAATATCAGATAATAGACAAATACTTTAAAAGCAAAGTAACGCGATACGACAGCTATGTGTTAGACAAAATATGCACTGCGCTAAATTGCGATATTTCCGAGATAATTACATTTAAGATAAAATAACAGGAGGAATTCTTAACCCTCCTGTTATTTTACTGTACTCCCTAACACACGCCGAAACACCCGCGGGGAAAATCCCCGCGGGTGTTTCGTAAAGTGGGCACGAAAAGATGGAAAAATAATCTTAATCAAAAAGTGCATCTGCGACCGGGATAATCATTGTGATCTTAACCGGGGCATCACCAATCTTTGCGTCAAATGTTGCAACTGCATTTATTACTTCAGTATTACCTTCAATCTCTTCATATGTGCACTCAATTCCGCGCTCATTAAAGAGTTCTGTCATCCAAGCTTCCTTAGACTCATCGGCAAGATACCAGAGGCATGCTTCATCAAGAACCGTTGCAAGCTTTAAGAGATTGTAGTTTTCTGCATTCTCTATGTCAGTGATACCAAGAATCGGTGCAACTGCGTTGGATGTTGAATCTATCATAGCCTCAAGAATATCAACAAGGGCAATTTCCTCGTTAGTATTAAAGCCTGTTGCTTCGCCAAATCCTGCAGATGTGATTTCATCATCAGCAGCAGTTTCTATATGAATCTTACCGAGAGCTACTTCACTATAATCAGCAGCGTCAACGTTAAGTTCGTTCCATTCAACTAAATCAGTGCCGAAATTGAACTCAATTTTGATATAATCAGCATCATTATAGGTATATACAGTTGCAGGAAGCTTTTCCTCGTTTCCTTCGCCAATTGAGTAAGTGATATATGTGTCAGCACCAATCTCAATGCTCGGTGCAGACGGGGTACTCGGCTTGCTTGTTCCCGGAAGAGAACCGCTGTTTGTTGAAGAGTTCGGGTCAGAGTTGGGCTTGCTCGGCTTATCATCCTTGCCCTCGTCCTTGCCTGTATCAGGAGTTGTTGTTCCGGAATCTGTACCCGGCTTTGTTGCAGGGCTGTTGTCTGTAACGTTTGTGTTCGGGGTCTCAACCTTGGAGTCATAGCCGTTGACTGTAGCATTGCCGACGTCACCGGAGCCTGTAACCTTGGAGGACTCACCGTTAACCGTTACGTTCTCAACCTTAGCACCCGCATCAACAGCAACGTTTGTGTTGTTACCTTCGGTTGTAACGCTGTCAACCTTTGTTCCCTCTGTAACCTTAACGGTGTTGTCGGAACCGTTGACTGTAACGTTTTCTGCGTCCTTATTGATTGTAACTTCGTTCTCGGAAGAATCGATAACGACTTCCTTAGCCGGAACGTCGATTTCAACGTCGTTTGCATTTTCAGCAACAACAACCTTCGTAATCTCTACGCCTTCTGCAGCTGTAACCTTGGAAGCGCTTGTCGGATTACCGACAACAACTTCGCCTGCGCTTGTACCTTCGTTGAGGTTAACATCACCGCCGCGGATAACGATACGGCCTGTAACGGTAACGTTTGAAAGGTCAATGTTCCCTGTGCCTACAGCATCAGTGATGATGAGGTCGCCTTCAATTGTTGCGCCGGAAAGATCAGCCGTTGCATCGTTAACGATAAGGCTGCCTGTAATCTTCTTGCCGGAGTAGTTTGCATCCTTGTTTACAAAGAGGCAGGCAACGCGGTCGAGCATTGCAGCAAACTCTGCACGGGTAACATTGTCCTGCGGACGGAGCGTCTTTGTGTTGTCGCCGCGAACAACATCAGCATCAATAAGAGCGTTTGTTGCATTCTTTGCCCAAGAAGAAACCTTGCTGTTGTCAACAAAATCTGCTGTTGCATCGCTCTTCGCAGAGAAGAGGAAGGTACGGGCAAGAATTGTGAAGGTCTGCTCACGTGTGATCGGGCTGTTCGGCATCATCTTGTTACCGGAGCCGTTGATGATCTTGACAGCAACACCGGACTGAAGTGCCTCGTAGTACCACTGACCTGCAACAACGTCAACATAGTGCTCAATCTCAGCCTTTGTTGCGTGTGCGCCGAGAACGCGAACCATCATAGTTACCATCTCTGCACGTGTGAGAGAATCGTCCGGACGGATCTTATTCTCATGGCCTGTCATTGTGCCGTTGTTTACAGCACAGTTAAGACCCTGATACTTCCAGCTGTCCTGTGCCGGAGCATCTGTGAAGATGTCGAGCGCGTGCTCATCGTGGTGAGCATCAATTGTGTCGCTTTCGGGTGCAGCTGCCGAAATGAGGTCAGCCGTACCTGCATTTGTGAGTGTGTCTTCTGCTGCTGCAGCAAAGGTCAAAAGCATTGCAATGCTGAGAACTGCTGCAAGCATGATTTTCATTGTCTTTTTCATAGTGTTAAACACCTTCCTTGAAAAAATTTTCCTATTGCAGGCAATGTGTAATTTTGCCTTACAGACTTAATTTGATTTGCCGCGAACTGTCACGCGGCGTGATGATTTTTTCTGCGTTTGCAGTAAGATACGGCATCATCTTGCCTATTTTCTTTACTGCATACGAAAAATCTTTATATGACTGCTTACCGTCGCCGTGAGTGTCGCTTCCGAGCACATGAACCGCATCGTCGGCGATAAGGTCGAGATAATATCTTCTGTGACGCCTTGAATCCAGAAATGCCGAGGCGTTCATCTGAACATCAATATTCAGCTTTAATATCTTTTCCCGTCCGATGTGGGATATTCTGTCAATGTGTGCACACACCGGCCGAAGGCGTCTGTCCCGGATAATTCCCGTAATTGCGTCAAGAACCCAGCACGGCCATGGCTCAGGCGGAAACTCAATGAGAATATAATCCGTTTCACCGATACAAAGCTTTTTAAGCTCCGGCTCTTTGTCAAGATTTATCCCAAGCTGAACCTCTGCCGCCTTCACAATTTTTATTCCACTTGCATTTGCGGCGCAAAGCTCGTCATATGCCTTTTCCCGACGTGCAAGAAAATCCGGGATATTATCCACATCCGGGTAGAAATGCGGGGTGGCAACAATGGTGCTTACTCCTGCCGCCGCTGCATACTCAAGCTGAGAAAGACTCATCTCTATGCTATCGGAACCGTGGTCAGCACCGGGTAAAATGTGAGAATGAAAATCAATATACATAGCTCATTCCTTTGAGGGAAGGCTGTAGCCGTAGGTATAACCGTAACGCGCCTTGTACTTACGTCTGTAACGATATTGCGTAAAGAGCGAATCCCCGACAGAGTCGTTTAAGATGAATCCAAGGATTTTTGCACCCACGCGCTCAAGACTGTCTATCGACTGCTTTACAACCTCTAATGCGACGGTGTTCTCGCGAACAACGAACACAACTCCGTCAAGCTTGCTTGCGATAATCGCAAGATCCGTAACAACGTGTATCGGAGGAGTGTCGATAAATATGTAGTCATATTCATCACGAATCTGTGAAAGAACCTCGTCGAAGATTGTGGTCATAAGAAGCTCCGGCGGGCTTGGCGGAATAGTTCCGACAGGCAACACCCAAAGGTTTTCATATTCCGTCCTTGATATCGGAAGCTCTTTTATAAAGCCGCCGAGCTTATCGGAAAATCCGGGAGATGACGGAATTTCAAAATAGCGATGAACACGAGGCTTTCTCATATCCATATCTATTACAAGAACCTTGTGACCGGTCTGAGCAAACGCAACGGCGGTATTGAGGCATGTCGTTGTTTTTCCTTCATTTGCAGCCGAGCTTGTAAACGCGATTACCTTCTTGTTGCCCGAAAGCATAAACATAAGGTTTGTGCGCATGGATTTGTACGCTTCATTAATAATAAACGGACTGTTTTCCGTAAGAAGCTCACTTTTTACATATGTACTGATCTTTTTCTTCTTTTTAAGAAAGGGGATATTTATACGTCCCATTATCCAACCCTCCTTCTGCGCTTTACCTTGCCGCCGGACACCGTCTTCTCTGCAAGCTTGAATGAAGGAACGATGCCGATGATGGGAAGGTCAAAGTTCTCAGAAAGGACAAACTCACTCTTTACGCGATTGTCAAGCCCTTCTGTCAGGAGAATTATGAAAACCGTAAGCATAGCGCCAAGCATAGCGCCAAGAACGGTATTTCGCGGAATGTTCGGAGATGATGGAGAAAGCGGAAGCGTTGCATAGTCGATAATAGATACAGCACCCGCATTCATAACGCGCTTTATCTCGCTCGGTGCAACCTTCAGAATTGTATCCGCAATAATCTGTGCCTCTGTCGGGTCGTCATGGGTAACGGAGATACGAAAAACCTCGGTAGAGGAAACCGCCTCTGCCGAAATCATTCCCTTGATTTCCGTTGAGGTGTAGTCGAGGCCTGACTGCTCTGCGACCTTGTCGAGAACGGTGCGGCTGTTGAGGATGACAACGAATGTATTGACAAGCTCACGAGAAACGCTGACGTCACCGGTAGTAACGATGGAAGACTTACGCTCCGACATATTTGATATGTAGAGAAGCGCCTGAGACGTGTACATAGGCGTAACGAAAAAGAGATTGCTTATCAGAAAAAGCACGCTACTGAGCATCGTGACCGCAATTATCAGCCAAATTTTAGAGAAAAGAACCGATATGGTCTTTTTCAGATCCAGTTCCATTGGTCTTAAAACTTCCTTCCTGCGAGAGTGCATTTTACAGTATTATAAGTATACCACCTGACACCTTAAAAATCAACACTTTTTTAAAGAATTATTATAATTTTTTCTGCCTTATTTCAGCTCACAGAACTCCGAAAGCTCTCCGCCGTGGCGTGCGCTTTCGGCAAAGTCAACGGAGATGGTTTCAAATACCGCCTCGCGCAATGCCGCTTCCCCACTGTCGGTCGCAAGAAGCTCTGTCAGCTGCTCAATATCCTTATCAACCTTTTCTGTAGCTTCCTTTGTGTGCATAATGAAAATCTTATCGTGATTTGTCCGCGTATGCGTTTCATCCTCAAGCTTTAGTTCCTCAAACAGCTTTTCCCCCGGACGAAGCCCTGTAATTTTAATTTCAATATCGCGGCCTACGGTCAGTCCTGCAAGCTCAATCATATTGCAGGCAAGGTCATAGATGCTGACAGGTTGTCCCATATCCAGCACGAAAATTTCCCCTCCGTGCGCAGATGCGCCGGCATTCAGAACCAACGACACTGCCTCCGGAATGGTCATAAAATAACGCATTATACTACGATGCGTAACCGTTACCGGCCCGCCTTCTTCAATCTGTTTTTTGAATATCGGAATAACCGATCCGTTTGAGCCGAGAACGTTTCCGAAACGTACAGCAGCAAGCTCACACCCGCGGCCGTTATATCTCTGTACAAGAAGCTCCGCCGCGCGCTTTGTCGCACCCATGATATTCGTCGGATTCACTGCCTTGTCCGTAGAAATAAGTACAAATTTCTTAACGCCGTGCTCTATGCAACACTCGATAGTGTTTTTCGTCCCGAAAATATTGTTCTTGACAGCTTCAAAAACATTATCCTCCATAAGCGGAACGTGCTTATGAGCCGCAGCATGATATACGATGTCAAACTTGTGACGGCGGAAAAGGTATCCCATGCGCTCCTTGTCACGAACGCTTCCTACCCGCACGCAAAAGCGCTCACGCGGATACTTTGCAAGCAGGTCGTTTTGCAGGTAAAAGAGCCCGTTTTCGTTTATGTCCATAATAACAAGATACTTACAGCCATACTCAAGCGCCTGACGGCATATTTCAGAGCCGATGCTTCCCGCTCCTCCCGTAACGAGCACGCACTTTCCTTCCATAAAGCTTTTCACCGTACTCATATCCGTTTTTATTGAATCACGGAAAAGCAAATCTTCAATTGACAAATCACGAAGCGCAGTCTTTGTTCCCGACATAAACCGATGAAAATCCATAAGGTTTCCGAAGGTTTTTACCGGAATCTCCGCGCTGCGGCATTTTTCGTAAATAGCTTTGAAGGTTTCGGACTCCGCCGAAGGAATGGCAATGATGATTTCATCTGCGCGGCGTTCCTTCGCAATTCTCGGCACGTCTTCGATTTTGCCGAGAACCCGCACCCCGGAAAGCGTCATATTCTGCTTTGTTGCATCATCATCTACAACGCCGACCGGAATAAGCCCCATATCACGGTGCGTTGTAAGCATATGGATAAGCATATTGCCTGCCGTACCCGCACCTACCACAATAACCCGACGAAGGCTTTCTCCGTCCGGACGGTGCATTATCAAAAACATTTTGAAGATGCGCTCAACGCAACGCACGCCGACGGTCATAACCGCAAAGAAGAACGCAAACATAAGCGTTATGCTCATCGACACCGGTATTTCAAATATAAGATGCGCAAGCCATGCCGCAACAACCGTTATAAACGAAATTTCAAGCTGACGCAAAACGTCGCGGAAAGAGATGCTTACGAACAGCGCGCGGTATGTTCCGAGAAGAAAACTCAGACCGAAAACGCACGCGGCACAGACGGCATAGTAAATCCATCCTGCACGGGCGAGGAACGAAAATGCCTCTGTAGGTACCATATCAAAACGCAAAAGAGCCGCAAAGAAAAATGCGGCAAAAAAACAAAGTATATCAATTAATATGTAGGAAACCGATTTAACGCCGAGCTTCATTATTACAAACCCCTTTACATCTTCACGCATAATTAATATTATTGTAACACAAACTTTACAGGTTGTAAAGGAAAAACAGATATTTTCTTTTGCTTTTCTTTTTTCTTGACCTCTCAGGCTAAGGGGGCAAATCATACAATGCGTTCTTCTCTCCCCGCTCGATGCGAATCACTCCGAAAAACGGTTAAAAACCGATGCGAAACTTCTGTAAAAATTTTGGCGGAATATGTTTAAAATCTATTGACATTTTCATATAGATATGTTATATTGTATTTCACATTACCAAACTTAAAGTTTATTTTTACAAAACCCACGCCGGGATGCTTTTCCTGCGTGGGCTGATATCGTGAAAGGGCGAAGGTGATACCGTGAATATTGATATAGGCGGAAGAATAAAGCTGCTCCGGCTTTATTACGGGCTTACGCAGCAGGAGCTTGCGGATCGTTGCGAGCTTTCAAAGGGCTTTATCTCCCAGCTTGAATCCAACAGCACGTCACCAAGCCTTGCAACGCTGTCTGATATCTTCGATGCCCTCGGCACATCCTTTGAAGAGTTTTTTGCACAGACCGGCGATTCTGCACCGGTTGTATACAAAAGCGAAGATATGTGTGAAAAAAACGTTGACGATATAGGAAAGATGACGTGGCTTGTATCCACGGCACAAAGAAATTCGATGGAGCCGATTTTGTATGAGCTTCTTCCCGGCAAGGAAACTCCGGTCGATATGCCCCATGCGGGCGAAGAATTCGGTTACGTCCTTTCCGGTTCAATAACGCTCCGGCTTGGTATGAAAACAGAGCGTCTGCGGCGCGGCGATGCATTCTATTTCAAAGCCGACAAACAGCACAGCATAAAGAACCGCGGAAAATCCACTGCACAGATATTGTGGGTATCATCCCCGCCGAACTTTTAATTTGTTGTTTCATATCCGCCTCCGGCGGAGACGAAAAAACTTTATAATTACAGGAGAACGAAATGGGAGAACGTATTTTAGAGCTTTCCGGCATCTATAAAACCTTTGACGGAATGGATGTTTTAAACGGAATAAATTTATATATTGAGAAAAATGAATTTCTCACCCTGCTCGGTCCGTCCGGTTGCGGAAAAACAACGCTTCTGCGGATCATCGGCGGATTTCTTACGCCTACGCAGGGCGATATATTCTATCGTGGAAAACGCATAAACGATGTTCCGCCGCACAAACGCAACATCAACACCGTTTTCCAGCGCTATGCTCTATTCCCGAAGATGACCGTAGGCGAAAACATCGCCTTTGGTCCGAATATTAAAAAATGGGACAAAAAGAAGATTGACCGCGATGTTGACGAAATGCTTGAGCTTGTGTCTCTGCGCGGCTTCCGTGACCGTGATGTAACCACGCTTTCCGGCGGTCAGCAGCAGCGTGTTGCCGTTGCCCGCGCGCTTATCAATAAGCCCGATATTCTTCTCCTTGACGAACCGCTCGGCGCGCTTGATTTAAAGCTTCGCAAAGAAATGCAGATAGAGCTCAAACGCATCCAGCAGGAAAGCGGAATTACCTTTGCATACGTTACCCACGACCAGGAAGAGGCGCTTACCATGTCGGATACCATTGTTGTTATGAACGGCGGCAAAATCCAGCAGATAGGCACGCCTCAGGATATATACAATGAGCCGAAAAACGCCTTTGTTGCAGATTTTATCGGCGACAGCAACATTCTCTGTGCAACAATGGTGCGCGACCTTGAGGTAAAGTTCCTTGATTGCATTTTCCCGTGTATTGACCGCGGCTTTGGCGAGAATGCCCCGGTTGACGTTGTTCTCCGTCCGGAGGATGTTATCCTCGTTCCGAAGTGTGAAAACCTTCCCTCCGGCGAGGTTGTTTCTTCCATATTCAAGGGCGTTCACTACGAAATGCGCGTAGATGTCTGCGGTGAAACCATTATTGCTCAATCCACCGTAAACTGTCCGCCCGGAAGCATCGTTTCTCTCCGTGTCGACCCTGAAAACATTCAGGTTATGCACAAGAGCGAAAACTCCCCGGACAGAAAAAAAATTACTTCTGATGAAATTTCGGAGGTCGAGATTTGAAAAAAAATGCTTGCTTGATTCCGCTGTATGTGTGGACAGCGGTGTTCGTCCTTTTCCCGCTTGCCATCGTAATTTATTTTGCGTTTACACGCGCAGGCGGCACGGGCTTTGAGTTTTCCCTTGAAGGTTTTTCGCGCCTTGCCGACCCCATGTATCTCGGAGTGGTCCTTAAAAGCTTTAAAATTGCGATTATCTCCACCCTTGTGTGCATCCTTTGCGGCTACCCCGCGGCATACATTCTGGCAAGAAGCCGCTCTCGTGCAAAATTTATCATCGTGATTCTTATGCTTCTGCCTATGTGGATGAACTTTCTTCTCCGCACATATTCATGGCTTTCCATTCTCGAAAACACGGGAATCATAAACACGGTTTTGGCGTCTCTCGGTCTGCCGAAGGTTCGCTTTCTCTACAACGAGGGCGCCGTTATCCTCGGCACGGTATATAACTATCTTCCGTTTATGATTATGCCGATTTACATAACGCTCTTAAAGCTTGACGAAAGCCATCTTGAAGCGGCGGCGGATCTCGGTGCAAACCCGTTTCAGGCTTTCCTGCGCGTCACTCTTCCCTTCTCCGTACCGGGAATTTTGTCGGGGGTTTCGATGGTTTTTGTGCCAAGTGTTACAACATTTGTCATATCTCAGCTTATGGGCGGTGGCAAGGTTCCGCTTATCGGCGACGTTATCGAGCAGCAGTTCCGCGTTGTGAATGACTGGCATTTCGGAAGCGCCCTCAGCGTCGTTATAATGGTTATTGTTCTTATATTTATGCACTTTATAAACCGCGGCGATGTTGAGTCGGGAACCGGAAACGGAGGTAGAATACTTCGATGAAAAAGCTTTCAAAATGCTATATCGGTCTCGTCCTCGCGTTTTTGTATGCCCCGATAGGCGTTCTTATGGTCTTCTCCTTCAATGCTTCCAAATCCCGCGCAAACTGGCAGGGGTTTACGCTTGACTGGTACCGCCAGCTGTTCTCAAATGACGCTCTTATGTCCTCGCTTTATACCACGCTCCTGTGCGGCTTTCTCGCTGCACTTATCGCAACAATCATCGGTTCTATGGCAGCCTACGGTCTTGCGAAAAACAAAGGAAAGAAAAGTACCCTTGTTCTCTCTGTCGCATACATTCCGATGCTCAATGCAGAAATCGTAACCGGAGTTTCCCTGATGCTCCTCTTCACGCTTATGGGACTTGACCTTGGTTTCTTCACGATGCTTCTCTCTCACATCACCTTCTGTATTCCGTATGTTATCCTCGCGGTATTGCCAAAAGCACGTCAACTTGACTGGAGCTTGTATGATGCGGCGCAGGATCTCGGGTGTACACCCACACAGTCCTTCTGGCGGATAATGTTTCCCGAGCTTCTGCCCGGTGTGTTTACGGGATTTCTTCTTTCTCTTACAATGTCGATTGATGACTTTATCATCAGCTTTTTCACTACCGGCAACGGCGTAAGCAATCTCTCTATTTCAATCTACACGATGGCAAAGCGCGGAATAAAGCCCGAAATTAACGCGCTTTCAACCATAATGTTTGCCGCAATTCTGATAATCCTTATTGTTGCGAATGTCAGCGCGGCAAAAAAAGACCACAATAAATCAAAAAGGAGTATGAGAATATAATGAAAAAAATTGTTTTGGCTCTTTCTGCAGTGCTCTGCCTGCTCTTTTCATCCTGCGGCGACGACAGACCGGTCGTAAAGGTGTACAACTGGGGTGACTATATCGCGCCCGGCGTAATCGACCAATTCGAAGAAGAAAGCGGTATGCGCGTTATATATGAAATGTTTGAAACAAACGAAGATATGTACACGAAAATAAAAAATTCAAACAACTCATATGACGTTATCATCCCGTCGGATTATATGATTGAGCGTATGATTGCGGAAAATCTTCTCTCCGAGATTGATATGAGCAAAATCACAAATTACAATAATATTGATGCAGAATATAAAAACCTGTCGTTTGACAAGGATAACAAATTTTCCGTCCCTTATACCTGGGGAACAGTCGGCATTCTCTATAACAAAACTATGGTAGATGAAGCACCGACAAGCTGGGGCGCGCTCTGGGATGAGAAATACAAGGATAACATCATTATGATGAACAGCCAGCGCGATGCTATCGGTATTACGCTTAAATATCTCGGCCACAGCCTGAACACAACCGACGCCGCTGCTCTCCAGGCAGCAAAGCAGAAGCTTATTGATCAAAGCCCGCTCGTTCTCACATGGGTTGTTGACGAGGTAAAGGATAAAATGATCGGCGGCGAGGCCGCGCTTGCTCTCGTATATGCAGGCGATGCAGTTTACTGCAAGGGCGAAAATCCGGACCTTGAATACGTTATCCCGTCCGAGGGTTCAAACATCTTCTTTGATTCTATGTGTATCCCGTCAAGCTGTGAGAACAAAGACGGTGCCGAGCAGTTTATAAACTTTATGTGCCGTGCCGATATTGCAGCAAAGAATGCGGAATACATTGGCTATTCTTCCCCGAGCACGCCCGCACGTGAGCTTATGGGAGAAGCGGGAAAAGACCCAACGGCATATCCGGATATAACAAAATATGACCTTGAAATCTTCTCCTCACTCGGCGACAAAACAAAAATCTATGATGAGCTCTGGACAGAGATTAAAACCTCAATCGGAGTATAAATACAAAAGGGGTTCTTTCGAACCCCTTAAAATATTATTTATCAAGTCTTTCGCCGAGACGTTTGCCGACCGACTGAAGCACCGACAAAAGCGACTGGGAAAGCGCCGGATATTCTGCGGAAATATCCTCCTGTGAAACCGACGGAAGGGAGCTTTGTTTCTCCTTTGCTTCCGTTATCCCCTCTGCTTCGCGCTTTATATTCATTGCGGCAAACGACATTTCGGCATTCGTAAGCTCACTCCAGATTCGCTCATCAACGGAGAAGATATCCTCACTGCTCTCCTTATCCGCCGAGTATAGCGAACGAAACACCTTATACACCGCAAGATTGAAAAACGCCGCAGTTTCCGTGATAAGATCCTTGTTCTTTGATTTACCGACAATATCAAAAATTATGCTCAGTGAATTTATAACAAGCTTTTTTGCAAGCGTTGCCATCATGCTGCCACGGAGAACATTGTCCTTATCCTCAGAGCTATCGGGCAAATCCTCTGCGGTAATTGTGTAATCCTCTCGTGACATTGTTCTGCCGAGCAGAAAATCTGCCGACACTTTATAATAATCCGCTACTCTTGCAACAAACTCAAGTCCCGGCTCGCGCAGACCGTTTTCATAGTGCGAAAGCACCGCCTGAGATACCCCAAGCTCTTTTGCAACCTTGCGTTGACTTAAGTTTTTTTCTCTGCGCAAAAGAGACAAGGTGCGCGGAAAATCCATATTGTTTTTCACTCAAACCCCTCCGTTTTTGAAACAGTATGTATATTGTACTATAAATATTACGTTTTGTAAAGAAGAATTTTGTCGTTGAGGGATTTATAGAATTCGTTTTGAATAGAGATAGTCACAAAAGTTTTTTAAATAAAAGCCCGGCTTTTCATTATTCTTGTAAAAAACGCATACAGTTTGGATTTCGTCAAAGTCCAAAATTTTGAGCGCAGTTAAATTTTGTTGGACAGAGTCCTCCAGAGACCGATATGAACCAATTGTAAGTCCTATGCCTGATGAAACATACTGGTGCAGACATTGCCTGTCATTGCATTCTACAATGATACGTTCTTTTATCTTGTGGCGTTTGCAAGCATCTTCATACCTCTTCCGCATACCGTTACCTGTGCACGGAAGAATAAACGGTTCATCTTCCAACTGTTGAAAATAAAGCTCTTTCCCCACCAAGGAACTGTTTGATGAAGCCTTAACGCAAATTCTTTCCACGCTCAATACAAAATGGTTCAGATGGTTGTATTTATTATCAGGCTCATCAATGATAATATCATAATCATCAATATTTGCGTTTGCGTAGTCATTGGAAATGATAAAGTTGTTGCTTTGTTCCCCGGCAGCATATTCCACAATCAATTCCGTGATCCATTTCGACCTTGCGTGAATAAGAATTTTTATTTCGGGAAGCGCAATAGAGGGAGCAGTAATTTGAGCTGTTGCATCCTCTATTTTTTTAAATATTCCCCCTATCTCCGCGGCAAAGTATTTTCCTTTGGCGTTAAGGGTTATCTTATTATGTGTTCTGTCAAATAGCGCAACGCCTAAATCCTGCTCAAGCTTTTTAATAGAAGCCGATATTGCAGACGGAGGCAGCAGATGTGCTTGAGCAGTTTTTGTAATATTTTCTGTTTCTGCAACTTCTAAGAAATATTGCAGCCAATTTAGATTCATTTTTCATCACCCTCCTTATTTTACTATATAAATCCTTATATAGCAACACCTGTTTTTTCGTGCTGTGACTCTGATTTAATATATGGTATAATAACTGCAAAAGCAGTTATTATACTGATTTAAAGCCACTTTCCTCTCTGGCTTTGCCGGAAACCGGAAAATATGGCTATATTATACCATTGCGCTTATGGTATAATTCAGAGTATCCGAATAACAGGAGGTTTTTAAATGAAAGTATGTGTTGCGCAACCGGAGTATTCAACAGATTATAGCCGTTCTGATGAGCTGTTTGAAAAGCAATTAGCGTTATTCGAACAGTGCGACAGTTCAATGGACCTGATCGTATTTCCTGAGTCCTGTGATATCCCCTGCTTAGCAAAGACAAAGGAAGCTGCAGAAAAAAGCGTAAAGAAATACAATCAAAGATTGCTGGAAATTGCAAGTGCCACTGCGAAAAGATGTAACGCTCTGCTTTTTGTAAATGCAAGAAGCGAAACCGAAACAGGCTCGCGAAACACAACCTATGCCTTTAACCGTAACGGCGAAATTGCTGGGAAATATTATAAACAGCACTTGACCCCCGGCGAAGTATCGGTGATGAAGCTCGACGGCGATTATTCTTTTGAGTTTTCCGAACCTACCGTAATCGAAATAGAAGGCATTCGCTTTGGATTCCTTATTTGCTATGATGCCTATTTCTATGAAGCTTTTCCCAACCTGGCAAGGCAAAATTTGGATGTGATCATTGCCTGCTCCCATCAAAGAAGCGATACCCACGAAGCATTGAAGATTATGTCTCAATTTCTGGCATACAATACCAATACCTATGTAATCCGATCATCTGTATCAATGGACGTTAATTCCAATATCGGTGGTGCAAGTATGGTGGTTGCACCGACGGGAGAAGTCCTTTGCCATATGGAAAGCCATATAGGCCTGTCTACGGCGGAGATCGATGTGCATAAAAAGTATTATAAACCTGCAGGCTTTGGAAATCCGGATGCCGCACATTACGAGTATATTGAAAAAGGCCGCCGCCCCTGGAAATACCGTCCCTCCGGCAGTGCCATTGTAAGACCGGATGACATCATGCCTTATCCGCGGTTCTGCGCACACAGAGGCTTTAACACCATTGCTCCGGAAAACAGTATGCCTGCTTTTGGTGCGGCGGTTGCTATGGGCGCAGAGGAGATCGAATTTGATCTTTGGGTCACTAAAGACGGTGAGATTGTTTCCTGCCATGACAAAAAGCTGGACCGGGTAAGCACCGGAACAGGAAACATTTATGATTATACTTACGAAGAACTGCTGTCATTTGATTTCGGTATAAAGTATGGCAAAAAATTTAAAGGACTGAAAATTCTGAAATTCGAAGACATCCTAAAAAAATTATCTTGCCATACCATTATGAACATTCACATTAAAACAGTCGATAATCAATGCGAATATGACCCTGATGCTCTGCGTAAAATAATTGCTCTGATTGACAAATACGACTGTAGAAAATACGTTTACTTTACATCCGGAAATGACAACTTACTGCGGCTTGCCCGCCGGATGGCACCCGACATTTGCCGCTGCGTAGGCGCCGGAGATGCTCCCCGGGAGCTGGTTGACAGGGCGATCCGGTATGATTGCAAAAAAATCCAATTGTTCAAAGGAAAATTCGATCAGGAAATGATTGACAGAGCGCACGAAAACGGCATTATCTGCAATGTGTTCTGGTCAGATGACGAAGACGAAGCAAGAGAATATCTCGCAATGGGGATTGATACAATCCTGACCAATGACTACAATCTTATTTCCAGGATTGCAGAAAATGCAACGGTGTTATAAAGCTTTTTTCATCCACAACGAAAGGGTGACCAAAAATGGAAGAAAAAATTTTTGAAGGGCTCAAATATCTGATCTATTATCCGGAAGGCTTTCAGAAAAACAAGAAATACCCGTTAATTCTCTTTTTGCACGGAGCAGGTAACCGCAGCGAAACAACAGAGATTTTGCGGAATAACGTTAATATTGCGAACCTACGGAAGCGACAGAACGAAAGAGGCTATATTCTCCTTGCACCCCTTTGCCAAAACGGTGATTGGTTCGCATGGATGACACCGCTTCTGCATCTGGTAGGAGAAATCCGCGAGCTCCCCTACATTGACGAGACCCGCCTTCATGTCACAGGCAACAGTATGGGCGGCTACGGCACCTGGGAGTTTTCAACTCTGCGCCCGGATTGGGTTGCTTCTGCAATGCCTCTCTGCGGCGGCGGAATCGCCGCTTTTGCAAAGAAGCTTATAGATGTTCCCATCCGCGCCTTTCATGGACTTCAAGATAAAACGGTAGATCCGATTGAAAGCTTGCAGATGGCGAAAGCGGTGAATATGTTTGGCGGTCACGCTGAGCTGATCCTTTTCCCGGAGCTCGCACATAATTGTTGGGATACAGTCTATTCCGACGAGAAAAATTACGATTGGCTGCTTGCCTTTACCAACAAGCGGGATAAAACCCTGGTAGAAGAGCTTTCAGGCGATTATTACGGATAAAACAAGAGGGGATGTTGCAAAGATAGCAGCATCCCCATCAATTTTCTTAAAACCACTTAACTTTACTATACAAAATGAGGTTACAGCTTAACCGGAAAACAATTGCAGTCCAAAAAGAAATATGGTATAATAACTACAAAAGTAGTTATTATACTGATTTAAAATGCCATTTTCCTCTCCGGCTTTGCCGGAAACCGGAAAATATGGCAACATTATACCATTTCGCTCACGCTTATGTTATAATAAATTCATTAAAATAAGGAGATTCTATTATGAAGTATTTTGACCAATTTAACTCAAATACATATGCAGGAAGCGGAAATCAGCTGTATTTTGCGATGAATGAAAACGAAATGCGTACAGGAAGAGTTTTTTATAAAATCTCTGCAGGCGGTGAATATAACTATTCCGTTCTGTTTTCAAACATTATAGACAGCACCTATGACGACGGTTCAATAAGCCATAAAAACCTGATTTGCGAAAACTGGACTATTCACAGCGCGAGGATCGGCAGATGCGTGAGCATCAATCTTCCCGAAAACATTTCTGAAACGGTTATGGACGACGAGGATGAACAGGCAGACATTAGGGTTTTTGATTTTAAAACCATTTGTTTTAACGGTCAAAAGACAAAAGAAGTAATGCCCGGTGAATTTTTTGCATCTAATCCTGTGAAGTGCATGTTTGAAAAGGACGAATATTTGTGCCTTGAAATGACTTTTTCAGGAAAAATGATTCCTTATCACGAGGAAACACTGCTTCCTGTTTTTGTGAAAGAGAATGAGAAATGGAAATATTCTAAATTTATGCCATTTGCAGGAATGATCGGGTGCGACAGAGAGGTAAAAGGGAGAATTGCATATTTCGGGGATTCCATTACTCAAGGGATTGGAACAAAAACAAATTCATATCTGCACTGGAATGCACTTCTTTCCGAAAAAATGGGAAGTGATTATTCTTATTGGAATCTTGGTATAGGATATGGCAGAGCAAACGATGCTGCATCAGACGGAGCGTGGATGTACAAAGCGAAACAGAATGATATAGTTTTTGTGTGCTATGGAGTAAATGATATCCGGCAGGGGCAAGCCGAGGAGCAAATAAAATCAGACTTGACCTCCATTATTGATACTTTAAAGAAATCCGGAAAAAAAGTTATTCTGCAAACAATACCTCCGTTTAATTATCAGGGCAAGGATATTGAAAAATGGAAGCGGCTCAATTCATATATTCTGACAGAACTCGCGCAAAAGGTAGATTTTGTTTTTGACAACACAGGCATCCTCGGAAAAGAAGGAAATCCGGAAGAAGCTTTGTACGGTGGTCATCCGAACGAAGAAGGCTATGAAATCTGGGCAAACGCTTTATTTGAAAAACTTCGTTGTAAATTCAGTTTATCAACCGGAGAAATGTTATGAAAAAAACAATGAAGTGCGGACTTCTCGGCGAAAGGCTCGGCCACAGCTATTCAAAACAAATCCACGCCTGCCTTGCAGATTACGAATATGAGCTTTACGGAGTTCCGCGCGAGAAAGCAGCGGAAATGATTAAAAGCGGAGAGTTTGACGGACTTAACGTCACAATCCCATACAAGGAGCTTGCATATTCTCTCTGCGATTGGCACGATGAGTTCGCCGCGGACGCAAAGAGCGTAAATACCGTTGTGCGCCGCGACGGAAAAATCTGCGGATATAATACCGATGTCTTCGGGTTTATAACGATGGTGGAGCGCGCAGGTATATACTTTGGTGGCAAAAACATTGCCATCCTCGGAAGCGGCGGAACATCCAAAACGGCATATCTCGCATCAAAAAAAATGAATGCAAAAAAGATAACCGTTGTTTCACGCTCAGGCGAGGTAAATTATGACAATGTTTACTCTCTTTCGGACACGGAGATAATTGTAAACACAACGCCTGTCGGTATGTATCCGAAAAACGGTGAAAGCCCTGTTGACCTTGCACGCTTTCCGAAGCTTTGCGGCGCAGTTGATGTTATATACAACCCTGCAAAAACAGAATTTATATTTCAGGCGGAGGCGCTTTCTATACCGCGAGTGAGCGGTCTTTCCATGCTTGCAGCTCAAGCATTTCGCGCCTGCGAAATATTCACCGGCAAAAGCCTCTCTCCCGACCTTATTGACACTGCGGTGAAAGACGTTATGCGCTCTACCTCTAACATTATTCTTATCGGTATGCCGGGAAGCGGGAAAAGCACAATAGCCGTGCTTCTCGCCGAAAAAACCGGCAGAAAGCTTGTCGATACGGATGAAGAAATCCGCACGCGCTTCGGATGCCCCGCCGATATAATAAATACTCGCGGAGAAGATGAGTTCCGCAAAATTGAAACTGAAGTTGTCTGCGAATTCGGGCGTGAGAGCGGGCTTATCATATCGACAGGCGGAGGCGTTGTGGTGAAGGATAGAAACCTTCCGCTTCTTTCTCAAAACGGAAGAATTTATCTTATCGAGCGCGACCTTGAAAGGCTTGCAACAGACGGCCGCCCGCTCTCCGTTGATATCGGAAAGCTTTACGCAGAACGTAAAAATGCATATCTGCGCTTTGCAGATGTAAAAGTTGATAACAACGCCTCTCCGGAGGAGGCAGCAAAGCAGATTTTAAAGGAGTTTGGTTTTGAAATATGAACATTCGTTTTGCAACGGAGCGCGATGTCTCTAAAATACTGTTTTTTATAAAAGAGCTTGCGGAATATGAAAAAATGTCCGACGAGGTTGTTGCAACCGAGGATATGCTCCGAAAAGAGCTTTTTGAAAAGAAAAATGCCGAGGTCATATTTGCCCTCGACGATAATGAAAACGAAGTCGGCTTCGCCCTGTTTTTCACTACATTTTCAACCTTTCTTGGCAAACCTGGAATTCACCTTGAAGATTTATACGTTCTGCCCGAGGCTCGCGGTCACGGATACGGCAAGGCTCTTCTTAAACACCTCGCCCGTCTGTGCGTTGAGCGCGGATGCGGACGGCTTGAATGGACGTGCCTTAACTGGAACACGCCGAGCCTTGATTTTTACCGCGCACTGGGCGCTGAAACCATGGACGAATGGACCTCCCTGCGGGTTAGCGGAGAAGCTCTCCCGAAACTTGCGGAAAACTAATTTCTTTTATTCTTTTCTTTTACGGCTTTCGGAGGAAAGCCGTATTTCTTTTTAAAAGCTTTTGAGAAATTAAATGAATCAGAATACCCCACCATCAGCGCAGTTTCAGAAACGCTGTGTCCGTCGCGCAGAAGCCGTTCTGCCTCATATAACCGACGCTCCGTAAGAAATTCCTTCAGTGTCTTCCCCGTTTTCTCCATAAATATACGCGCAAGATACTTTCTGTTAACCGCAAGCGCATCGGCTATATCTTCAACGCGAACAGGATGCATATAGTTTACATCGACAAAATCGTAAACCTGCTTTATTCTGTCGTTTTTTGCTCCTGCCGGCGCAATCTCCGCAGTGATAGAAAATAAGAATGAACACAGCCTTTCCTCAAGTCCGTTTTCCTCTCCGAGAAGTGCCGATAAGCGAGAAATCACATCTTCACCGTATTCAAAAACATCCGGAACATTATCAAAACGCTCTGCGAGCCGTCCGTTGAAACCTACCCAGGTATACACCCACGGATTATCCTCGCTTGATATATATTTGCACACCTCGCCCGGGCGGATAAGAAACGCCTGTCCGGCTTTTGCTATGTACTTTCCGCGGGAATTTCGCAGCTCGCCCTCACCACGGTATATAAAGTGGATAAGATAATGGTCGCGCCGGGCCGGGCCGAAGAACTTTCCGGGTTTGCAGCTTTCTGCGCCGAAAGACAGCGGATTAAGCTCTACAAAGCCGCGGTTATCAACCGGCATATGCAAAACACCGGTAAACTCATTAAGATTTATCACTGAAATCAACTCCCGTGGCAGTTCTATGGTGACATTTTAACATAAATAAGCGGCAATATGCAACTGTTTTTGCATCTCACCGCTTACTTTTTTACTTTATCTTTATCTTATCACGCATTTCTTCCGCCTTTGTGCGGATGCCCGAGAGAATATCCTTTAAGTCCTTATCCTCAATGTAGTCATGGTTTTCATAATAAACGGAGTACACATGATTCTTGTCCGGAGATTCTCCGAGCATCGCTTTTTCCGCATCCTTGGTGGTCTTTTTCAGGTTTTCCCACTGTTCGCGCGTGTATTTGCCGATAGACATAAGGCGGATATCCCGCTCGCCCTCGGTATAATAAAAATCCGTCTGCGGATATGTGTTACCGGAGCTTCCCACCTCGCGCGTGACAGCCTTGAAGTTTTGCTGCCACGCTTCGGGGATGTCAAACGAAAGACCGTCTTTGTCATACATAGAAATTCTCTCACCGGTTGCATTTGTGTTCGCATCGGTATTTTGCCCGCCTGACGCCGAAGTGTCTCCGGCATTGTCCGCCGCCTCGTTTCTGCACGCACACAGAAGAGCCGCAAGCACAAGCACGGGTACGATAAGCTTTTTTATTTTGTTGAACATAAAATCACCTCATCCATATTATGGACAAGGTGATTGTTTTTTATACTGAATTGTTTTGCTTTTCGCTGTCACGGCTCATATATATTATGCCCTGTAAGAATAAAACAACTCCACTAATCTTTTCATTGCGTCAAACGACAGAAAACACTCCTGATTGTCATATGCATAAATGCTTTCGCCCGAGGCATATGTTATATCAAGCTTTGCTCCGTACATGTTCGGAAGACCGCTTACCCGGCTGCTGTATCCGTTATGCTGTGCAAAATTGTATTCCGCTACGATTTGCTGAAGACTTCTCATAAATGATAAGTCGGCTGTAAATTCATGCTTTTCTCCGTTACCGGATCTGTCATACCAGTCTATTTTACAATCAACATCGTCCTTTTCCCGAACGGCGCTCAGATTATAAACCTTTCCGTCAAGCTCGCTCTCTTCTTCAAGAACCGCCGAAATAAGCGAAAACTCACACACAAATCCGGTTATTTCCGTTGATTCTATCGTTTTTTGCGCATCTTCGCCACTGTTATATTTTTTTACACCGCCATCCTCTTCTGCTATTTCCGGACCCGGTATTTTACATCCGCCAAAACCCATTGTCATAAGTAAAACTATACCAATAATTATTCTTGACATCATAATACTCCTTTCCAAAGGGATTGTAGCAAAACAGCGCAGCCCCTTTTTTCTACTTATTTATAAAACGATACAGGAATGTAACAACCTGTGCTCTTGTGCAGTTATTGTCAGGCGAGAACGTTGTTGCACTTGTCCCGCCCGTAATCCCCTGCTCAACCGCCCAGAGAACTGCATCATAATAATAGCTGTCAGCCTTTACATCCACAAAGGGATTTTTTGCGTTTTCTGCCTTCGGCTTACCTGCACATCTCCAAAGGAAGGTGACAACCTGCGCTCTTGTGCAGTTACTATCGGGGGAAAATGTTGTCGCACTCGTCCCGCCTGTGATTTCACTTCCATACGCCCACATAACCGGCTTGTAGTAATATGCGTTTGCCTTAACATCGGTAAAGGGGTTGTCTATCGCAGCCGGTTCGGGGGATGCTACCATTCTGTGAAGGAAGGTTACAACCTGCGCTCTTGTGCAGACTGCATTTGGCGAGAAGGTCGTTGCGCTTGTTCCTCCCGTGATTCCCTCTTCCGCCGCCCACATAACCGCATCATAGTAATACTGTCCTTTTGCAACATCAACAAATGCTGATTTTTCTGTTTCAGTTGGCTTTTCTGTTTCTTGAGGATTCTCGGTTTTTACCGGATTTTCCGGTTCTGTCGTTTTTTCTTCTTCAAGAACCGGGAAGGTATATGTGATAACAGTTGTTGTATCGTGAAGCCTTTTGACATCTTCATCCTTAACAGCAAATCCGTCAACGGATACGTTCAAGGTTTCGGCAAACTTTGCAGTATAATCCCAACCGGAACGGATTGTATCTATATACATCTCAACCTTGTATTCCTTGCCTGCCTCAAATGTATTATCATAATCCATATATTCACCGTTCTCAAACCAGGTGATGTTCTTGCAGTCATAATAATTAGGCTCTGCCGATTCGGGTTCACGGTCGGCTTTCATTCCTACCTCCGGGAAATCAATGCCTGACATACTGATATAAGAAACGGTAATTTCGGGTGCGTTTACTTCATATTTAACCGTCATAAGCTCGCCGTCTGTTTCATATTTCGCCGGTTCTCCGTTTACAATTACAACAGGATTATACTGTGCATTCTGGTCTTTGCTGAAAGTATAACCCTCGTCGGCTCTGAGATAGATAGTAGCGCGGTAGCCCATACCGCTTGCAAAGAGCGCATTTTCCGCAACACCGGAATCATTCACGTAAAGTCCCCAGCGGATGCCATTCTTTGTAAATTCATCTCCGCCGCCTGCAAAGCTTACACCCTCACCGCTTATCAGTCCATAATATTCAGGTAAATATCCCGTCCGCGGTCTTGGAATATTGATATTGATATAATCTATTCTGACTTTACCGTCGTCAACCTCTCCGTATGAAAAATCGCAACCACGGCATTTATAGATTATGGAGCCGCCGTCAACTTCACCGTCACCAAAGTAATGTTTTTCTTCGATAAGCACCTTTTTGCAGACGGAACACTGCATAAAATGCTTGTCGCTGTCAAAGCGGAGATATTCATCCTCGTTATAGGAATGGTTGCACTCTAAGTTATAAACCTTTGACCAAAGCGTTGCCGCTCTTTTAGTGGCAGAAAGTTCATAGTCGCTTACTCTGTCGCCCATAATTGAGAAATTGGGTGAATCGGAGAAAATATGATTGCTGTCAAGCATTACCTCTACCTTTGCCTGATATTTTCCTGCAACCATTGTTGTTTCATCATCGCAAAGCTCGTCGTTATGATACCATTCAACAGAATAGCTTCTGACGCCCTCCGCATTGCAGGAGAGAACATCGGGAGAAAGAGTCATGCCGTAAGCATTTGTTCCGTCAATATTAAGTCTTGATACTTCTTTTTTTGTATCTCTGCCCGACATAAAGTTTCTTCTGTCGGCGTTTGACATATGGTGTGTTACAACAACTGTGGCGGAACCGTCATTACCTGTAGCGTTAAGCTTTGCCCAGTCGCTGACAGGAAGAGCGTCGCCGTTATATTCTACCGTATTTCTCTGAGGATCAAGCATATCGGAAGTAAGCCTTACACTTCCTACATCAGATGCAGGGTGATACTGGTATCCATATCTTTGTTCGTGACCTATGACATACGGACAATAATAACCGTATGTGGTGACATTTATAGTCGGAACCAACAAAACGCGAAGGTGATTTGTTTTTAAGGTTGCATTCTTCAGGGTGAAATTCGCATCATTCTTCTTGATCGCAAGAACATCTGCATTTCCCTTGCCGTAGAAGGTGCCACCGTTGATGATTGTGTTACCGCCAAGAAGCCTGAGACAAGCAGAGCGGGAAAACTCAACATCAACGTCGGTATCGTTTGGCTTTACATATGTTTCGAGATTTGTAAATCCACGGCCTAAGAATATACCATCATTTATCATAAGGGTTCCGTTGTTTACCGTTATGCAATCGCCGTTTACCTGCTGCCATGCATAGCCGTCATATCTTGCGCCGATTGCAAGACCGAGGACGCCGAACTGGATGGTATATCCAAGAAGATGTCTTAAGTTATAGACGTCCTTGCCGTCAAATACCCACATTTTTTTGGAGCGACCTGCTTCAAGAGTACCGCCGTTGATGGTCACCATACCGCCGTCAATCTCAAGTACGTTTCTGTATTTTACACTGCTGTTAAAATATTCGGGCATTCCGGCTCCCGCCGCTTCAGAATATGCAGACTCCATTTTCCCGTAGCAGAAAAGTGTACCCGAATTGTCGCCGCTTGTGTCATTGATTATAAGCTCTGCGCCACTTGGCACTCTTATCATCGTGGTTTCCACACCTGTTTCTGCATTGAGCTCAACAGATTTTCCGTTTAAATTCAATGTCTTTTTGCCACTGCCGAGAGTTATCCACCAGCTTCCCACATCACTTACCTTACAAGTGTAAATAATGTCTTGAGTGACGATGATATTCTTATCTCCTCTACTTTCAAGAGTTTCTTTAAGGCTCTCGACTGAGCTTACTTCTATATATTCTTCCTGTGCAGAAACCGCTGTGATTCCTATACAGGAAAATAAAATGGTAAAAGTCAGTAAAATGCTGATTATTTTTTTCATAACACTGTTTCTCCTTGTTTTTTGTATTTCACTGGAGTTCCAAAGCTGTCCTCTATAAGCAATACATCTTCTTCAACAGTATATCTGAATGCGCCCGGCATAAAATCTCCGCTGTAGTGAATTGTCACACTTTCACCATTATCAACATAGGTGAAGTCTTTTTTTGCATCACCAAAGGAATAAAATCCCTTTCCGTCAGGCAGGAAATTATATGCACAAAAGGACAACTCTGCGCTTACCCAACATCCGATAAGCTTATTTTCCATAGCTACGCCCACGGGTCATTTTCGGCAGGAAGCCTTATTTCCGACAGGCATTGAATATCATTTAAAAACCACTGTCCGGTTGAAGGCTTTTCGCGGAACTTGATTGAACGCATATTATCCGCACCGCCGCTCTTCACCCAAAGGGTTGCCCAATGCTCATTATCAAAAGAATACGGGTTTTCATATATTTCGATTGTAAAGGGCTGCGCCGGTGTATACCCGTTTTGCGGTGTTGCGCCGTCAAAATATGAGAAGGGTATGTATTCCTTTCCGCGGAGTCTTTCGTTTATAAACTGCTTTTCATAACCGCTGACACTCTCCGGTCCCTTTAAAAAATCGAGCATTTCGTACATTGCATCGGGCTTGCTTTTAAACAAACACAAAGCTGCAACAGTAAGTGCTGCTGTTTTGAACGGAGTGTCAAGTGCCGCTTCAGGACGCGACTGAAGCTCGGAAACACTCTGCGGAAGTGCTTGAAAAACAAAGCGTTCTGAGCGATTTTTCCCTTTTCCTACAGAATTCACAGCAGAGCTTGCTGCGTTATTTACCACCTTCGAGGCTTCCATTTTCAGCTTGTTTCCTGCGATATTTTTTAATGAATCGAAAAGTCCCATTACTAATCCTCCTTTACATATCTTGTTGTCATAAAGGTAAAAAAGCCTTCTTCGTCAATTGCACATACCCAGGATTCTACCTTTTCGCCAAAGGCCTCACCCTCTATGCCCGTATCAAACCACAGCTTTCCGTCGCGTTCTTCCCATCGCATCGGTCTTTGACAAATCATACCATCGCGCAAGGATATTGCGCCTGCCGCAACAGCAGCATCTACCTCTTCCTTGCTGACACCTTCGGGAAGCGGCATAAGCATATATAAATTACCGTCCTCACAGACTTCGACGCAAGCTCCGATCATCTGTTTTCTTTCTTTAACCTCGTCTGCAACAGCATATTCATCTGTTTCGTCAATATAAGGCATCGGAGAAGCAAGATATTCTTCTGCATTCATATATGTAAGGCTGTCTGACTCGTCTATTACTCCGACAGAATGAAATCTCCACTTACCAATATAGTTCATAATGGCACCTCCAATATTATTGCTTATCGCTTTCGTCAAAAATATCTCCGCACTCAGGGCAGAATTTCGGTGGATTATGTGGATCTTCGGGAGTCCAACCACACTTATCGCACTTATATAAAGGTGCACCTTCAGGCTTCTTACTTCCGCAGTTTTGACAGAATTTACCTGTGTTCGCCGTTCCGCACGCACACTGCCAGCCCATTGCGGGGCTCGGCTGCGGCTTTCCGCAATTCTCGCAGAATTTACCCGTGTTATGCGTTCCGCACTCACAGTTCCAGGTGGGTTTTGCAGGGACCGCCATCCCTGCCGGCTGACTCACCATTGTATCCTGAGCATTATTGGCACCCTGCATAAAGTTTGCCATGCCGCCCATCATATTTCCTGCCATTCCCATACCCATAAAGCCCATTGCAGCACCTGCTTCGTTTGCCGCTGCCGTATTCATAGCCTGAGCCGTTGCACCTGCCATATGACCGCGAAGCATATTGGCATCTCTGCCCATAGCGGTAGAGCGCTGGTATTCGATAATTCTTGCTTCGTCCTCTTCGGTTGCATTAACAGATGATACTCCGAACTCAACGATTTCAACGCCGCGCCTGTCACGCCATTTGGAAGAGAGGAGCTCGTTGAGCTCATCCGCAAGCTGCATTGTATATGCAGGAATTGCACCGTAGTAGATATTATTCTGCGAAATCTTGAACATTGCAGGCTGAAGTGCCGTTAAAAGCTCGGACTTTAACTGTCCGTCAATTTCATCGCGGGTAAATGCATTTTCTACATTTGCACATACATTGGTGTAGAATAGCATCGGGTTCGCTATTCTGTAAGAATATTCTCCGTGACAGCGGATTTTGATATCAAGTGGGAAACCGATTGCCTGATCCATAATGCGGAAAGGAATAGGAGAGGGAGTTCCGTATTTGTTCCCCATAATTTCCTTTGTGTTAAAATAATAAACTCTCTGGTCTTTTGCAGGTTCACCGCCAAAGGTGAAGCGCTTGCCGACCTCTGCAAAGCTTTTTTTGATATTTTCTCCCAAAGAACCGTAGAAAAGGCTCGGTTCTGTGCCTGTGTCGTAGACAAACTCTCCCGGTTCTGCGCAAAGCTCCACAACCTTACCCGACTCTACAATCAACATACACTGACCGTCATTTATGTTGATGATTGAGCCGTTTGAAATGATGTTGTCTGTTCCCTTTTTGTTTGACGAGCGTCCTCCCGCTCTTTTTTCTCCTTTGACAACAAGAGTGTCGGCATCCAGACTCTCAGCGTAAAAATAATCTCTCCAGGAGTCGGCTAAAACTCCGCCTAACGCTCCTATACCTGCTTTTAATAATCCCATGATTTATTCTCCTCCCTGAACATATAAATTTTCATCCGAAACCGAATAATCGGTGATGTCCCATACATCGGGGTTTTGGACAAGCCGTCCGTCTCCGCCCATTTGCGGTGAAAACTTATGTCCGCTCAAATTCTGTTCTGTACTGATTTCAATGTTAGAATGCAGATCTGACAAATTGCATTTTACGGTAAATGCCTCACCGTTATATACGGTGTGGACCTCGCCTGTATCAAGATTTGTTATATCAACATCTTCCATATATCTCGGCACAATCAGATACCACTCATCCCCCTCGTAATCTATATGACCAACCTGCTCAATGGCAGCATCACCTAAATCTTTAAAAATCCCTTCTACATATTCATGGCGAAAATCCATTCTGTCGCCATAGCCTAAAAATGCAACTGCAAACATTGGCTGACCATCGTAATTATCAAAGTCAAAAACATTTGCGTATATGCTTCTGTAATCCGCGTCATTATACACCATGCCGGTTTTGTCAAGCACTTGCGGTTTTTCCGTCGCGCACCCAAAGAGCGATGCCACAAGAGCGATAATAGCCGAAATTTTCATAATATTTTTCACCAACCTCAAAATAATCACCCCGCATACATAATATTTTCAAAGCATTCCTCTTCAGGCATTCCGTTCACTTTTTTAGGCCATCCGGATACGTCGATATTAAAGCGAACCTCTTTGCCGTCTGCCGTTTTCATATCAATATAGGTCTCAGCATCTGTCCGCATTCCCCAAAGCTCTGTTCCGGCAGGAAGCGTCGTCCATTCCTTTTCCGGAAGAAGCATGGCTTCAAGCGGGATTTTTGTTGTCTGCGAATAGTCAGTTTCAATATCGAAGAACTCATCCATCATAACCGGCTTTCCGTCATCACCTGTTTTATAGCTTGCCACCGCATCGCGGTTTCCGATAAGCTCAATTCCGGTTGACAGCTTAAAGCTTTCAGGATTATTGAAGAAGGGTCTGTAAACAACGTATGTTTCAGGTTCTTCTTCAATAATTTCCGAATCAAACTGCGTTCCGTACATTTCCGAAATCTGCCTGATTTCACCGTTGTTTATATCAAGAGCATGAAACATATTATAGGAACCGTCAGAATATGAAACGGTATAAATGTAATTCCTGTTGTTTTTATGTACGAGGTATGCATCAAATCCGTATGCATAATTTATCTCATCAATATATTCTGAGCTATTGACAACTGCTTTGAACATATAATATGATCCGCTTTGCTCCGGAATTTCACCGGCAAAAACCAAATCGGTTCTACCGTCGTTTGTATCAAGATCAAACTCTATCTCCTGCCCCAGTGCATTTCCTATCGGCAGTGATATTGCATATGTATCGGAAGGAGCTGATGTGTATTCCGGGTTGAAAAGCTCGCTTTCCTCTCCGAAATAAATCTTTGCGGAAATCAAACCAACGGAATATGCGGCAATTTCATATGGCGAAAACCAGAAGGTTATCCCCTGATAATCAAGCGTCCAGGAATAGTTCTCTTCCGTGTATGTACCGAATATCTCTCCAAGATCGCCGAAGGTTACGTAACTGTATTTCTCGGTTATTTTCTTTTCAAGAATTTCCGGCAGACGCGCAACGTCTTTGACAACATCACCGAGCGGTATATCCGCGCCGCTTTGCGGATTGAGATTTATTCCTTTATAGAAATAGTCCGGATGAACACCGCCCGAAAAGATATACTCTTCTTCAAGCCAGCTGATTGCGGATGAATCTGCTCTTTGCATAAATATCCGGCTTTCGCTTTCGCAGATAACCGGTGCTTCGCTTTCTCCGCGCAGCTCTTTTGCCGCAGACGACAGCTCATACATATGAGCCTTTGCATCCGTGCTTGTTTTCTCATTAATTTTATCAAAGGCCTTTTTTAAGTCGGGGTATTTCTCAACGTATTCATCCGAAAGCTTAATTTTATCCCATGTTACACTGCACACGGTGTCTTCTTCAAGCCATTCTTCAATGGACATATCCCCAAGCGACACGTCAATGAAGGAAAATTCACCGGGATTTTGTTTGCCTTGCTTCTCTTCTTCAGGTGCGCCGGGAAGAGTGTCGGAGCAGCTGCAAAGAGCGGCAACCAGACAGAATGCAAGGAGAATACACATAAGCTTTTTCACTTTCATAATAAAAACCCCTTTCAAAATTATCTTTCGATAAAGAACAACTGATTAAAGATGCTTTTAAGTTCCGATTCGGACAGAACTCTGTCGATCATATAGATTTTAAAACCGATAAGACCATTTCCGATTTGCTTCCCGTCAACCGCGTCCTCGAATTGAAAACCGACAAAATATGCTTCGCAGGTCTGCTTGTCATTCGGTTTTTTGTATGCACTTTTGATTAATTTGACGGGCTTGCCCATATGTGTGATGCCCAGATCTGTCACGTACTGAACAAAAGCGTCAAATTCCGTCTGTGAGTCGGAAAGCTTTCCGTTAAAGTAATATTCCGCAAAGGCCTCGTTCTGTTCGCTGCTTTCAGAATATACCGTGCTGAAAATCTCTGCACGCCAGGAGGAGTCATCTGCCTTAAGGCTGACAGTGCTGAGCGCATCAAGTGCAATTTGCGGGAGAATTTCAAAATATGCGTTGTTAGGCTTGCGAAGAGTCACAATGCTTTTCTCTGTACCATAAGCGAGCTTGACCTTTGCGACGGTTTTTTGAGTGAGAATATGCTGAGGATCGGGCATTCCTGTATGCTCCGGACTGTCCTTTGCGTTGCAGCCTGCAAAACAGAAAATAACAATACAAGCCAACACCAAAAACACAATTGTTTTCATACAAAGCCTCCGGTCTTATATAGAATAACATACGGTTATCATTTCTTCTCAAAGCCCTCCAACACTGCATTGAAGGGCTTTGAGAAGAAGGAAGCATAAAGCTTCCTTCCCAACAATTTTAGAAACCTGAAACCTTGAAGAGCACGATTTCATCTCCGTCAACGCCGGATTTGTAAACCTGCGCAAGCGCTAAGAATCCGCCTTCGGGAAGAGCAGTCATCTCGTAAATCCATACAGAGTCATCGGGAATACCGAACAATTCCTTCGCATCAACCTCACCGATGATAGCACCTTCTGCGTTAACAAAAGTCATATCACTAACAGATGAGGAAACGTATCCGTTTGCTGTCTTTGTTGCAGCAGTCGGGAGAGAGCCTGCGAGGCATCCGCTTGAGAGCATCTGACGGTTACCGCTTATATCATAAGCACCGATAATGTTGTTTTCTGCATCAGCTCCTGCGAGAAGAACAGTGTCGCCAACGATTTCAATTACGCTGATGGATTCATACTTACCGACATTGGGAGCGCCGTCCAAATTCCACGGTGCAGCAGCTCCGCCCGTGATTGCAGTTATTGCTTCATTTCCTGTGAAGTAGGCGAGAGCAAAATCTGCATTCTTGGAAGCTGTAAGCTCGCCGCTTGCAACAGCCTCGCCCTTTGCGCCTGTTTCGGGGTCGTATACCGTCGCTTCAAACACACCGCCGTCAGCATAAATTTTCCCGCTTCCGTCAACGCTTATGCTGTCGCCTGTGTCATCGACCGTAACGGACTTAACATATGTAAGAGCTGATCCGTCAAGCGTGTAAATCTTAACCTCGGTGTCACCGTTTGAAATATAAACATTATTTCCTAAAACGTCCATATCGGGATCTCCCGAGACATCATTGATAATAGGTGCGTCAAACGGGAGATATTCTGCTGTAAGTGTGTAGTTTCCTACCAATGCCGGTGCGGGTGCCGGAGTAACGGGTTCTCTCGGAACATTTTCGGGTTCTTCCGGAGCAGGCGTACAAGCTGCAAGGGAAATAACCATAACTGCTGCCATAAGTAATGCAAGTAATTTCTTCATTTTATAATTCCTCCTGATAAAATTTATACAGTTTATTTTTGAACGGTTGCGAGCGCAGCGTCTGCCTTTGCAATCCATTCTGTTCTGTCACCGTACTGTGCAGCATCAAGTGTCCCGACGGTTTCTGCCGCTTTTGCTTCATCCATTGTTCCGTCCTTGATTGCACCGACAGCTCCTGCGATTGCCTTTGCGGCATTTATCTGCTGCTTGAAGGTATTCTTTATGTTGCCGAGTGTTTTCTGTATGCCGAACTGTGTGTCAAAATACTTCGCCATGCTTTCGAACTCACCTGTTCTGATTTCCATGCGTACCTGATACATACCCGGTGTGTTGTTGAATGTCAACACACAGAAATGCTTTGTTTCTGTCTTGCCGTCAGAGTTCTTGACCTCTTCGGATTCGTAATCGTAGCCGTAAAGATCAGCAAGACGGTATACACAGGCGAGTGTGGATTTTCCGAAAATGAAAATTTTGTAGCGGTTCTCGGTGATCGCAACAAGTCCTGTTGAGGGAGAAACATAAAGCTCGCCGTTTTTTCCGAAGCGCTTCATTTTTTCTGCCTTGACCTTTGTCTTTGTCAGCGGGACAAAGATCTGATTCCACACTTTTGTGCCGAACTCTACCTGTGCGATGTGTGAGTTCACTGAGTCGAGCGTTGCCTCAACCTTGTCAAAAATTTTCAGGCATTTCTTTGAGCATACCTTGCGGCAGATATAATTACCGTCCGCCAATTTTTGTTCGGAGATCAGACCTACTTCTGCTCCGCAGATTGCACATGTGTGCTTTGCCATAATAATTCCTCCTTAAAATTTATATTAATTAAAATTAACACCGGATTAATTTACAATATCGCTTGTGTCAATAACGTGTGAAGGCTGATATTTTACTACAATATCACCGCTACCCGGTCTGACACCATCTTCTCTGCTAAATACGATTCCAACATTTTCTCCCTTAACGGTTTCATCCAACGACTTATTAAACATCTGCAAATCTTCTGCAACGCCTATTGCGATAACCTTGCCGTCCCTTATAACAGAAACCTTTTCGCCTTTTTTAAGGATACCGTCTGCCACTCTGCCGATAAGAGTATTCTTACCTGATTCTAAAGTCCAATCATCAACGGGCATTGAGAAAGGTCCGTAAACCTTAACTGTATCAGTTGTTACCTTTGTGCCTTCTGCATCGGTAATTACACAGTAGATACCCTGACCGAGAAGAGTGTTTTCTTTTTCAACTGAAAGAA
>SVLF01000018.1 GCA_015068085.1 Oscillospiraceae bacterium
TAAAGCGTGGATTTTCCGCCGCCGTGATCAATAACAACGTAGTTTCCGTAGCCCTTGCTCGACCACCCCGCAACAACAACCGTACCGCTGTTTGCGGCATATATCTCAGTGCCCATACCCGAGCCGATGTCAATACCGGTATGCATTGAGGTTTTTCTCGTTATCGGGTCCTTACGCGTTCCGTACGGAGATGTTATTCTCGTCGCCTTTGTCGGCCAGCGGAACTCACCGCCCACATACTTCGACGAGCTCGAATTTGAAAGAAGCTTCTGCAGCGATGCGCGCGCCGCATCCATTGCCCGTTCAGCTTCGTTAAATGCTTTTTCATATTCAGCCGCTGAGGTATTCAGGGATTTAAGCAATGCGTTTGCATCCTTATACTGGCTTTCGAGCGAGTTTTGCTTTGCAACAAGATTTTTCTTTGCCGATGCCTGTTCTGTGCGCGCCGCATCGAGAACCGCTTTCTTGCTTGCTATCTCTTCGCGCGTTGCCGCAAGCGCCGCAACAAGCTTTTTATCTCCCTCAACCACGCTTCCGATAAGCTCTGTTCTTGTCAGCATATCCGAGAAGCTGTCTGCTGCAAGGATTATACCCAGCATGGATGCCGAGCCTTCCTCTTCCATAATTCTCACGCGCTTAAGGAAATCGTCCGTCTGCTTCTGTTCCTCTGCCTGTGCCGCCGAAAGCTCCGCTGCCGCTGCGGCAATCTTCGTATCAAGCGCAGAAATCAGCTCGTTTATCGTGTCAACTTCTTTTTCGGTAACGTCTATCTGTTGGTCAAGAGCCGCTTTTTTTGTCATTGTGGACTGTTTTTTAGACTCTATCGCCTTTAGCTCTTTTTGTATTTTTGACTTTTGCTTTTCTAAGCTTGAGAGCTTGCTGTTAAGGCTTGAAACGCTCTCTGCCGCATCTGCGCTGTTTACCGAAACGATCTCTGCAATAAACGCAAACGCAAGAGAAAAAACTATTGCTCCCGCAATAACGGCGGATATTATGCGAACTGTTTTTTGGCTCACAGAAAAGCCCTCCTTTTTATTATATCCATTTATTGGTGGATTTCAGACCTTTAAGAACTTATGCAATGTAATCGCGCTTCCGACACCGCCGACAAGAACGCCGACACCGTAAAACATCATAAGGATATATCCGATTATATCCCCGAACGATACGTTTGGCATAAAGCTTATCGAGGACAGCGCCGCCGCAACGACATACTCATACACCGCCCACTGCAAAAACAGTGCAAGCGTAGCCCCCGCAATACCTATAAGAAGGCCCTCTATAACAAACGGAATGCGTACAAAGCCGTTTGTAGCTCCTATCATCTTCATTATTGCAATTTCCTCACGTCTGTTGAACATCGTAAGGTTTACCGTATTTGATATGATGAATACCGAAACAAGAGCGAGGATGAGAATGAGCACGGCGCAGATTGCCGTTACAACATCTCTTACCTGAATTATTCTGTCGGATATGTCGCTCCGGGCGCGGACGTTTGCAACGCCCTCGATAGCTTCAAGGGCCTGTGCCGCACGCTTTGTGGCGTGGATATCGTGAAGCTTTATGGTAAAGCGGTCGCGCAGGGGGTTGCGTTCTTCAAGCCCCTCAAGAATGCCGCTGTCGTCTCCAAAATCCTTTTTGAAGTTTTCAAGAGCCTGCTCCTTTGTCATATAGACTGCAGATTCAACCTCTTTCACCGCAACAATCTCACTTTCCAGCGCGCGTGCCTGCTCACCGGTATAGCTTTCGTCAATAAATACAACAATTTCGTTTTTATTCTCAACATCTTCAAGCACCTTATCGACATTCACCGCAACAAGCGAAAAGCTTCCCATAAGCAGAAGACACGCAGTTATAACGCTCATTGCCGCAAAGCTCATAAGACGATGGGAGAAAATGCTTGATATCCCCTCGCGGAGAAAGTATGTAATATTATAAAGTCTCATTCTGATAGTACCCGCCTGTTCTGTCGCTCACGATACGACCGCTGTCTATCGCGATAACGCGCTTTGAAAATTCGTTTACGAGCTCACGCTCATGCGTAACAACGAGCACGGTTGTCCCAAGCTCATTGATTTTTTCAAGAAGACTCATTATCTCAATTGACATTTTCGGATCAAGGTTTCCCGTAGGCTCGTCCGCAATTATCATGCTGGGGTTGTTTACAAGCGCACGCGCAACCGCGACCCTCTGCCGCTCACCGCCGGAAAGCTCGTTCGGGAACGACTTCATCTTGCGGTCAAGTCCGACAAGCTTTAACACATACGGAACGCGGCTTTTTATGATCCGCGGCGGCGCACCGACGGCACGCATCGCAAACGCTACGTTTTCATACACCGTTTTCTTATCTATCAGCCGGAAATCCTGAAACACAACGCCTACTGTGCGGCGAAGCTCCGGCACCTTTGACGGCTTTATTCTGTTTAAGTTAAAACCGTTCACAATCCCCCTTCCGGAGGTCATTTTCACTTCACTTGTAAGTATCTTTACTATAGTTGATTTTCCCGAAGCAGAAGAACCGACGAGGAACACAAATTCGCCGTCATCTATCTTCAGATTTATACCCGACAGCGCAGGTGTTCCGTTTTCATACACCTTGCAAACATCGAGAAGCCTAACCATTTATTCCACATTCCTTTCCGCAAAAAGCAGGTATGAGCACAACATTTAAAATGCTGTGCCCTGGATTGACAAATATTTCTTTACCATAAGGGCAACCTTGAAAATAATTGCGTGGTCAAACTCCCGGAGGTCAAGCCCTGTTATTTTCTTGATTTTTTCAAGGCGGTAGACAAGCGTATTTCTGTGGACAAACAGATTGCGCGACGTTTCCGACACGTTGAGATTGTTTTCAAAGAATTTCTGTATCGTCATAAGTGTTTCGGAATCAAGCTGTTCAAGAGAGTTATCCTTGAACACCTCCGAAAGAAACATCTGGCAAATAGTTGTCGGAAGCTGATAAATAAGCCTGCCGATACCAAGGTTTTCATAGCTCATTACATCCCGCTCGGTATCAAACATCTTTCCTATGTTTATTGCAGACTGCGCCTCTTTATAGGAAACGGCAATATCCTTAAGGGACGGTGCAACCTTTCCTATACCGATTTCGGTTTTTGCAAGAAGCTCGGCTTTCAGCGTGTCGCGGATGCTCTCCGCAACCTTTATGAATTGCTTGGTTTCCGTATCCTTCGCAGTTTCGCTTATTACCGCAATTTCTGTCTCGCTTACGCTGACAACATAGTCCTTGTCCTTATCCGGAAACATATTAGATACGATATCCACCGCCGCGGTGTCCGCACCGTCAACCTGACGGATGAGATAAACAATGTGCGGAACATCCAGCGAAAGACGAAGCTCGTTTGCCTTCATATATATGTCGCCGGAGAGAATATTGTCCAGTATTACGTTCTTGATAAACGTTGCGCGGTCGTGCTTTTCGTCGTAGTACTTCTTTGCATTTCCCACCGCAAGAGAAGCCATAACGGCAAGACTTCTGGCATATTCATCCTCACCCGAAACGAATATGACATACTCAAACCTCGCACCGGGCGTCGCCACGGGCTTATATGTATCGCCGTCAAAAACAATGTACGAGCCTATCATCTCCTCAAGAGCATCAAGCGCGTTTTCACGCAAGCTTCCCTTAAGGCTCTGGTCAGTACAGGCAACAACCTCGCCCGTAACGTTCATAACGCCGATCGTGCGGTCGGTTGCCTCCTTCATCTGAAGTATAGTATTCTGAAGCATTTTCCAAGCCATATATTCAACCCGTCCTTACAAAAACATACTGTGTCGTATTATATTGTACCAAATTCCGTATGTAAAATCAATGAATTTTCTGTAAAAATATCTAAAAATCCGTCTTTGCCTGCATTACATCCTTCTCTATACGCTCGCGAAGCGTCTCAACCGAGGAAAACTTTTCCTCTCCGCGCATAAATTTCACAAGCTCAAGCTTGATTTTCCTGCCGTATAAATCTCCCGAAAAATCTATGATAAACGTTTCTGCCCGCGGACACTTCCCACTTGATACCGTAGGGCGCACGCCGATGTTGGTCACGCCCCTGTACATTTTACCGTCCACCGTCACACGGGATAAATACACACCGTGCTTTACGCACAAAACATCTTTCTGTATCTCCTGATTTGCCGTGGGGAAACCCAGATCTTTGCCAAGCTGCGCACCGCGCGTAACCTCACCTATAATGCAGTGGTAATGTCCCAGAAGCTCGCGCGCCGTTGCCATATCTCCCGCAACAATATATTCGCGTATGCGCGAAGAGCTCACTGCTTCGCCATAAAGCTTTACCTCATCTACTATATCACAGCCGATTCCGTTTTCTTCACAAAGCCTCAAAAGCGATGCAGCATCGCATTTCCCACCCTTACCGAAGCGGAAATCAAAACCGGCAACAACATGGCACGCCGCAAGCTCTTTTTTTATAACTTCATTCACAAAAGCTTCACCTGAAAGCGATGAATATTCTTTTGTAAATTCCTTTACGATTATATCGGATATACCGTACAGCTCACGCATAAGAGCGCACCGTTCCTCTGTTGTGTTGATAAGCTTTACGGCAGATGACGCAACAATAGATGACGGATGGTTTGAATACGTCATCACGGCAGCAGAGGCTCCCTTTTCACGAGCTCTGCGCACCGTCATTTCAAGCAACGCTCCGTGGCCGATATGTACGCCGTCAAAAAAGCCGAGAGCAACAACTCTTTTTTTCATCCCTGCACCTCAAAAAAACTTTTCACCGTTACAAGCGCACCGCTCTTATCCCCGCGCGCAAGCATAAGAAACTCGCCGTTTTCCGAATAGACACGGTATATAACTCCATCCTCTGCATTTCCCGGAACCGGCGCACCGTTGCGGCACTTTTTCTCACCTTTTGCATCAATCGTCACGGAGCTATATTCAGAAAACATAAAATCAACCGGCAGAAGAGTCGGCTCTGCTTCCGTTTCCTCTATAGTTTTCGCGCGATCTATCGTGAAAATACCTGATTTTGTTCTGCGCAATGCCGTCATTGACGCACCGCAGCCGAGCTTTTCTCCAATATCGTATATCAGCGTGCGGATATATGTGCCCTTTGAGCACGAAACCTCAATTTCATACTCATCATCGCCCACATAAGACGGATTTATGGAATGAATTATAATTTTTCTTGCTTCACGCTCTACCGTTTTTCCCTCGCGCGCAAGCTTGTAAAGCGCAACGCCGTCCACCTTCAATGCGGAATACATCGGCGGGGTCTGCAAAATTTCTCCGCAAAAGCTGCGGCATACGTCAAAAACCTGTTCCTGTGACACACTGACAGGTCTCTCTTCAATCACGGTCCCCGTTATATCCTGAGTATCCGTAACAACGCCGAGACGAAAACGCGCAATATATGCTTTTTCATCGCACAGTGCAAATTCACACGCGCGCGTTGCACGTCCTACAAACACTGGCAGAACTCCCGTTGCCATAGGGTCAAGCGTTCCCGAATGCCCCACACGGCGTGTGCCGAATATCTTACGCATACGCGAAACAACACCGTGAGACGTAATTCCCGCAGGCTTGTCTATAATCACAATTCCGTTCATTTTATACCTCTTTTTTTAAGCAGTTTTTGCGGAACACAGCAAAGTGTTCCGCAAAAACTAAAACAAATCCAATTCTTCAAGATATGCGCAGATAAGCTTCTCCGCATCATCAAGCGACACGTCAAGCGTGCAGCCTGCGGCGCGCTCGTGCCCGCCGCCTCCGAAATGTGCACAAAGCTCCGCACAATCGGCGTTTTCATCCGAGCGCATAGACACCTTTGCCTTGCCGTCACGCTCGTGGATGTAAATACCGAGAGAAACGCCACGCGCAACACGCGCAAGCGCGGATATGCCGTCAAGGTCGTCCTCCGTTGCACCGATTTTTTCTATAGTTTCGTTATTAAGCTTAATAACGCACACTTTTCCGCCGAACACAAGCTTCATTCCTCCGAGAATTTCCGCTTCAAGAGCAATTCTCTCAGGTGTTTTTTCTATGAAAAACTCGCGGTTTATACCCTCAAAATCCGCGCCGTGAGCAATGAGCTCTGCCGCTTTTCTGTGGGTTTCCGGCGTGGTGTTTGCGTGCAGGAATCTGCCTGTATCTGTTGCAATTGCAACATAAAGAGCATTTGAAAGCTTTTTTGTAAGCTTTATGCCCATCTCCATGGCGAGATCGTAAATAATCTCTCCGCAAGCCGCCGCATCGGAAATGACACAGGCAAGGCGCGAATAGGTACGATGCGTTACATGATGGTCGATAACAAGCTCAACATCATCTGCAAACGCTTCACTTTCCTTGGAGAGAAGCTTTTTGTCTGCACAGTCAACCGCAATAACACATTTCGGAGAAAAATCCTCCGGTGCAAGATACGGGCGCACTACCTTAGTAAGCTTTTTATTAAACTCGGGATTTCTGAAAATATACGCATTCTTTCCCGCCGCACGCAGGATAAGCGCAAGAGCCGCCGCACTTCCCGCGGCATCGCCGTCCGGGCTTTTGTGCGTGAGAATCATCACGTCATCGCGCGTTTTGAGAAACTGTGCAACCCCCGCAACGTCAAGCGTGCGCTTTTTGCTGTCCTCACGCGCAACGTTCTCAATAAGCTCCATTATATGCGTTCCGGTGACAATTGAGTTGTCGGCAATGAACGTAAGCTCCGGCGTATGGCGGAGCGAAAGGCGCTTTGCCGCCTCACGGCGCAGATATCCCGATGCCGAAACAAGCCCGCGGATGCAATCGCGCTTCTTCGCTTCATCACCGAGAACGCTTACATAAACGCGCGCACTTCCGAGATCCGATGCCGTTTCGACACGGACAATGCTCACAAGCCCCGATACGCGCGGATCACGCACCGTGCGGATAAGCTCGGAAAGAACTCTCAGCATTTCATCGTTTACACGACCTATACGTACACTTCCCATAAACAATTAATCCTTTACTTCTACCATTTCATAAGCTTCAACAACGTCGCCTTCCTTGATGTCGTTGAAGTTTTCAACACTCAAGCCGCACTCATATCCGGAGGCAACTTCCTTAGCATCGTCTTTAAATCTCTTGAGCGATGCAAGAGTTCCGTCGTACACAACAACGCCGTCGCGGACAACGCGGACGCTTGCGTTTCTTGTAATCTTACCGTCTGTGACATGGCATCCTGCAATCGTTCCGATTTTGGATACCTTGAAGGTCTGACGGATTTCTGCATGACCGAGGACTTCTTCGCGGAATTTCGGAGCGAGAAGACCTTTCATAGCCGCTTCCATTTCTTCTATGCAATCGTAAATTATGCGGTATGTGCGGACATCTGTTCCCGATGCCTCTGCACTGTCGCGCGCACCTGCATCCGGACGGACGTTAAATCCGACAACGATAGCGTTTGATGCGGATGCAAGGAGAATATCAGACTCGTTGATAGCGCCGACACCCGTGTGGATAACACGAACTCTTACCTCTTCATTTGTAAGCTTTTCAAGAGATGCCTTGACCGCCTCTGCAGTGCCCTTAACGTCTGCCTTGACGATGATGGGAAGCTCTTTTATCTCACCCTGCTGAATCTGATCAAAGAGGTCTTCAAGAGAAACCTTGCGCGTTGCCGCCTTATTAACCTCATCCTTTTCAGTCTGCTTACGCTGCTCAACAAGCTCACGTGCCATACGCTCATCATCTACGGCGTAGAAGATATCACCTGCGTTCGGAACCTCGGAAAGACCGATAATCTCAACCGGAACCGACGGGCCTGCAGTCTTTATCTTTCGGCCCTTGTCATCCGTCATTGCACGGATTCGACCAACGCTTGTTCCCGCAATGATAACATCACCGGAGTTAAGCGTTCCGTTTGAAACGAGAAGCGTTGCAACCGGACCGCGACCGCGGTCAAGCTTTGCTTCAACAACGGTACCCTTTGCAGCTCTGTCGGGATTTGCCTTAAGATCAAGCATATCCGCAGTGAGGATAACCATTTCAAGAAGCTCGTCGATGCCGTCTCCGCGCTTTGCGGAAATCGGGCATACGATGGTGCTTCCGCCCCACTCCTCCGGAACAAGCTCATATTCCGTGAGCTGCTGCTTTATTCTGTCGGGGTTCGCGCCCTCGACATCCATTTTGTTTACCGCAACAACAATCGGAACATCCGCCGCCTTTGCGTGGTTTATGGCTTCAATCGTCTGCGGCATGATTCCGTCATCCGCCGCAACAACAAGAATAACAACGTCCGTTACCTGAGCACCGCGGGCACGCATTGATGTGAACGCCTCGTGTCCGGGGGTGTCGAGGAAGGTTATCTTTCTTCCGTTTATCTCAACGCGGTAAGCACCGATATGCTGAGTAATGCCGCCGGCTTCGCCCGATGCAACGTTTGTCTTTCTCACAGCGTCGAGAAGCGATGTTTTACCGTGGTCAACGTGGCCCATAACAACAACTACCGGATCGCGTCCCTTGAGGTCCTCTGTGCGGTCCTCACTCTCGTCGATGAGCTTATCCTCTATCGTCACGATAACTTCCTTTTCAACCTTTGCACCCATTTCAAGCGCAACAATTGCGGCTGTATCGTAGTCGATAACATCAGAAATTGATGCCATAACACCGAGCTTTATAAGCTGTTTTATAACATCCGCCGCCGTTCTCTTCATGCGTGAAGCAAGCTCTCCTACCGAGATTTCGTCCGGAATCATAACGGTTACCTGAGGCTTTTTCTGAACCTGAGCCTCAAGCTTCTTCATCTTCTCCTGCTCTTCCTGACGGCGCTTATTACCGAAGTTCTGACCTCTTCTGTCCGAATTCTTCTTTATTTTCTGTTTCTGCACGCCGATATCGCGAACCTTATCGGGGACAAGGCTGTCTACGCGATCATCATACTTCGAAAGGTCAACCGAGCCGCCGCGAGTATCGATAACGTGAGTCTTAACACCCTTTTTCGTTGCGTATTCGGGTGCGGCATCCGTCTTGCGCTCAACCGGAGCTTCTTCCTTTTTCACATCGGAAGCTGCCGGCTTTGCCTTCTCCTTCTTTGCTGGTTCTTCCTTTTTCTCCTGCTTTGAAGCCTTTTCTGCTTTCTTTTCCCTCGGAGCTTTTTCCTTATTCTCCTGTACCGGTTCTTCTTTCTTCTCGCTGTAAACCTCGGACATAAGGCTTTCAAAGCTCTCGACCTGATGCTTCAGTGTGAGGACATCAAAAACTATGTTGAGCTCCTCATCCGTAAGCGCCTGCATATTGGACTTCGGTGCTTCGGAATATTTTGTAAGTATTTCGGTGATTACTTTTGCCGTAACGTCAAAATCCTTTGCGACATCACGGACTCTGTATTTCTGTAAACTGCTCATACAGCACTCCACCTCCGTTAATATTTCATATTCTGCGATTTATCTTTTTCTTTTGTTTGCCGCTTTTTTTCTTTTGGTTATCTTTTGTGCCCGCTCCGAAAGCCGCTCTGCGCACTCTTTCGCCTCGGGCAGCTTTTCCGCAAGCTTTTTTGCAATAGCTGCCGCAAATCCGACGTCGCACACTGCAACCGTTGCCGACGGACGTCTGCCGAGCGAGTTTCCAAGCTCTTCCTTCGTTTCCGGAACAGACACAAACGCAACGCCTGAGCTTTCCGTTATGAATGAAAACGTTTCGCGCGTTCTGTCGGATGCATCGGATGCGCAAAGCACAAGGCGGACCTTTCCGGCAGAGATTGCGGCGCGAACCGCTTCATCTCCCGCCTCGAGCATTCCCGCCCGTTTCGCAAGCCCCAAAAGGCTGAGATAATTACTTTCCATCATTTTCCTCCGCAAGCTTTTTTGCAAGCCCGTCATAAACCTCGGCGGAAACCGGGCAGGAAAACGCGCGCTCAAGCGCCTTTGCTTTTCTCGCTTTTTCAATGCAGGCAGCGCTCTTGCATACATATGCGCCTCTTCCGGGAAGCTTTCCGGCAAAATCAAGCGAAACCTCGCCCTCTTTAGGCTTTACTACGCGCACAAGCTCTGCTTTGGCTTTCATCTCGCGGCAGCCGACGCATTGGCGCATCGGCACTTTCTTTTGTTTTATCATACCGCACTTACCGCCTTTTTATTTATAAGACAGCGCTTTTCGGCTTGATATCAATCTTAAATCCGGTGAGCTTTGCCGCAAGACGTGCATTCTGACCGTCCTTGCCGATAGCAAGAGAGAGCTGCTCGTCATCTACAACAACGCGGCAGGAGCGTTCCTCTTCGTTTGTCTCTACCGATATTACATCAGCCGGAGCAAGAGCCGCGGCGACATATTCGCCCATATTCTCAGAGTATTTTACGATATCAATTTTCTCACCGCGGATTTCCTCCACGATAGCCGCAACGCGGTTTCCGCGAGGACCGACGCATGCGCCGATAGGATCAACGTTCTCGTCATTTGAGCGAACGGAAATCTTTGCTCTCGAGCCGGCTTCGCGCGCGATACTTACAATCTCAACGATTCCGTCGTGGATTTCCGGAACCTCAATTTCAAACAAGCCGCGGACAAGACCGGGATGCGTTCTTGAAATAATAATCTGCGGACCGCGTTCGCTTCTCTTAACCTCAACAACATAAATCTTGATGCGGTCACCCTCGTGGACAACCTCGCCCGGGATAAGCTCTTTTGCGGAGATATAAACCTCTGTTTTGTCATTCTCGCCGGTTATCTCGATTGAAGCTCCGCCGCTGCGCGGATCGGTGCGCACAACAAGTGCCGTAAGAATTTCATGTTCCTTTGATGTGAACTCACGGAACACAACGCCGCGCTCTGCTTCGCGGATCCCCTGAATGATAACCTGCTTTGCCGTCTGTGCCGCGATTCTTCCGAATGCGCGGGTCTCGATTTCAATGCTTACGACATCGCCGATGCCGGCTTTCTTTGAAACCTTTTTTGCTTCGTCAAGGCTTATTTCCTCACCGGGATTCTCCACTGCCTCAACAACAGTCTTCTTGACGTACATGCGGAAGGTTTTCTTCTCGCAATCCGGCTCGACAAAAACATTGTCGATAACGCCTGCATTGTCGCGCTTATACGCGGCAAGAAGCGCCTGGGCAACTCTTTCAAGCATATAATCCTGCGGAATGCCCTTTTCCTTTTCGAGCTGCTCTATCGCAGCAAAAAATTCTGTGTTCATTTTTTTAAACCGTCCCCTTTATCTTTATTTAATTTATTTTCTAAAATTCAACGCGAAGGCGAACCGACGCGATTTCTTTCTTTGTAAAGTCTATGCTCTCTCCATCAACATCAAGCGTGACGTCACCGTCATTGTAGCCGCAGAGTGTTCCGGCAAACTCTTTTTTTCCGTCTTTGGGAGAAAATGTTTTAAGCGTTACCGCGCTTCCCATATACGTTTCAAAATCGGACGGACGGTAAAGCCGTCTTTCAAGCCCTGCGCTTGAAACCTCAAAGATGTACGATTCTGCGATCGGGTCTTCTGCGTCAAGCACAGGGTCAAACGCGCGCGAGAAGCTTTCGCAATCGGAAATCCCGACGCCGTCCTCTTTGTCGATAAACACGCGAAGATATCTCTCTCCGCCTTCTTTTACGAACTCGACATCCCATACGCTGAGCCCGAGCTTTTCAGCAACGGGAGCCGCAAGCTCTGCAATGATTTCGGTTATCTTTTTCAAAAAAACCACCCCTTACAGTAGTGCGAGAGTGGACGACCGGCGCCCACTCTCGAATCCTAACATACTTACTATATGATGAGTATACCACATATATCCATAAAATGCAAGTTTTTTCTTAAAAAAAGTTTTGAAATATAAAAATTTTGAAAAAGCTTCGCTATTTCACACGTGCATATGCACTTTCATATGCCTTCAGAAGCTCCGAAAGTCCCATTTCATCAAGCGTGTTCTGGAACTCTGCAAACTTTGAAAGCGGCTCCTGACCTAAAATAAACTTTGTAAGCATCTCGTTTGTGTATGTTCCCATCGCTGTGGTGATATCTTCTTTTGCTCTCTGCTCTTCTTCGTTAAAGGAAAGCGTGCCTGCCGGATTCGCATACGGCATTGTATGCTCAAGCACCATATCGCGGGTTTCCGCAATATCTGCTGAATCCATCTTCGCAATAGCCGCCGGGTCCATACGTGTAAACACACCGCTGGTTGAAATTCCGTAAAGCGTGTTTGGCATTGCCCCGGTCTCATCGGAGATGAAAACCTTCTTTCCGTCTTTCACTTCATAGGTTTCGCCCTCTTTGCCCCATGAAACAAGCTCCATTGCCTCATCGGTATAGAACCAGTCCAGATACTTTGCTGCATTTGCCATACGTTTTGCATCACCGCTGTTGCACATTACCATTCCCTGCGGGTCAACATTGTACTTATTTACCATCGCAACACCGGTTTCCGAGTTTGCAATCGGCGGCACCATGGCATGAAGATCAAAGCCCGGATTTCCCATACGCGCAATTCCGTTGAAGAAGTCTATTCTCGTCTGATAATCAGGCAGGATAAAGCCGCGGTCGGTTGTGATAAGCTCCTGCCAAGAGGCTGTGTTTATCGTGATAAAGTCCTGCATGACAAGCTTTTCATCTACCATTTTCTTATAGAAAGTGAGAACATCGAGCATTATATCCTCGGTTGCACCATAGCTCCACTTTTCCGCGTTGTAATCATAATAAATTCCCGTTGTCCAGTATTCCTTCCATGACGGACCTGTCATATCTATCCCTTTAATACCCGAACGAACTGCAAACGGATATGACTCCGGATACAAGCCCTTAAGCGTTTTGCACACCTCATAAAGCTCGTCATAGGTAGTGGGGACCGCAAGGTTGTGCTTTTCAAAAATATCCTTGCGATAGAGCCACGCACGAACGTTCTGTGACACCTCACGTCCTATAACCGGAGCGTAGTAAATCTTGCCGTCATACGACTTGCGGGTTGCAACATTGTTCTTATATTCATCTTCCGTAAGTGACTCCATCCATGCGTTGAAGCTCGGCATATATTCTACCATATCATCAAATGCAACGAACGCACCCTGACCGATATAACTTTCATTAGGCTTAGAGGAATATACCATTACATCCGGAAGAGAATCCGGTGATGCAAGCATAAGCGAATACTTTGTTACTACATCAGAACTCGGATATGCATTAACCTGAAGCGTTGCACCGCATTCCTCTTCAATATACTGCCAGACCTTCCAGTCCTCGCGATACGGCCAGCTTGCGTGAGAGATGGTCGCAATCTGAATAACATCATCTTTCGTGAGCGGCTCATTGTCTGCCACAGTATTTGCCTTCGTGCCGCCCCCGCCGCAAGCAGCGAGGGAAAGCATCATTATACCTGCAAGAATTATTGCAATAAGCTTTTTCATTGTGAAAATGTCTCCTTGTGTTTTTTAGTCTGCGTAGATTACGCGGTAGGTGCTGCCGTCCTGATATACAAGATATCCTCGTGCGACAGCATACTCTGATGTTGCGCTGAACTGTCCGTGACCTTTTTCATTGATATTTCGCTGTGAGCTCATTTTTTCCTTACAGCTCTCAACAGTCGGGATTTCACCGGTATCTCCGAAGAGAATACCAACCTCAAGAAGCTTTGCGTCTCCTGCGTCATACTCTACCATATAAGTATTATCTTTCACATTTTTATCAAGCATCAGCTTTGCGCCGTTGTGCCCTTCACTCGAAGTTGTAATGGTTGTGTCGTCCCAGATAAAGAACTTATATCCTGTTCCGTAGTCTACGAGCTCTCCGTCACGGTACCAGTAAACAGCGCCATTATCAGACGTGCAGGTTACTTCTGTGTCGTACTTGCCATCAGCCTTAAAGATGCTGAAACCTTCGTTTCCGACTGTTACAGTGTATTCGGTGTTGTTCTTCGTAAAATCTGCTATCCAGCTTGTAATTGCGTTCTCTGTTTTTGCCTCTGTCCAAGACTTTGCAAATGTGTAGCCTACAATCGGAGAGATGTTTGTTTCTGCTGCTGTCTTATCGTTTCCGAGGAACTGGCCGTTCCAATGGTAATACTCATTCGCTTCTCCCTCGACCTTTTCTGTGTAAATAGCAGTGAGGTACGTGTTCGTCATTGCTGTGAACTTATACGTTTCGTCGGTTGAAACAAGGTGTCCGGTCTCTGCACTTCCGCGCACCCAGCCGCGGAAAACCATATTCTCGCTTGAACGGTCTGTGGCGGTGACGGTCACTTCATCACCGAGTGCTGCGGCTTTTACAGTCGCTTTTCCGTCTCCGTTATCATCAACACCTATTGAAACAAAATCTGTTTCTGCATCCTCTACCGTGATATCAACGCTATAGGTCTTTGCCGTTGTGATTGAAGCATCGGTTGCAGTCATTGTTACGGTTGCAGTTCCTGCCTTTTGTGCGGTGATTGTGCCGTCTGGATCAACGGTTACTGCATCGCCGGTTACACTGTAGGTAACTGCGGTTTCCGAAGCATCAGAGCTTTTGTAGCCTTTAAGGGATGCTGTGTCGCCTACTTCGAGAGTGGTGTTGCCGTTGTAGTATGGCATAAGCGCGGCACCGTTACCGTTGCCGGAGATGAGGTAGAAGTTTCCGAAAGTAGAGGATGAATTGACTTCGGTACCACGAAACTCTATAACGAAATCTTTATTTGCATCTATATAAACCGATGCAGACTCAGCCCCTTTCATTACATCATAGTCGGCTGTTTCTGATGAATTTCCGGTCAAAACCCCAAGCTCAACCCACTCTGCGTCTCCCGCTTTGTAGTTAATAAGGGTTTCTCCAGCGTACTCTTTATATACATTTGCCTTCATTGTGTATGTTCCCGAAACCGGAACATTTAAATTGAATCGTATGTAAGAGCCGGTCCTGCCGCCGCTACTTCTTTTTGGTATGCGAATCCACTCATTCTTAATATAGGTCAACCAGTTGGCACCCGAACCTGTATTACCATTTTGTTTAATCGCATTGTTATACGTATAAAAACCATTTGTGTTCACTTCCGAAAAAACATCTTTGAATGGCTTGACCGTCTCACCGGCAGCAGAATTCTTTGTCATCGGAGTTTTTAAATCATACTTGATCGTGAAATTTTCCGGTGGTTCATTTGTTTCCGTTCCCGTTGCAAATGTTGCGGGGATAAGTGATAGTACCATTGCTGTTGCGAGGATAAGTGATAGTAACTTTTTCATTTTGAATCTCCTCCTGATTTTTTTATTTTTATATTAACACATACGTGTGTTAAACGTATCTTCGCCCTGACCAGGCGTAGCTTTTGTCGCTAAATTTGCTTCTTCGTATACTCCAATATCCGTTTGATAAGCACCGCGACCTCTGCGCGTGTTGTATAATCCGTCGGTGCGATGCGTCCGCTCTTGCCGTTGACGAGTTCTGCACCGATGAGATTGGTCACGGCATCGCGTGCGTAATCCGCAACGGTGTCAAAGTCCGGATACTTCGATAACACCTCATCCACCGCCATCCGGCGGTCCCCCTTCTCCTCAAGGAGAAGGCTTTGCAATGCCCGATATACGATTACCATCATATCCTGACGGGTGATGGTGCTTCGCGGAGCGTACTTGTTATCACCGATGCCGTTGACAATCCCTGTGTTACGTGCTATTGCAAGCTCGGTTGCGAAGTAATCGTTTGCACTTACGTCTGCAAAGTTCTCCGTATTATCCGACGTGAGCTTGAATGCACGGACGAGAAGCAGTGCAAAATCGGCACGGGTGATGTTGTTTACCGGACTAAATGTGCTTGCAGACGTGCCCTTTATTATTCCGGTGTTTGCAAGAGCGTTGATAGAGTCCTCCGCCCAGGCGTGATTACCGAGGTCTGTGAATTGCGTTTTTTCCACCTCATCCGCCTCGCCTTCGCTCGGCACCTTCTCCTCAAGGGGAAGGCTTTCATCGTCGGTTTTATCGGAGGTATCGGTTTCATCGGTCTTAGTTTCATCATCCGGCGTATCAATCGGTGCGGCGCCGCCACCTCCTCCGCCGCCACCGGCGGTTCCGGAATTATCGGATGGGGTGTTGTTCTCCTCTTTATTCGACGAAGATGAGCCTGTGGTTTTACCGTAAACAGTTACATCAAAGTGAATCGTGCTTTGTCTGCCGTCGCTGTCCACTGCCGTGATTGCAACGTGGTTCTGCCCCACCTGGCTGTCATCCGGTTTCCATGTGAAAACACCTGTTTCAGAGTTCAGGCTTGCTCCGCGCGGAAGCGTTGTCGCCTCGTATGTAACCGTTTTCCCCTCAAGCGGACTGCTTGCCGAAACCTTAACGCTTACCGTGCTTTCTGCACTTGTTGAGATGCTGTCTCTTATCGGTTCAAACTCCGGAGCGGAATCATCCGAATACGACATCGGGATGGTAAACGCATTTCCGATTTCCATATTATAGATATATCCCTCGTCCGGATCATACGAATCAACATAACTGCGAATGTTCGTAACATTGCCCGTATCAAGCCTTACAACCTTATCTGAAAGCTTTTCGGCGCCGAAAATTTCATATGCCGCATTCCGCTTGCCATCGTTGCTGATATATATCCATCTTCCGGTTATATCGGCAAGCACGGCATCGTCTATTTCGGCATTTCTGATTTCCACATCAATATAGTTTTCAAAATCGCCGAAGTTCATCTCACCGTCAAAGCCGGAAATAACGCCTGTATACGCCCCGGGCTTTGTACTATCTGCGCCGAGAACGCTTCCGTCTGTCTCATCGCCGATAACCGTGCCGTCATTTACATAGCGGTTTAACACTTCACCGTTCTTATTGACGGAATAGACGCCGACAAAGCCTTGGAAATCAAAGAGATTGTCAATGCGATATGTTTTTGAGTTATCCTCTGCATAGACGATATAGTCAACCCTCTCGCCGCCGGTATGCGTTACCTTAACTGCGCGGACTGTTGTATCATCTGCGCTGACGCCGGCAACCTCGCACGGCTCTATTCTTTCAAGATATCGCGTGTTGCGATACGGCTCAAGCACTGTTGTGAACAGGCTGTCGAGGTTCTCCCCCTTATGAGTTACAAGCAGATAATCGAATGTTTCAGGTAGCGCCGCAGCGGTCTCCTTTCGCGGAACAAGACCGCCGACTATTGCAACCTCATCCGGCGTGAAACCGTTAAGCTGAGTCAGGCGCAAGCGAATGCCCTTTCCGTTTTTGATTGTCTTGCGGTAATCCTCAACCTCAAACTCAACCGCAAACTCATTTGCCGGAGTTTCGTCCCGGCGAACCTTCCGCATCCATGTAAATCCGCGTGGGAAATATGTGTCATAATTCCAAAGGTCTTTTGTCCACGGGTCCTGCCCCGGACCTGTGAAGAGATACGGATTTCCTTTTGAATCCACATAGCTTCCGCTTCTGTCCTTGTACGGAACATTAACACCCTTTACAAGGTTTCCCTCCGCATCATAGCCCGATGCATACGTGCCTATCCAGTTGCCGTTTTCGTCCTTCTGCTCGGTCATTTCAAGTCCCTGCACTGTTACTGCATTTTCCGCCTGGCTGTGAAAGCTGTAGATATGCTCAGTTCCTCCCGTTACGCGGAAAAAGTCCATCGTATAGGATATATCGTCATTGACCTTTACCATGACAAGCGTTCTGCGGTAATTCTCTGCATTCTCATATGATACCTTTGCATCAACATCAAGCACCTTTACCTGCTCGGTATCGTCAAAGTGGAGCGGGAAACAATGTGTCGATAGGCTTTTCTCCGACATAACTCCGTCTATCGTTACGGTGTTGTGAGCTATGGTGGAGGTATGCCACTGTAACCGCATTGCATCCGTACCGGTTCTTTCAGGATATCCGTTATCCGGCGCGATATTAAGCCCGAAGGCTTCAAGACCGAGGTTTAAGTTATCGTGGTGGGCGTGCGAGCCCGCCGTACCGAAATACATCCACGCATCGCGGAGGTTGTTTACCTCTGTAGTGCCCGATGATGCGCTGTAGCTTCCGCCGTCGCGCAGGATGCCGAAGCCGTAGCCCGCCATAAGGTCACTTTTCTGATTGAAATTTTCCGTTGCAACCTGCCGCAAGGTCTCCTGAATGCTCTCGGGGTCACGCGTGAAGATATCATAGTGTAAATCGTCAAACTTTCCTTTCTTTTGCATATACAGATGCTGTGCAACGAGGTCTCCAAGCTCCGTTCCCTCGTATATCTTAAATGCCGCAAGGTATGCATCCGTATTGCCGCTGATTCCCAGGGATCCCGGTGAACCGCTGTCACCTATCTGTGCAAGCTGATTATTCACGAGCACCTTTTTGAGATACGGTGTGAACATTTGCATAAACTTCGGATGCTCAAAAAGGTTGTAGTTTGCATCTCCTTTATAGTAATTAAGAATTTCGCTTACCTGGAAAAGACGTGCTAACCAGATGGTGTTATAGTTGTCGCCGCTTTCATCCCCCATTCCGTCGCGATCAACATCATTCACAAGCTGAGCCAAAACATTGCCGCCCTTCACGGTTGATGCCGACGTGCTGCCGGCTGCGTAAATCCACTCTACCATTTCCGTGCTTTCCGGCTCTTCCGCAAGCGAAACCGCCGCTGACGCAATAAGGCGCTGATACATACCGAAGTTTCCGCCGAGCCGACGGTCTTTAACTCTTTCAAAGCCTGCTAGAAGGATGCCATTTTTCCAGTTTTCCCAGATTTCTCTTCTTGAGCTTTTCTTGTTCTCAAGTCCAAGCTCCTCTGCTTTTTGGGAAAGGAAGCTTATTACCTGCGAATCCGCCGTCATCGGATATAAAGCATCGGTTCTGAGCGCCACTCCTGCTAACGATTCCGAATCCGTGATAGGATTCCTGATACATCCGTGGCCTGCACTATTAAGTCGCGCTCCGTCCTTTTTATTTTGGATTGAAAGGTCATATTCGGGGAACAAATCGGCATAACGGTCAAGAAGAATTGCACCCGCACGTCCGTATTTTTCATCGCCAGTGTAAAGATACGCATCAGACAAAGCCGCCATAGCAGCTTCGTACACGTTCCAGAACTGCCACGTATATGATGCTATGTAGCAGTGGATTTCTATATCCCCGCCGGCAATGGTATAATTCTTTCCGTTTTCATCCTTCGGGCGATAGCCCCAGCCGTCATCAACACCCCAGCCTTCGACCGTCTCGCCCGGCCGGAGACCGCGTCCGTTATTAAGCGTTACCACGGTTCCCGGCTCACCGCCGTTTTCCGGAGTTCGCTGGCTTCCGATTTCGGGATAAAGCTCGTTTACAAGCGCGTCCTTCTCTCCGTTTTCCACGGCAATTGCGTTATTTTCCCTTGCAAGGTCTACATTGTAAACGCCGTTTTCATCAAGCCCTCGCTCATAGAGAAGCTCAAAATCGTTACTCGGGAAAAGGCGCTTACAGTGCGTGCACTGTAGCTTCCACGGTCGGTTTATCGGGTCCTTCCCCCATGCGCCGTAGCCGCCGGCGTTTGCAGACTCAACATCCGCGCCGCAATAACGGCAGTATTTGTAATACTCATTGTCGGCAACACCTGTTACCTGACGTGCACGCGGGAGACCTTCACGCGGGGCGCGCTCATAAAGCTTGAGATACGCATCGTCGTTTATGTATTTAGCTGCTTTTTTGACCGCTTCGTCTCTCTCCGCTCTTGCCCATTTGTATTTTGAAATGTTTTCCTTTGCACTTTCGCGTCTTTCGTAGGTATAATATGTGGGCTCCTGCTTTCCGGTATCAAGCGACACGCTGACTTTCACGGAGTCTTCAATCTGCTCTCCCTTGAAGAATGCAGTTGCTGTAACCGTTGTTTCCCCTTTTGAAAGACCTGTAACCGTTCCGTTGCTGTCTATTTTAACAATGCCCTCCGGCTCGTAAGTGTAGGTTATCGGAACGCCCGCGGGAACAACGGCGCGGTTTCCGGAATTCATAATCGCAGTAAACTTTGTTTTTCGCTTTTCACGCTCGTAAAGCTCCACGGGAATGTCCAGAATCGCTTCACTGACACCCGTATCGTCATAAGCGTTCATAGCCACGCTTCCGGAATACGTTTTTCCGCCGGAAATCACCTCTGCGCTGATTGTAAAGTCCCCATCACCGATGGCGTGTACCAGCCCGTCGGAATCTACCGTGGCAATTTCTTTTTCCGAGGACTTAAGCTTAACCGAGCTGTATTCGCTGTCACGCACCGTGCCATCAAGCAGCTTGGTGAAGATGTTAAACTGCGTGCTGCCCTTCTCCACCGGGTCGGTATAGGTTATGGTATTCTCATCCGGCTGTGCAATTATGTAGCTTACATCTTCCCCGTGAATACCGCCCAGAAGAGCTGCATCGCCTCCGCTTATAAGGCGGAATCGTCCCACTGAGCCTCTGCGGTAATTCCATGTTGCATCTCCGGTGTTTTCATACTGCGAGGCATCTCCCTCGAAGGTAAACACATAAAGACCCGGCTCGTGAATTGCAATGTTCTCTACCGTCAGTGCCTCCGGCACTATACTGTTGAAATAGTTCGGATTGTAGGCAACCTCAGGATTTATGCTATCGTAGCTGCCGACAAAATCAGCTTTGTTGCGGGAAACCTTTCCCTTTGCTACATACACATTTATAGGTACGATGCGGTCGTTCATCGCAGGCCATATTTCCATATCGTATATGCCTGGCTCCGGAATAAGAACCTCAAAGGAAATATATCGGTTGTGCCTTACCACAAAGCCTTTTGCACCTGCCACAAGGTTGCTTTCCCAGTTTGCTGTGCGAGACCCGCCGAAGAATTTGAAAATTCCGTTTGTCGTGTCATAATTAATCTGATTGAATGTCGCATCATCGTCACTGGAAAGCTTTTCTCTTGAAATAGCGCCGGTTATGTCAACATCTATCGTAACACCGCGTGCATTCGGGTCGTATGACTTATAATCGCATTCGGCAATATATTCTTTTCCGTCTATCTCACAGGTTGCGCGAAGCAGTGCCGTGCCGTATGCAAGGTCGGTCACCTCGCCCGTTGCTTCATCAATCACCGCGATTTCCGGATTTAAGCTTTCAAATTTAATTTCAACTCCGAAAAGCGGCTCATATGTGCCGTCGCACATATAGGCATCAAGCGTTGCCTGCCCGTGAGAGGATGTAAGCCGCGTTGCCATAAGCACGTTTTCTTCTCCGGCAATGAGATAAAAGCTTCCAAGCGCTGCGCGGTAGCCCGCTCCCGTCTGCGTGGTGAAGGTTACCGTATAGTAACCGGGCTCCGGCGCGGAAAATACGGCAGGCTGCTTTACCGTTCCGCTCTCCTCCTGCACATCATTTGTAACCGTTAGACTTTTTTCTTTTCCCGCAAAACTGTATGTACCCAAAAGCTTTGCGTCTTTCTTGAATTCATAGCTGTCGCTCACTGTACCCTGCTTATAATACACCTGCATCGTGCCTTCAGTTTCCGCAACGCCGTTATCTACACGCATCGTATACTTTCCCGCAACCGGGACATATATTTCATACGTCATATAATATCCCTCGCGCATAAGGATGCTATAGCTTCCAGGATCGGTTTTCGTCGTAGTGTACGGATATAATCTGTAGTTGCTGTCATCGTTGCTGAAGCTGCCGCCGTATGAGCTTTTTTCGGTATATCTGAAAAGTCCGCTCGTCAGCTCGTATGTTATATCAATAGGCTTCGTAATGTCTTTCACATTTAAATGCCATGCTCCAAGCTCATACAACGCCCTGCCCAGATCATATTTTACCGTAATAAGCTTATCCGACGATATCGCGTTGTAATTGCCCTTTGCCGTAACAGTTCTTCCGCCGATAACAGCAGTTGCCGTGATCGTTACAGAGCCGTTACCGATGTCGGTTATCACTCCGGTTTCCGGGTCCACCGTTGCAATGTTTTCATCAAGGCTTGCATATGTTACCTCAATATCTCCGAGCGATCCTGTGCTTCCATCTGACATAAGCACCATTCCCAAAGCCTTACCGCCGTCAAGCTGACCGAGCGTCAGCCCCATCGGAACAGCACCGTTACCGTCGCCGGAGATAAGGGAAAATGTGCTTACCGATGCGCGATAGCCGCCGTCCGCACAAACCTTGAAGGTGAACGTGTATTTCTGCGGCTCTGTTACCGTAAACGTTGCCTCGGTCCTTGCCGCTTCACCATCGCTACTGACTCCGGTTTTAACGGTGCTTGTTCCGATTTTTGTCCAATTGCTGGCACCCTCCAGTGCGCAATTATATGTTCCGAGAAGAGTTGATTCTCCTGCCTTTTCGGATTTGTAGGACACCTGCATATCTGCGCTTTTTGCGTTTGTGCCGTGGTTCACCTTCATTTGATAGGTTCCGGCGGCAGGAATCCAGACCTCAAACGTCACATATTTGCCCTCACGAAGAACCATATTGTATCCGTCCGGCTTATCCGCACTACCCGTAACCGGATAGAAATAATTTGCGCCTGAACCGATATACCAGTTCTCGCCGTAAGAGCCTGTCACAAATCTGAAGAAATCGTTTGTGATATCATATGTTATATCTGCAGGCTTCGTAGTGGTATTCACTTTACTGCTCGTCATTCTAAGCTCATACATTACCCGGCTCAGATCATACTTAATCGTGAAATTTTCAGGCGGTTCGCGGCCTTCTTCCGCTGCAAAGCCAATGCCGGAAAGCAATCCTGAAAGTATGGTCAACACAAGAAACAGCGATAAAAGTTTTTTCATTTTTCTCCTCCTTTAACATATTATAGCCTATGTTTCTTACTAACAGCTCAATTGTAACATAAAACTTCTTAACAATCTTGTAAAATCACACATTTCCACATTTTACATATCTTTCTATCCCGCTGAGATATTGACAAATTTCCTACCCATACTTTATAATTAAGGCGAGAGGTGTAAGTATATGTATGATGTAATGCACAAATATGATATAGCACACTTTTATCCGGATCTTGCGGCAAGTGTATTTTTCCCTCGTCCGCATCCTGTTTATTCCACGTTAATCACCTATAGCTCCGGGTATATGCTACCCTTGCATTTTCATGACTATCCGCAGCTTTGGTATTGTAAAAGCGGAAGGTATATTCACTATACCGAAAGCGGTTCCCACGAATGCACGTCAGGCTCAATCATCATTATCCCACCCGGATGTCCGAATAAGATCACTGTTCCGGAGGGCAGCGTTGCCGAAATCGGCTGCATAAGCTTTAACACACCCTTTTTCTCTGATATATCGTTTGCCTTGTATCCCAACACAGTCGCAAACCTGTTTTTGCCGAATTTTTCCGACGCTTTTCTTTTCAACTTTTATGATTTTGCAAAGCTTAACCCCGAAACCGAGCATAAAGTGAATATATTCTTTTCAGCGATTGCGGAACTTGATCCGGATGCCGAAACGATAGACCTCCACGCATTTTACAAGCTTCTTGAGGAAATATTTTCATCCGATCCATTCAGGCTTCCGGCTGAATTTCTCTCTGTCGCAGCAACCCTTGCCGAGACAAAGGTTTTCCCGATAATCCGTACACTGATTTACATCAACTGCAATTTTGCCAAAAAGCTTACTGCGGCAGAATGCGCAAAGATTGCACACTTATGTAAAACAAACTTTTTCAAAACGTTCCACACATATACCGGAGCACCGTTTTCCGAGTATCTCAAGCAGTTGCGAGTAGTTCATGCGTCTATTCTTTCAGGAATGTCGCCGTTTTCGCTCACGTATGTCGCATCGCTTTGCGGCTACAGCGATGCAGCACATATGTCAAACTCCATAAAAAAGTATACCGGCAGAACTCCAAGGGCTCAAAAGCAGCGGATGCATCAATATTATGCGCGGATGCATGAGGAAGGAAACCGCGGCTACACCTTCAACGAGCTTCTTTCAGCGTATATGGATTAAAAGCTCCGGCAGAACAGTAAAAAAAGCTTATAAACCGCGACTGAAACAAAACAGCCCGGACCGCACAAAGCGTAAAAATGATATTTTTTGCAGATAATGTTGAAAACAGTATATGATTTTAAATTTGAAAGTAAATCCTCAGATTCGGCAAAATCCGAATCTGAGGATTTACTTTCACTACCCTTTTTCGTTTTCATTGTATTTCTTCAATATCTCATTTCAGGCTTTTATAGATATGGCGGGTAATCATGTTTTTTGTTTACTTTACGTATTCGAGTATGCTGCCGGTTTCAGCAACCGTACCGAGAGCCAGAAGCACACGTTCGATATGGAACGGTCCGTTTATGTGATAGCCGTTTCCTCTTGATGAGACGAACCTGCCGTCTTCTTTGTAGATTTCGCGGCACCAGATTGTATCCTCAAAGCTTTCGAAATACGAAAACGTCATTTTCTCAAACTTCTCCGAAAGTTCGCGGTAACGCTCTTCTCCGGTTATCTTGTATGCCAGCAAAAACGCAGTTACCGCTTCAAGCTGCGGCCAGTTGAGGAATTTCCCCGATTCAACGTTTTCCGCAACGGATTTTGAAAGATCAAACACTGTCGGAATAACATCGGTTATCTTATCAAAACCTTCCGGCATTGCATAATCCGTAAGCTTAACGCCAAAGCGGCGGATTTTATCATCGTTTCTGTATTCTCCCTCGCTCATAACAAACCACGCCGCCTCATAGATATGACCCGGGCAGGAGGAGTTGTTTACTTCGTTGTCAAAAAGGGCTCCGTCGAGCGTAACATGCTCGTGTATGCAGCGGTTTTTGTCGTCCACAAAACCGCCGTTTTGCATCTGCTCAATTGCAGTGAGGGCAGCGTTATCGGCCTTTTTATATTCAATTCCCGCATTGCGCACAAACTGCGCCGCTGCAAGCATTGCCATATGGAGACCGAAGGTCTTGCACTCAACACGGTAGTCCTCCTCCTGATTGGTATTGAGGTTTGCCATATACTGCTCGTAAATGTAGTTGAAATACAGCTCTGCCTGTGCCTTAACGTCTTCTCTTTTGCAAATTCTGTAATACTGCGCACATCCCATCGCCGCGAACATCTCAGTATAGTAAAAGATATTCTTTATAAGCTTCGGCTCGCCGTCACGTTCCACAAGTTGCGGGAGCTTACCGTCGGGAAAAGTGCACTGCTTGAGAAATGCGAAAATATGCTCACATATGTCAAGATATTCTTTTTTAGGTCCACAAAGAAGATACGCGAGCGAATAGGTCCACATCCCGCGCCCGCAAAACCAGACATGCTTGCCTGTATCGGTCTTTGGATTGTGATTTTCGTCAAATGACGTGAAAACTCCTCCACATTCTTTATCAACGGAAATTTCAATCCACTTCGGAAGAAGCTCTTCCGTAAGCAGTTTTTTATAATTCATATTTACCTCCGGTTTTAAACATTTATTTTTTCGATTTCTTTTATGCATCCGTCAAAACCCATGATGCTTTCTGCGCGGTGTTCACCAATCGGACCTACGATAAGCACGGCAGTTTCAGCGCGCGAAAACACATTGCGCACATTTATGTTATATATCTCAGCCGCACTCTGCGGAACTCCCGCATATTCGCGCAGATCGCCGATTTTCACCGCGTGGGAGCCTCTTGCTAAACACGGACAAGTCGCAGAAGTATCCGAAACTCCGTCAACAAGCACATTGTAAAGCTTTCCGCCGCCCTGGCAAAGCAGCCTTACCTGTGAGCAAAGCGATGAACTCATAACGTTTCTTACAATTATTCCGGAGATATCGTCGTCTTCTTCCAAGGAAAATCTTTTTTCAAGCTTTCCGGGAAGCGAGGTTATCGCAACCGTATCATCCTCGGTAAAGCCCGTTATGTTCTCTATGATTATGTTTTTGCAGCCGCGGCGGATGTCAATTCCATCCGCGTTTTTCACTCTTATCGCCTCGTAATTATCAAGCGATAATCCGTATTGCAGCCTACCGTTTTCATCCAGATATGTAGCATCTGCGCAAAAATCAATGCCGCCGATATAGCCGTTACGACAGTACAGAAAATTCATCGCCCACCATCTTTGATTTCGGATATGCAGATTGGTTATTCTGAATCCGTCAACCTGTGCAAAAAGCAACATATTGTTTGCCGATATGTGCGGCAAACCGTTCTTTCCGCTTGTGCGCTCCGAAAGTCCGTTATACTCCCCGCCGTCAAGAACGACGTTTCCTCTTCCTTCGATAATTATATTCTTGTCCTTTTTGCCGTCGCAATTAATGCTTTCGTTTGTAAACATATTGCAAAAGGTATTGCCTGCCATACGCAGATGGCAATTTTCAAGAATTATATGAAAATCAGACGGGATACTTATCGTTTTTTCTATTTCGAAATTTCCGCTGATTGTCACAGTGCCCGAAGCCTCATTAATCTTTTTCTGAATGAGTTCTGCCCCGTTTTTCACAAAATCCGCCGTTATTTTCATAGTTTCAAACCTCCAGAGCTTTAAGCTCAAGCGACTCAAGCGTAATAAGCTGCTCTTTTTCTCCACTTATCACCTTTACCGTTACCGGCATATCATAGTCGGTGTTAAGAAGATATATTTTATTCCCTTCGTATACCGACCAGCGCACGCGCTCACTTCCGACAACCTTTATATCGCAGGTTCTTGCACTTGCCGTTACAAACTCGCGCGCAATCGAACGGTAAAGCGGGAAAAGTGCCGGATGCCCGGGATAATTTATGCTCGTAACAAGCGTTGCAGTCCCCTCCCCGATCCGGTTTTCAATAACCGTTGGCAAATCACTTATCCTATTCGGGAAGCTGTCACCCGCATACGCAATTTCACATCCTCCGCAAATCCCGAAACGGGCATATTCAACATATCCTGCAGAGTAAAGCGGATCGCACGCCAATGACTCTGTTGCCGGATATATGACGTTCTCATTTGCATTTCCCTTTCTGAACTTATGCCCATAGTTAGTCTTGCGGATTTCTCCTATAAAACGGCAACCGAAAAGCTTTTCAATTTTGTCTGCAGCAATGAACTTAAATTCACCTTTTCGCGCGGTTTGCGTATTGAGATGAGCGCAGGTCATAAGCAGATGTCCTCCGCGCGAAACATATTCCGTAAGCTTATCCATATTCTCGTCTGTCATTGTGTTCCAGCCGAGGAATATGAGATAGTCATATTTACAAAGCGCATCAACATCAGCCTCAATTGGAATAATATCGTACATTCCGTAAGCCGGAAGCGCAGACAGGTCATAATCTCCGTAATTCGAAACATCCGCCCATGTACGACGCACTCCGATTTCATCAAGAAGACGCCAAGAGTGTTCCGCTTCATTATGGCCCCATTCTTCGCGGAAAAACTGTCCCCATACAGAACCGCCTCCCCAGCCTCCCCATGCATCGTGAAGCCCTGAAACAAATGCGACCTTAACCTTAGGACCTCCCTTCGGACGGAAATCTTTCTTTATATACTCGTTCATATTCTGCATAACACGTCGGTAATCTGCACTTATCTCAGACTCCTTCGGCAGCTTGATGCCATAAGATGCAATGCATTCATCCCCGCTTTCTGCAAGCAGGATGTTCGAGCCTGCAAGATATGCATATTTATATTCAAGCTCTAAGCGCTTACGTTTCAGCACATCAGTGTGATGCACGCCACCGTACCACTCATGAGCAGTATAGGTTCCCCACATTTTCGAGCCGTAAGCGCGAGCGGTGCCACGGAGAGAGGAAATGATGATATCCGGATTTCCGCAAGGCATTTCAATAAGCGGAATCGTCACTCCGGCTTCGGCGTTGTATTTGCTGAGTGCCGTTGCCTCAACCGAAAGAATATTCGGCATTTTCTGCTTTTTATCTATTGCGATAAAACCCGAAACTATGTTGATATATTCTCTATGCGCCTCTTCCATATCGGCACATCCTGCCTTTATCGGAGAGGTGACCATATGCAGCTTTGTGGTATCTCCGCTCATATAATATCCGGGAAGCTTGCAGGCACAGTTGCTTCCTGTCTCGCCCAGCTGTTCACCGAGAAAATATTCTCCGGCAATTTTCTTTATCTTATCTACCGTTTCGGCATCAAAAAGACTTTCGCGCCCTTTCGGAGCGAACTGAACCATATAGAGAAACGCAAAATATATCTTGTTCTCTGCAAGATATTTTGCCCATTCTATATAAAACTCCTGAGGAATCTCTCCTCCACGTCGAGGACGTATTGATACAAAATTAAAGCCCGGTTCAACAACGCGTTCACGAAGCTCATCTAAAATTTTATCAGGCACAAACGAGTGTTCCCCCACATGTACACCGTTCAAAATGATATCTCTTTCCATACAGCACCTCGGTTATATTAAACAATATATTTTGTTAATCATACCACAGTGCAATCGAAAAAGCTTGTAAAATCACACATAATTGACTCAACACTTCCTTTTAGATACTATAAGAATTTGTGCTGTCATAGCTATAAAAAAGCGGGAACTACCACACATAATTGAAGGTAGTTCCCGTTTTTCAATTTCCGTTGAAATTTATCTTACTGTTGTCTGTGCGGACTGCTTTTTTATCGGATGCGGCAAATTCTTCTGCAAGCTCAATTGCCTTATCAAGCGGCTTATCCTCTGCAACATACTTATACTTTAAATTCTGTGTTGCGTGGTCAATCTGCTCTATAAGCTCCCACTTGCAGACAGAGCCTATCTGCAGGAGATTGTTGTCGCGGCAGAAGAGATTTATTGCATGAACTGTTCTCTTATCCCACTCATCGTCCGCCTCGCCGTAGAAATATCCGAGGCACTTAAGCCTTTCTTCAATCGCGCGGACATTATCGGTCTTTATCTTGCTTGCATCGGTGTTCTTCTTAAGCTCGCGAAGATACGGAAGCTTATAGGGAGTAAGCTTCATTGAAACCTGGTAATCCGGCTTTATTCCGATTCCGTCATACGAGCCGCGTACCGGAAGCTTAAGCTCAAGCCCCGTGATAATTGCTTCATCGCCATCGCTCGTCTGGATATGGCGCTGACCAAGCCCCTTGCCGAAGGTTTTCTCGCCGACAATTACGGCATATCCTAAATCCTGCATTGCACCTGCCATAATTTCTGCGGCGGATGCAGTCTGACCGTTTACAAGAATGATGAACTTGTTAAACTCCCAACCATAACCCTCGGAGAAGAAGGTTTTTACAAGGAACGGCTTTGTCTGCCATGCCATAAGATACGGAACTTCCTTTTCGGGGATTACGTTATCCATAATATTGATAAGGCAGTTAAGCTCACCGCCGGGATTGTTGCGAAGATCGAGAATGATTGTATTTACGCCCTTTTCCTCAAAGTCATCATATGCTTCCATAAAATCTATAAACGTGTTGATTCCGTGGAAATATGAAAGCTCGATATAACCTATCTTGTCGCTTATGTATGCAGAGGTTACATCCGATGTCGCAACGGTAGCACGACGGACATACAGCTCAAGCTTTTCCTCGCCGCGGAGGATTTTGAGCTTTACGTTAGTTCCCTCCTTGCCGCGGATGAACGCTCCCGCCTCTGCCGGAAGGTAGCCCGTGATGTCCATACCGTCTACCTCAACGATCTTATCGCCGGGCAAAATTCCGGCAGCCTTTGCCGGACCGTCCATAAGACTCTGCACCGTGAGATATCCGTCATCCGTTGTAGTAATGACAACGCCGATACCGACCATTGAGTTTGTCTGCTCATACGACTCCTCGTATTTTTCGGGAGTCATATACTTTGAATATCTGTCGTCGCGCCCGTAAATTTTGTTTACAAGCTTATAGAACAGCTCTTCATCCTCCTCGAACATTTCAAGAAGTGCCTCGCGGACGTAGTCTGTTTCGTTATTTGAATAAAGCCCGTTATCCTTATACAGAGCGAGTGCTTCATCAAGCTTCTTGCCGTAATCCACCTCTGCGGCAAATGCGCAAAGAGAGAGCGACATTGCAATTGCAAGAACAAGTGCGATAGTTTTCAATGCTTTTCTTTTCATTATCTTATCCTCCGTATTTTAATTTACAATTTCCGGCGCAGCTTCACGTATATCCATACACAGTGCGCTTTCACCCGCTATTGAATTATTTATTTCCATAGCGTAATCTATCCGCATATTTCCGCCGGCATCGGTAAGGTTTTTGTCGATACTGCGCGTATTTACGCCGACCGTCAGCCCACCGAAGCCCATATCGTAATACGAAATATGCTTCTGCCCCTCTTCGAAAATCATATGCGATTCAAGGTCGCCGAAGCGGATTACGGTAACCTTATCCTTTTCGATTTTTACGGTTGTAGTGGTATTTCCAAGTCCCGTAAGCTCGCTTTCCTTGTATGAAACGTAATAACATCCGCCCTTGTTATAAAACCGCCCGTTCGTCACAAGCTCAACATTATCTTCTCCGGTATCCTCAAAAGTCTGAAGACCTCGTATTGTAATTATAACATCCTTTTTCATTATGATAAAACTTCCTTTTATTTATTTTCCCGCAGACGCAATTTCCACTTCTCCGCAAAGCTTGCCGCCGAGGAATTTAGATGCGTTTTCCATAAAACCGCTGCGGTCATCCGAAACAAAAAAGCGATATTCTGCCGCTCCGCAGCTTTTTTCTATATCTTCACATTCCTGCAAAAACCTTGCCGCCTCAAGCCCGGGGTTTATGAGAGAAACGCTGTTTCCCATAAACCGTGCGATTGCCCGCTCTATAATCGGATAATGCGTACATCCCATAATCAGCGTGTCAACGCCTGCTTCTCTTATCGGAGTAAGATATTCTTCAACCATCGTCGCAAGAACAATGTCATCGGGGTTCGTTCTCCCGTTTTCAACAAGCGGAACGAAGAGCGGACATGCCGCCGTGTAAATTTCCGCACCGGGAAGCGCGGTTAGTATCTCTCTCTCATATGAGCGGCTTTTTACAGTCGCGCTCGTTCCGATTATTCCGACTTTCAAGTTTTTTGTGGCATTGCACGCCGCACGGGATGCCGGCTCCACCACTCCGATTATCGGAATATCGTAAATTTCGCGTATCTGCGGAAGCGACACCGAGCTTGCCGTTCCGCACGCCATAATAACAGCCTTTATATCAAAGCTCTGCAGAAAATCAATATCCTCACTCACATAACGCATTATCGTCTCACGTGAGCGTGTTCCATACGGTACACGTGCCGTATCACCGAAATAAACTATTCTTTCATTCGGCAAAAGCCTCATAATCTCAGAAACCGCCGTAAGCCCGCCGAGTCCCGAATCGAAAACACCGATTGCACGGTTATCCATTTCCTACTCCTCCAATGCACACGCAATGATTCTGTCAAGCAGCTCCGTAAACTCAACACCGCACGCCGCAAAAAGCTTTGCATACATACTTATATCCGTAAACCCGGGAATGGTATTTATTTCATTGAAAACTATTTCGCCGTTTGTCTTGTCGACAAAAAAGTCCACCCTTGAAAGACCGCGGCAGCCGAGCGCCATATATATCCGCTTTGCATAATCGCGTATCTTTTCCGAGGTTTCCGGCGAAAGCTCTGCCGGAATCACTATTTTCGATGTTCCGTCTAAATATTTTGACTCATATGAATAAAACTCACGCGAGGCAACCACCTCACCGCACACAGAAATCTCCGGTTCGCCGTTTCCGAGCGCCGCAGTTTCAATCTCACGGGCGTTGATGTATTCTTCAACCAGCACCTTCCCGCCAAACGGAAGTGCTGCCTCCACTCCCGCGATAAGCCCGTTACGGTCATTCGCCTTTGCAGTGCCGACGGATGACCCGGTTCCCGCAGGCTTTATAAACACAGGATAAGAAAATTTATTTTCTATTTCCTCAACCTTTTTTTCTGACCAATTCTTATCTGTAACAAGCACCCAGTCTGCCTGACGCACACCTGTTGTCGCGGCAATGAGCTTTGTTACGGACTTATCCATACACACAGCACACGAAAGACACCCCGGTCCCGCGCACGGAATCCCCGCAAGCTCAAAAAGCCCCTGAATTCTTCCGTCTTCACCGTTTTCACCGTGAAGCACAGGGAAAACAACATCCACAGGCAATACCTTTCCGCTCGCCATGGATACAATTCCACGGTCCGATCGGCTGACCGATACGGTGCAGGGCTCTTTTTTACAGCTTTGCCACAAGTTGCCGATAACCTCATCGGGAGTAACTGACGGAAGATAAAACCAATCTCCCTGCTTTGTTATTCCCACTGTAATTATGTTGTACTTTTCCGTATCAAGCCCGCGAAGAACACTTGCTGCGGATTTTAAGGATATCTCATGCTCACTCGACGCACCGCCGAAGAGCACACACAGATTTATCCTGCTCATAGCTGACATCTCCCGACAATTTTTAAAAAATTTTATTTTCGATTAATTTATATGTGGAAAAAGAAAATCATATGTTGTATAATATAATATAATCTGAGGTGAATTAAATGAACATAGACTTTACATCAAAACAGTTTCGCAGACTGCTCGACCTTGCCTACATCGGCAACTGGGTCTTAAATTCCGCACGCGGCAACGACCGCATTCCCGATTTTGACGAGGTTGAAAGCTATCTGTTCTCACAATGCCCAAAATTTGATATGAACACTCTTTTTGAAGAGGTTGACGGAGAAATCCTTCCCTCAAAAGCATTTTCCGAGGGCGGCATCCACGAAGCCATTATGGACTATGAAGACACCGTTTTCTTTGAAATCCTCGCAGAGGAGCTTGCCCACCGCGATATCACGGAGGGAGCATACGACTCAGACGAGCTTGTTCCGCGCCGTGAGGCATATATACGCGAATTTGAACGCAACGGCGTTACCAACATAAGCGTCGATACCGAGTTATAATAATATATCTACATTATAACATAAGCGAAGACAGAAATAAAGTGGCAAACACTTCCGCCTAATGCGAGAAAGTGAAAAACCGAATGCATATACTTTTTCGTCTTACCTATTCCATAGAGCACAGCACCAATAGTATACAGCACGCCGCCTGCCACAAGGAGAACTACACCTGCCGGCGCCACCGATGCCACAAGGTCACGTGCGGAGAAAATTATCGCCCATCCCATGGCTATATATATTATCATTGAAACCACGCGGAACTTATGGACATTTATTGCATTTAACACAATTCCTATCGCAGCGGCAGCCCACACAATACAGAAAATTAAAATGCCCGAGCTTTCCCGCATAGCAACAAGCGTATACGGCGTATAAGTGCCGGCGATAAGAAAATATATACTGCAGTGGTCAAGCGTTCTGAAAACCTTTTTCGCAAGATTTATTCCGAGTGCATGGTAAATTGTTGATATCGAATAAAGCACAATCATCGACGCACCGTATATCGAGCTTGACACAATCTTCCACACATCACCCTGACGTGCGCTGAATACAACGCAAAACACAAGCGCAACGATGCCGAATACCGCACCCAAGCCGTGAGATATTGAATTCACAAGCTCTTCACCTAATGTATATTTCGGTATACCGAGTTTTTCTCTTTTATCCATACAGTTTCTCCTTTTCTGCTTTGAAAAAGCACCTTTTATCATATCACTTTTTTACAGAAATTACAATTAAAATTTGAAATATTAACCGAACATTAAAATCTATTTTTACTTACGGAGGCAAAACCAATGAAAAAACTGTGTATTTTTATCTTCTCGCTCGCGTTTCTTTTCCTCACTGCATGCGGCAACAACGCAGGAAAAGAACTTATACTTCCCGAGGCGCAAAATGATAAGCTGTTCACCACTGTAGGAACTTACGATTACACCTGTTCTCTCGAAATCCGCTGTGACGATGCCCTCTCCTCATCTGCCCTTTCCGCAGAGAAGCGCGGACTTCTCCCCGAAGACGGCGCGATTATCGAAAAGTGCGAGGTGGGCTTCAATGCCGGTGAGAGCGTTTTTGACATTCTCTCCCGCACCGTCCGCGAAAGAAAGCTTCATCTCGACTTTTCAGAAACTCCTGCATACGGCTCAACCTACATAAAAGGGATATCGAACCTTTACGAGCTTGACTGCGGCGAGTTTTCCGGCTGGCTTTATACGGTAAACGGAAAAAGCCCGGATGTCGGCTACAGTCAGTACAAGCCGGAGAACGGTGATGAAATCGCATTCACATACACCTGCGACTGGAGAGCAGCTTACGAAGAAGAGGAGACAAACCAATGAACACTTCAAAGAAAAGCACCGGATATCTTCTCTCTCGTTTTATCCCATATTTCAAAAAATACAAGCTTATTCTTGTTCTCGATCTTTTCTGCGCAATGCTTACCACGGTCTGCGATATTGTTCTTCCGCTCATCGTCCGTTTTCTTACTGAACTTGGCATGAACGATATCCATGCACTTACCGCGCGAACGATTCTCTCCGTCGGAATTTTATATATCACGCTCCGCATCATAGATGTTATCGCAAACTACTTTATGCAGAACACCGGTCATGTTATGGGCGCAAGGATAGAAACTGATATGCGCCGTGATTTATTCTCGCATCTGCAGGAGCTTTCGTATTCATATTACAGCAACACCAAGGTCGGTCAGCTTATGACGCGAATCACAAGCGACCTCTTTGACATAACAGAGTTTGCGCACCACTGCCCCGAGGAGTTTTTCATTGCAGGGATAAAGATTGCTGTTTCATTTGCAATTTTATGCGCAACCGATGTATGGCTCACGCTCATAATATTTGCCATCATCCCTGTTATGATTTTCTGTTCGACGCGCTTTAACCGCCGTATGCGCCGTGCGTTCAAGCGCTCGCGCAATCAGCTCGGCGAAATAAATGCAAGCGTTGAGGATTCGCTTCTCGGCGTGCGCGTGGTAAAATCCTTTGCAAACGAGGATATTGAACGCGAAAAGTTCGAGCACGGAAACGAGGAATTTCTCGACACAAAAAAAGAAACCTACCGTTATATGGCAGGCTTTGGCAGTACCACACGTTTTTTCGACGGGCTTATGTATATAGTGGTAGTGGTTGCCGGCTCTTTCTTTATGATGAACGGGCGCATAACCCCGCCGGATTTTATGGCGTATCTGCTCTACGTTTCAACGCTTTTAACCTCGATCCGCAGAATCGTTGAATTCACCGAGCAGTTCCAGCGCGGCATAACGGGAATTGAGCGTTTTGTCGAGGTTCTTGACGAGCCGGTTGAAATAAAAGATATTCCCGGCGCAACAGACCTTGCTTCCATCTCCGGCGACATAGTGTTTGACAATGTAAGCTTCCACTACGGCGACAGCAGTGAAAATGTGCTTACCGGAATAAACCTGCATATTAAAAAGGGCGAAAATGTCGCCCTTGTAGGACCGTCAGGTGCCGGAAAAACCACGCTTTGCAACCTCATACCGCGTTTTTACGACGTTACAGACGGCACGATTTTTGTTGACGGCACAGACATCCGCTCCGTCACAACAAAATCACTCCGTTCTCAGATCGGAATTGTCCAGCAGGATGTTTATCTCTTCTCCGGAACCGTCTACGACAACATCGAATACGGGCTTCCCGGTGCATCCCGCGAGGAAATAGAGCGCGCTGCACGCCTTGCCGGCGCACACGAGTTTATATCCCAGCTCCCCGACGGATACAACACATTTGTCGGCGAACGTGGCGTTAAGCTTTCCGGCGGTCAGAAGCAGCGCATAAGCATTGCCCGGGTTTTCCTCAAGAACCCCCCGGTTCTCATTCTTGATGAGGCAACGAGCGCGCTTGACAACGAAAGCGAGCATATTGTTCAGCAGTCTCTTTCCGAGCTTGCGAAGGGCAGAACAACCCTTACCATAGCGCACCGTCTTACCACCATCAAAAACGCATCCAAAATCCTCGTTCTTACCGAGGACGGCATTGCCGAGCAGGGCAGCCACGACGAGCTTATGAAAAAGCAAGGGCTGTATCACAGTCTTTACAGTATGTACGATGTGTAAAAGGTAAATTTTACTTGTAATCGAAACAGAAATAGCGTATAATATTATTTAACTACAAACAGGAGTGTGTTTTACAAATGAAAAAACTTATAAGCATTATTCTGCTGTCGGTAATGGCAGTTTCCCTCTTTTCCGCATGCGGATATAAAGAGCCACCGGAAATCGGCTTTCTCGTTGCCGACCAGTTCGACGGATATAAGCTCGGTACTGTAGAGGAGCTTGTTCCCGGAAAGGAAATCAAGGACCTTATCGGTGACCCGGATATCGTGAAATTCTCATCCGCTGAAAATGGACTTTCCGCACTTCGCAACAAGAAAATTCACGGTATGGTTCTTCCGGCGGTATATGCACATCACGAGCTTGAAAAAACCGATGATTTTATTCCGACAGAAATCACCTTTGTTGAAAAACAGCTCCGTGCAATTTCCCTTAACACACAGGAGTTTATTATTCACGTCGATACCGCATTCACGTCAATTCTGAACAACGGCACGGCACAGAAGATTGCCGACGCCCACTCTCCTTACGCGAACCCCGAGGATCCTTATGTGCGCCCGTCAGATTATAAGAAAATCGACGGCAGAGTTATCACCGTCGGCGTCTGCTCTGATGATAACTTCCCGCTCAATTACCGCAATGACGCAGGCGAGCTTGTGGGAATAAACGTCGATATTGCATACGAAATGGCGGCAGGCGCACGTGCAGACCTTGTAATAAAGGAATATCCCGCAGACAAGCTTATGGAAGCACTTGATGCCGGCGAGGTTGATTTTATCCTTAATGAGTATTTTGAAGATGAAAAGAATCCTATCAGCGCAAAGTATCTCTACTCCCACAACTACTGCGACGCATCAACCTATATTCTCATCCGCAGTCCTATGGCTGACTTTGAGGACAAACAAAAGTAAAAAAAGTCGGCATTAAGCGCCGGAAATAAGCATAATAATCGGTATCCAGACTACCGAGCGGAGGCTTATACATGAATGCAATTGTAATTTACAAAACGAAATACGCTTCCACAAAAGCCTATGCCGAATGGATTGCAGAGGATCTCGGTTGCGAAATTGCAGAAGCAGGCAGGGTAAAGGCAAACGAGCTCCAACAATACGATACCATAATCTACGGTGGCGGTCTTTATGCCGAAGTAATCAACGGAGTCAACCTTATCACCAAAAACTTTGATATGCTGTCCGATAAAAAGCTTGTTGTTTTCTCCACCGGTCTCACTCCACCGGAGTGCCGCGATTATTACGACAAGCTCGTGGTAGAAAAAAACTTCAAGCCGCACATGCTTGAAAAAATAAAAATTTTTCATTTTCCCGGAAAGATGATACTTGACGAGCTTTCTCTCCCACACCGCGCTGCACTTAAAACACTTAAAAAAATTATGTCGGCAAAGGAAAACCCGACCGACATGGAAAAACTGCTTATAACACTGTGTGATGCCGACGGAGATTTCAGTGACAGAAAGCTCACCGATGCACTTGTTGCATATGTGAAAGAATAAATATGTAATGTATAAACCTGCAGGGGCAAATTTTCGCTCCTGCAGGTTTGTTTTTATATGCCCGTCATACCAAAAAACATACACAGGTCGATTCCATTTCACAAATCAAACTTGTGTATGTTATTTTGTTTCGTTCTCTTTCAGTTTTTCTGTTTCGTGTTCAATGATCATAACAAGCTCATACAGATGTAACTCCAAGGCATTCGCAATTGCCCAAACAATTTCAAAGTTGGACTGTTTTGTCCCGTTCGCAATCATTGCCAGATGGCTGTGCGCAATTCACGTACCATTTTTCCAGTTACGTCTCTTCTGAATTCCACCATCGCATAATTATTTTTCATTCAAACGTTCAGCAAGAGAAACCAACATATTCAAATCATCGCTGCTCATTTTGCGTGTCAATTCAAGCAACTTATTCACAAGCTCAGGCTCCTCTGTTTCTTCATCAAAAAACTGTTTGGGCGTCACTCCAAAATACTCACAGATGTAAAGCAACTCATTCAGTGACGGAACAGCTCTTCCGGAAGAAATGCTTTGTATATAGCTTTTGCTATGTCCCAAATCAAGGCTCATTTTATATTCCGAAACTTCCTTCTTTAATCTGAGAGCAGAGATTCTTTCCCGTATAAAATCAATGTTCATCTTAAGCATCACCTCGTTTAAATTATTGTATAATAATTTAAACGGTGATATTCACGATAAAACTACCGATTTCACTTGAAAATTACTAATTATAGCGGTATAATAATATTATTGATTATAACTTAAATTAGCAATGAGGTGTAATTATTATGTCTGACAGATATACAGTAACCTTTTTCGGACACAGGGATTGTCCGGAAAATATAATAGATTCACTTTACAAAACTGCTGAAAGCTTAATCCTAACTCATGATAAGATTTGCTTCTATATAGGAAATGAGGGTAAATTCGATTCCTATGCTCGCAAAGTTTTACAATCTCTTTCACAAAAGTATCCGGATATAAGATACAATGTTGTTCTTGCCTATATGCCCTCCGAAAAAAGATACGGAGAATATATGGATTATTCCGACACCGTTATTCCTGACGGAATCGAAGAATGTCATCCTAAATATGCTATAGCCAAACGCAACGGCTGGATGGCAAAAAAAGCAGATTGTGCAATCACTTATGTTAAATATCCCATTGGCGGTGCGTTCAAATATTCCGAACTTATGAAACAGCAAGGTAAAACAGTAATTAATTTAGCTGATGTATGACTATTATAATTTTGGCGTTTTAGCAACGTTTCAGTTCCTTCCATCTCGGCATTGAATACACTCTCCAATCCTTGCGGCATCATCAAGTATAATCGCCTTGAATACATACGGAATATGGGACTTTCTGTTAGGTGCCGCGGAATATGTCTTATAATCATTGTAATATTCATAAGCATACTCAAGAATTGCAGAAGCCAACCGTTCTTTTGCTTTGGCTTCGGTCTCTGCATTTTCAACCAAATCAATCTCATTCAAGGACAATGTTATGCTTCCGTCTGCCTCAGTATACTTATCCGCAGTAAATGTGTATGCAGACAACAGATCATTCATAAGTTCGAGATTTGAGAGCATCATATAATCACGTGTGCGCTTTATAAAGCGCGGACGTTCGCGTATAACACTGTCTGATACCTCACTCCAGTTTTTTCGCACATCGGTCGCGTTTATCGTCAACATATCATTCAACTCCTTTTCACCTCCGATTATAGCATAAAACGTACGTTGTGTCAATAATGTACGTTTTATTATATGCACAGAAAGAAAAAACATACACGAGCAGCAAACACCCGTGTATGTTTTTGTTATTTCTTTATAATGCCGAGAGATTCGTGGAAGGTATTGCCGGCAAGGATGTGTTTTTTCACCTTTTCCGCAAAGGATGAGATACACACCGCATCACCAAGCTTTTCTTCCGTCATATCCCATGAAAATACATATCGGATAATTCTGTTTGAATCATCCTCGGAAACGACCTCAAAAAGCTTCTGAAACTTCAGTATATTGCTGCTTTCCGGAAGCATTTTCTTGAGCGCGCTGTCTAAAAGCCATGAATGGCACGTGAAATACTTATACTCAAACTCCGGAAAATGCTTTGCAAAAAACACCTTTGCCGCGTCAATGGATTTGAGACATCCGTCACAATCAAGCTTTTCACCCTCGGGAATGTGTATTTCAAGCACATTTTCACCTTCGGAAATTCTGCCGTCCGGCGTTCCGTTCTCTGCCGGTGCCATACAAAACTGAAGTCTGCCGAGCCGTATAAGCTTCATCGTCAGATGCCGGTAAAGCCAATTCGTTTCCGAAATGCCGAGGCTTTGGTGCATACCGTAATGCGTTTTCGCCCATATAACGATATCCCCGAGCGTATCGAGCAGATACTTTTCATCAATTCCCTTTTCACTGTACTTTTTCTGCAAATGCTCGCAAAAATAGAGGTACATAGGAAGGTTTCTTGCAAAATCTGCGTTGTGGTCATAATCTTCAACGGCGCACGGCGAAAGCACTGTTTTTTCAAGAAGCGCTTCAAACGCACTGTCCCATTCTGCCGGAAAACCGAGCTTTGCATACCATTTTCTTATAATCTTCTTCATTATTTTGAAAGCTTTTCGCGGTAGTAGTCCATCGTAAGCTTTACGCCTTGCTCAAGAGTGTACTGCGGCTCGTAGCCGAGAACAGTTCGAAGCTTTGTGTTATCAAGATAGCTGTGGAGAATATCTCCCTTTCTTGCATCTCTGTATTCAGCGCGAACCTTGCCCCCGGACATAATATCAACAAGCTCATTTACCGTTGTTTTCTTGCAGGTGGAAACGTTTATAATCTCGTTATCACCTGCCGTGAGAGCCGCAAAGTTTGCGCCTGCGATATCTCCGACGTAAACAAAGTCACGTGTCTGCTCACCGTCTCCGAAGATTATCGGTGTTTCGCCACGGAGCAGCTTGTCGGTGAAGATGGACACAACACCGCCCTCACCCTTCGGGTCCTGACGCACGCCGAACACGTTTGCATAGCGGAGGATTGTGTACTTAAAGCCGTACATATCCGAGAATGTCTTAATGTAGTATTCCGGAGTAAACTTTGATATTCCGTAGAAGGACATCGGAGCCTTCGGGTGGTTCTCGTCAACCGGGAGATACTCCGGATTTCCATAAACTGCCGCGCTGGATGCGTAGATAATCTTCTTCACGCCGAAATCACGCACTGCCTCAAGCACCTTTACCGTGCCGACAACGTTGGTCTCCGCATCAAAGCTCACCTCCCGGATTGACTTTTGAATATCAATCTGTGCCGCCTCGTGATAGATTACCTCGGGAGCAAACTCCTCCACCACGGTGCGGAACTTCGGTGATTTTATATCTACTTCATAAAACTTTGCCTTCGGGTTTAAATTTGCAATATTACCCGTTGAGAGGTTGTCGCAAACTGCGACAGTGTGCCCCGCCTCACAGAGACGGTCTACAATGTGCGAGCCGATAAAGCCGCAACCGCCTGTTACCAATACTTTCATATGAAACACCCTTTTCTGACTTTATTTATATTCCGAGGAACTCGCGCATGGTTGCTATCATCTTGTCTGCGTGTTCTTTGCTCTCCATCTCGCAGAAAATACGGATAAGCGGCTCAGTACCTGAGAAACGTGCGATAATCCAACCGCCGTTTTCAAAGGTTACCTTAACACCGTCTGCACGGCTGACGCTCGCAATCTCCACGTCAAATTCCGGAAGTGCTTCTTCTTCATAAAGAACGCGGCGCATTTCCTCTTTCTTTTCAACGGAGAACTTTGTGTCAAACTCCATCATCTGCATATAGCCGTACTTTTCGTAAATCTCTGCAAGAAGATCGGATAAGTGCTTGCCCGTTGTGCAAATCATCTCAACAAGAAGACTTGATGCAAAAATACCGTCCTTGCCCTTGATATGCCCGCGGATTGTGAGACCGCCGGAGGACTCACCGCCGATAAGCGCGTCCGTCTTTTCCATCATTCCGCTTATGTGCTTAAAGCCTACCGGAACCTCGTGGCACTTCTGACCGAAATCATCCGCAATGCGGTCAAGGATGCAGGTTGTTGCAACGTTTCTTACAACATCACCTCTCCATCCCTTATACTTTAAGAGATAGTAGTAAAGAAGCATCATAATCTCGTTCGGATGAACGAATTTTCCGTTCTCGTCAATGATGCCGATACGGTCAGCATCGCCGTCAGTACCGATACCGAGGTCATACCCTTCCTCAACAACCATATTGGAGAGCTTTGCAAGCGTATGAGCCGACGGAGACGGAAGACGTCCGCCGAAGAGCGTATCGTGACGCTCGTTGATAGTATCAACATCGCAGCGTGCAGTCATAAGAACCGTGGAAAGCGCAGTTTTCGATACGCCGAACATCGGGTCAAGAAGCACACGCATATTTTTTGCACGGATAGCATCCATGTTTATCATACTAATTATACTATCAATATACGAATTATACAAGTCCGCAATTTTAATTATTCCTGCTGCCTTTGCTTTTTCAAAATCCATCTGCTTTACCGTAACGCCGGCTTCGATGCGCTTTTCAAACTCCTGCGTGATGGAGATATCTGCATCCCTGCCGCCTTCGATAAACACCTTAATGCCGTTATATTCAGCCGGGTTGTGGCTTGCGGTAATCGCCATACCATATGGTGTGCCGAGCGTTTTTACGCCGTACATAACAAGCGGAGTGGGGGCAATACGGTCAACAAAATGAACCGTTACTCCGTTTCCTGCAAAAACCTCTGCAACCCACTGTGCCGCAAAGTCTGAAAGGAAGCGGCGGTCATAACCGATAACTATACCAACGTCCTTTTTGCCTTTTTCAATTATGTCGTCTGCGACTGCCTGTGCAAGAGAGACGATGTTTGACTTGATAAACTCATCGCCGATTATTGCACGCCAGCCGCCTGTTCCGAATTTAATCATTGTATGTAACCTCCTTTAATCTACTCTTACGCCGGTATCCTGAACGAGGATTTTCCCCGGATAACCGAGCTTTCCGACTGCTTCAATGATCGCTTCCGCTTTATCGCGCGGAGCATAGACAAAGCAGCATCCGCCGCCGCCCGAACCATTTATCTTTCCGCCGTATGCACCATTTGCAATTGCACAATCGAGGATTTTTTCAATCGTAGCGGTGGAAATGCCAAGACCGTCACGGAGATTCTTGTGATGAGCGTAAATAAGCGCGCCAAGCTCTTCGTCGATATCGCCGTCCTGATTTAAAAGCTCAATTCCCTTTTTGAGAATTTTGTAGTTGTCGATATTTGTAAGCACCTTCTTGCGGCGGAAATCATCGAGCTTGTCAACAAGCGAAACATCCGCGCCGCCGAAAGCAAGGTGGTGTATTCCTTCAATGCCGTATTCTTTAAGCATTTCAAGCCCTTCAAGAGTCGGGATTTTTGATGCCGCGAGAACGTTTAAGGTGTCCTTGCGCTCAAGCGAGTCAAACAGGATAAACGCGCCGGAAAGCGAGCGGTTTATCGGGAATGCCTCCGTGCCGTTTGCAAACTTGAGGTTGATAAGCCCGCCGAGAGCGGATGCATACTGATCCATCATACCGCCCGGATGACCGAACTCTGCGACCTCTGCATCAAATGCAATCTGTGCAATTTTATACGGGTCCTTTGCATCTGGATGTCCTATTCCTTCAAGAAGCGCCTTTACAATTGCAACGACCATCGTGCTTGATGAGCACATACCCTTGCCTATCGGAATCTCCGAATCCATCTTGATGTCAAAGCCGCGCAGCTCATAGCCTTTTTTAAGCAACACATTTATCGTACTGCGCATAAAATCCTCATCGCTGTCGTAGACAATTTCTTTTGAAATGTCTGTAAGATATTCCTGATAGAGCCCCTCTGTATTTTCAACATTGAGGGTATCAAGCTTTTCATCGCGGATTTTTATTCTGATTATGCTGTCATCGCGGGGAGTTACCTCTGCCGAAAAACGCAGGTTGATTGCAACGGCAACGACCTCAAGACCGAGATAGTCCTGATGCTCGCCAAAGAGGCAAAGTCTTGATGGGTTTGAAACTTTAACAGTTTTACTCATTTTTCAAAATCTCCTCTTGCAAAAAATGCTTTATTTGTGTATATTATAATTAATAAGCTTTAATTTGTCTTTATATTATGTGATGTTTGATTTGCACTTTCGGACAATTCTGGTTTTACGGAGGTTTTTTCATGGACGAATTTATTCCCACCCCGCTCTGCTGCGAGCTTGATGTTTCACACGTTGTTACGCTTCACGACTTTAACTATACGCCCGATTTTCTGTTCACGGGAGAAAGCCATGATTTCTGGGAGCTTGCATATATCCGCCGCGGAAGTGTAGGCGTCATGGCAGGAAGCACCGGTTATACGCTTGAGAGCGGCGAAGCTATATTCCACCTTCCGAATGAATATCACAACATATGGGCAAACGGCGAAAGCGCAGAGGTTGTTATAATCTCATTTGTATGCAAAAGCCCTGCAATGCGTTTTTTTGAAAAGCGCATGATGTCTCTTTCCGAAGAAGAAAAAGAGCTTGTTGAAAGTCTCTTAAGGCTCGGCTTTGAAACCTTTACCGACCCACCCGATATTCTCTATCAGAAAAAAATGAACTTAAAGCAAGATGCCGCACGCGGAAATCTCCAGCTTTTAAAGCTGCGGCTTGAAGAGCTTCTTATCCGTCTTATGCAAAGCGAAGGGATAATAGACCGCCAGGCGCGAAAAAGCGTAGCGGCAGGAACGCGCAACGACCGTCTTATAACTGATTCTATAATAAAAGCGCTCACGGAGAAAATTTACGGAACAACAACGCTCGACGAGGTCTGCGCCGGCGTGTTGTTCAGTAAAAGTCACCTGAAAGCGCTGTTTAAAAAGAACACGGGTTATTCTATTATGGACTATTACACCCACTTAAAGCTTGAACGCGCAAAAATTCTGATAAACGAAGGGAACCTTTCAATTTCCGACATTGCAGAGCTTTTGGGATATTCGTCAATTCATTATTTTTCACGTGTATTCAAGGCTAAAACCGGCATAACTCCGACGGAGTTTAAAAATTCGAGTAAATCATGACTACCGGCCGTGCCGGTAGTTTGCACTGCCCCCTTAGGGCATAATGCCGGCTGAGCCTATAGGCTCACCGAAAGGTCTGCCAACCGCAACGCTTTCACCGGCTTGCCCCTAAAGG
>SVLF01000019.1 GCA_015068085.1 Oscillospiraceae bacterium
CATTTTCTATTTAGGTAGGTTTAGTGTTGTAACTACAACACTAAAGGGGATATCCCCTTTCAAAATTTTTTCCATCACCCCTGATTCTTTAAAATTGTATTACATTGTAACTTCATTATACACTCTATGTAATCTCAAATTAGAAAAATCGTTCACGTTTTTAAAAATTTTTTTACAAGGTTTTCTATGTTGACAAACCAAAACGAATAGTGATATATTATAAATAAGCGGTTGAAAGGATGGAGAAAATGGAGAACGAGATGAAAAAAAACAAAAACACCATTATTTTAAGCTCTTTATCCTCTATCGCTCCGTATCTCACCGAAAAAGGAAGCATTAGCGTAATAACTCACATAGATAAAATCGAGGAGGAATACGGCTTGCCGCGCCACACGGACTATCCATGTATATGGATATGCTTTGACGGAGAGTTTCTCCTTCGCACCGAGCACGGAGATATCCGGTGCCGCCCCGGCAGCGCAGTTGTTGTTCCGCCCGGAACGATGCACTATCCGGAGTTCTCACCTGACAGCAAGCTCTCCGTTGCGCATATATTTATGGAATATCATATCTACAAAAACGTTGACCACGCGGCATATATAAATTCCATAACACATCTGCTTCTGCCCGCATTTTCTAAGGAGCTGGGCTTTGAGCCGGTGCGCACGGTTACGCTTTCCCCCGCCTCTCTCGAAGAAGCAAAGAATCTATTTTCCGTTCCGTCGCTTAAATCTATCGAAAAGTTCTTTTCCCTGCCGGAATTTACGCTTTCCGAAAAACAAAAAAAGACAGCACTTTCCGTTTTTTTAAAGCGTCTTCTTCCGGTGCTTAATGCAATGACGTATATTCATAAAAATTACTCAAAGAAATTAACGGGCGAAAGCCTTGCAACAGCAATCGGGCTTTGCCGGACAAATCTTTTTAAGTTTTTCAAGCGATACCTCGATGTATCTCCAATGACATATCTTGTTATGATACGCGTTATCCGTGCACAGTTCGCGCTCGCCCACACACAATATTCAATGCAATATATCTCCGATATGTGCGGCTTTGCAGACTGCTCGCATATGAGTAAATGCTACAAAAAATATAAGGGATTTCTTCCTAAAATTGACCGGGCAATGATGAAAGAATACCGTAAGCAGTTTCCGGACGTTCACGTATCGCATGATTACTTTTTCAATGAAGAGTAAAAAAATCGGGGCTGTAGCAAAACAGCCCAGAGCGCATAAAGTGTAAAAGTGATATTTTTTGCAGATAACATTGAAAAAGTATATGATTAAAAGTTTAAAAGTAAATCCTCAAATTCGGCTTCTGCCGAATTTGAGGATTTAGTTACACTTTATGCGTAAAGCTTATCGGACCTCTCGACGTACTTATGTACTACTTCGGGTCCGATTTGCTCATTCTGCACTATTTTTCTAAAGTCTCAAAGAGAATGGTTGACAGTCTTTATCGCGGATGCGAAATCCAAGGGATTGTACGTCAGACCATTTCATCTCTTATTATAAAAAAATAAGTGCAAGCAATCAACTACATCAATAGTTAATTGACTTACACTTTTATTGTACCAGGGATTGCAGCGAAATACATTTGCTGCAATCCCTTTGAAACTTTATCTCTTGTATTCTCTCATCTTTCGGATTATTTCATCCGCCACCTCTGTTGTATTCGCGTTTCCGCCAAGGTCGGGGGTCAAAACCTTTTTCTCGACAAGAACCTCTTCGATACATTCGATAAGAATTTTCCCCCAATCCTCGTGACCGAAAAAGTCTAACATCTGGCTTGCCGACCACACGGTTGCAAGCGGGTTTGATTTTTTCATTCCGACAATATCAGGTGCCGAGCCATGTATCGGCTCAAACATTGACGGAAACTTTCTTTCGGGATTAAGGTTTGCGCCCGCTGCAAGTCCCATACCGCCTGCAATTGCCGCACCAAGATCCGTAAGAATATCACCGAAAAGATTTGATGTTACAACGATCTCAAAGCGCGCGGGATCCTTTATCATAAACATACTTGCCGCATCAACAAGATAAGAGTATGTCTTAACCTCGGGATACTCACGTCCGACTTCTTCAAAGATCTGATCCCAGAATACCATGGAATAATTGAGTGCATTTGCCTTACTTATGCTGGTAAGTGTCTTTCCCTGTGCCTTTGCAAGCTCATAGGCATAGCGTATAACGCGCTCGCAGCCCTTGCGGGAGAAAACTCCGTCCTGTATAACAACCTCGTTTTCCTTACCCTTGAACAACCAACTGCCGCTACCGGCGTATTCGCCCTCAGTGTTTTCACGAACAAAGGTCATATCAACATCCCGGATTTCCACACCCTTCAGCGGGCATGGAGCGCCGCGAAGAAGCTTTACCGGACGAAGATTGATATACTGGTCAAAGCTTTTTCTTATGACGAGAAGAAGATCCCACAGCGAGATATGATCCGGAACTCCCGGCGCGCCCACCGCACCAAGAAAAATCGCATCAAACGCAGAAAGTGTCTCTATGCCGTTCTCCGCCATCATTCTCCCGGTTTCACGGTAGTATTCGCATCCCCACGGAAAATGAGTAAATTCAAACCTAAATCCACCGTCAAGCCGTGCCGCTTCATCAAGAACCCTTATACCCTCCGCTATAACCTCGGGGCCTATTCCGTCTCCGGCAATAACCGCTATCTTATGTGTGTTCATATGTAAAAACCTCCGAAATACAATATATTACTATAATAATATCACGGCGCAGTGCATTTGTGAAATATATATTTCATTGACAATTATAGCTATATGCTATATAATTATAAGTATGGTGGTGATGCAATGAATCTTGTTCAGTTGAAATATTTTAACACTGTCTGTGTATATCAAAGCGTGTCTGCCGCGGCAGAATATCTCCATATATCGCAGCCTTCTCTCTCAAACGCAATCAAGGACCTTGAAGACGAATTCGGCGTTACGCTGTTCTTTCGTCACCATCGCGGGATGTCGCTCACGGAAGCCGGTGAAAAGCTTTTTGAAATGTGCGGAGACCTGCTTTCCCGTGCCGATACCGCAGAACGCGTTATGAATGAGCTCGGCAATAAGCGCAATCTTTTGCGCCTCGGTGTTCCTCCGATGATCGGCTCACTTGTTCTCCCCGGGATATATAACGATTTCGCAAAAAACAATCCCGACCTGTCGCTTGAAATCAGCGAGAGCGGAAGCTTTGAGCTTTCGCGCCGCCTTTCTGACGGCTTTCTTGATATGATTTTTCTTCCACACAACAAGCCTATCGAGAAAAATCTTGTATCGGAAAAGCTCGGAATGCTTGAAATTGCCTGCTGTGTCCCAAAAGGACATCCGTTGCAAAAGAAAGAAGAAATTAAGGCATCTGACTTGCACGGTGTTCCTCTCGTTCTGTACAAAAACGGTTTTTATCAGACAGAGGAAATCAAGCGCTGGTTCTCTGCTTCAGGAGTCGTGCCGAATATACTGCTTCAGACCGGGCAGCTTTCCACAATCGAAACTATAATATCAAGCGGTGCGGCAGTCGGCTTTTTATTCAGAAGACTTATAGAACGCAATTCAAGTCTTCACGCAATAACGTTAAAAGAGGCAATATACGCGGAAGTAAGCCTTGTGCGAAAAAAAGATGCACATTCTTTCAGTTATATGAAAGCCTTCCGCGAATATATAAATAAAACAAAAATTTTCGAAAGGTAGAAGAAAAATGTTTCCAAGAAAAAAACTCAATGGCTATGAGGGCGAAATGCGCCCGTTTAAAATGATCGGCAATCTTTATTATGTCGGAACCTATCAGGCTTGCTCGCATCTTATTGATACAGGCGACGGTCTTATTCTTATCGACACCGGATATGCAAACACGCTTTACCTTGTTGTCCACTCTATTCACACGCTCGGCTTTAACCCTAAGGATATCAAATATATAATCAACACGCACTGGCATTGGGATCACACAGCAGGCACGGCAGAGCTTGCCGGATTATCCGGAGCGAAAACCATAATCGGAAAAGACGATTTTGAAGCCGCGAAAAAGTATTTCACCGCAGACATAACGGTAAAAGACGGAGATGTACTCTCGCTCGGAAATACAAGCATCCGCTTTGTTGAAACTCCCGGTCATACAAAAGGCACAATTTCAATGTTTTTCGATGTCACGGACGGCGGGAAAACATACCGCGTAGGAACCTTCGGCGGTGCCGGAGCAAATACACTCCGCAAAAACACCTTTGAATATGAAAATGCCCGCAGCGATTATTTTAACTCGATAAACCGTCTGCGCAACGAGAAAGTTGACGTGTTTATGGCAAACCACACCTGGAACAACGACACGGAGGAAAAGTCAAAAGTACTTCTTGAAACGGGAGAAAATCAATTCATCGACGAAGCTCTGTTCCCGAAGTTCCTTGATTTCTGCGAAGCAAGGCTGAAAAATATTATTGAAGAAGAAAGTAATATGTAATTTAATTCTAAAAAAAGATGTCAAAAACCGGCGGCTTTTGACATCTTTTCCTTTTCTGCTCTTTTAGCAGCAGCTGTTCTTCATTACGAAGGACTGACAGTCAGTGCACTGATCCTGCGTCGGATTCTTCTCGTGAGTTCCGACATGGATTTTGTCGAGTGAGCAATAGTCAACGCCCGAGCAGTGATGCTTGCAGGATGTGACACAGCACTGAATACTTTTGTTTGCATTTTCGTTCATTTGTAAAAAACCTCCTTACTTTTTTGTGCAAAATTATCTTGCGCAGAACAAGCGAAGTTTATTCCGGGGAAATTTTGCTTTTAAAGCTTATATAATTTGACTTATTTTTTTTAATATGTTAATATTATAAATAGAAAAAACTGTTTTCGGTCAATGAAAGGACTGATTTTCTTGAAGCACAGCAGGACACTGCGCTTTATGGCGCAAACCTCAAAGAAAGAGATGCCGTGGATGCTGCTTGTGACGCTTCTCAACGCTGCATCTGCCGCTCTGTCCGTCTATTTCGCGCTTGCAATGCGAAATGTCATAAACTGTGCCGTAGCAGGAGATATGACAGGTGTTCGCAACGCGTCCGTTATTTTCATAGCAGTTGTTGCGTTTCAGATACTTCTGTCTTTCTCGGTTCAGCTTTTAGCGGCACGCACAACGGCACGCCTTGATATCTCATTTCGCAAAAGCGTTTTTTCAAAACTTCTGAAAAAAGAATACACCTCGGTGTCAAAATACCACAGCGGTGAGGTCCTGAACCGTCTTTTCAACGATGTCTCCGTTGTAAGCGACAATGTCTCCACTCTCATTCCTAATGTTGTCGGGCTTGCAACGCGGCTTTTAGGTGCGCTCGTTGCGGTTTTCTTTGTGGACCGTACCTTTGCACTTATCATCCTCTGCGGCGGGCTTGCGCTTTTCCTTTTTGCCCGCTCATTCCGCGGCGTTATGAAAAAAACTCACAAATCCGTTCAGGAAGCGGGAGGAAAGCTGCGCTCATTTATTCAGGAGGCATGCGAAAATCTCCTTGTAATAAAAGCCTTCAATATGGAAAAACGCATAGAAACCGGAGAGAGCGAGCGCGCTGAAAAGCAATATAAAAAGAAGATGATACGCGCGCTTTTCTCCAACGGTGCAAGCTCGGGCTTCTCCACAATCATCAATTGCGGATATGTCTACGCTGTGCTTTGGGGCGCAGGGAAAATTCTCACCGGTGCCGCAGGCTTTGGCTACGGTGATTTCACTGCCATAATGCAGCTTATCGGTCAGATTCAGGCACCGTTTGCCGGTCTTTCCGGAAGCCTTTCGCGTTATTACAGTGCTGTTGCCTCAGCAGAACGCCTGCTTGAGCTTTATGACCTTCCGGACGATGGAAACGGCACGTCTGTGGACACCGCCGCCGTATACAAACGACTTGCTCACATAAGCTTCTCCGGCATCACATTTGCATACGACGACATCCCGGTATTTGACAATGCCAATATTGAAATAAAAAAAGGAGAGCTTACGCTTATCTCCGGAATCTCCGGTATCGGCAAAAGCACGATGATAAAAATGCTTATGGGCGTGCTTAAACCTCAGAGCGGGGAAATCTCGGCACATCTTGATGACGGAACAAGCATCCCCGTAAACACATCCACCCGTTCGCTCTTTGCGTATGTTCCGCAGGGAAATCTGCTTATGAGCGGTACAATACGCGAAAATATGCTCCTTGCAAAAGAAGACGCTGCAGATGCGGAAATCCTTGAAGCACTCCGCATTTCTTCGGCGAAGTTCTTCGATGAGCTTCCCGACGGACTTGACACCGTGCTCGGTGAGCGCGGAAGCGGACTTTCCGAGGGACAGATCCAGCGCCTTGCCATCGCCCGCGCAATTCTCTGCGGTGCGCCCATTCTCCTTCTTGATGAGGCAACAAGCGCACTTGATGAAGCCACAGAGCGCGAAGTTCTTGAAAATATTATGAAGCTTCCCGATAAAACCTGCGTGTGCATATCCCACAGAAGTGCTGCGCGCGCCGTCTGCGATAAAGAAATCTTTGTGCGCAACGGAAAGATTGAAGAGCGACCAAAATAGCGATCCACATAAAAATCAACCCACGGTTGATTTTTATTTTTTTATATGCCTTTTAAATGTCGAAAAATTTGCTATAATGATATAAGAAATGTAACAGAGAGAGTTGGTGCAGTTATGATACACAAAGATTTTCCCGAAAGACTCGCGTCACTTCGCCGAAGGGCAAAAATGAGTCAAAGTCAGCTTGGAGAATATCTCGGACTTACAAACCGTGCCGTTTCCAAATGGGAAAACGGCATATGTGCGCCGTCCGCCAAAAACCTTATATCCTTATCAAAAATATTCAATGTTCCGCTTGAGTATTTTTATGCAGAGGTTTCCCCTCCCCCGGTGAAAAACAATATATCCGGAATGGAATCCCTGCGCGAGCTGTTCCGCACGGGGCGAGGTCCTTCAAGCTCACACACCATAGGTCCGGAAGCCGCCTGCCTGCGTTTCCGCACAGAAAACCCCGATGCAACAAAATTTAAAGTGATTCTCTACGGCTCACTCGCAAAAACAGGGAAAGGGCACGGAACCGAAGCCGTAATACGAAAAACGCTTGCTCCTATCCCCTGTGACGTTGAGCTGAATTTCGCGGAAAACAATCTTCCTCACCCCAACACAATGGACCTTTTTGCCGAGAAAGACGGGGTTTTGCTCTCCCGTGCGCGCGTTCTCAGCGTTGGCGGCGGAAAAATTGTGTTTGACGGCGAAACGGGTGTCGTCCCGCTCATTTATCCGCACACCACATTCTCCGATATAGCCGATATCTGCGCAAAACGAAACTTTCGCCTGTGGGAATATGCACTTCAATATGAGGACAGTTCTTTTTTTGAATATATGCGTACTGCGTGGACAGCTATGAAGAAAAGCATCCAAGCCGGTCTTTGCGATGAGGGGATTCTGCCGGGAGGGCTTGGCGTTGCAAAAAAAGCAAAACAGCTCTATTGCCGTGAGCACGTTGACGAAAGCGCCGTAACTCGTGAAAATCGCCTTGTCTGCGCATACGCCTTCGCCGTCAGCGAACGCAACGCCGCCGGAGAAACCATCGTAACTGCCCCCACCTGCGGTGCGGCAGGCGTGGTTCCCGCTGTACTTTATTATCAGCAGCAAAAGAACGGATATTCCGACGACGACATAGTCCGTGCGCTCATAAGCGGCGGAATAATCGGGAATCTCGTCAAGACAAATGCATCAATATCCGGTGCGGAATGCGGATGTCAGGCAGAAATCGGAACGGCGTGTGCAATGGCGGCAGCATCGCTCGGCGAGCTTTTCTCACTTAACCTCGACAAAATCGAGTACGCCGCGGAAATTTCTATAGAGCATCACCTCGGACTCACATGTGACCCCATATGCGGTCTCGTGCAGATTCCGTGCATTGAGCGCAATGCAGTTGCCGCAATGCGTGCCATAAATTCCGTAAACATTGCAAGCTTTTTAAGCGATACCCGCAAAATATCCTTGGACAATGTTATAAATGTTATGCGTGAAACCGGAAACGATTTGTCAAACCGCTACAAGGAAACCTCTGAGGCAGGGCTCGCAAAGCTTACAATTTAACTGCCGGAAGCTCTTTTTTGCCCGATTATATAATATCGTTGCATTGTTACACCCGGTAAACTGTGATATAATTGAAAAAAACAAACATTATTACGCAAAATAAGGGGTTTTCGGTATGAACAAGAATTATGATAATCTTTCTTTTGACACAGTTGTTATAGGCGGAGGACCTGCCGGAGCGGTTGCTGCAATTGCGGCGGCGCGCGGCGGTGCAAGCGTTCTTCTCGTTGAACGCCACGGTTATCTCGGCGGAATGCTTACCGCGGCGGGAACAGGGCCCATGATGTCCTTCCACGCAGGCGATGAACAGGTTATCCTCGGTATCCCCGAAGAAATTATTTCAAGGATGAAGGAAAAAGGCTGGTCTGTCGGTCATATGGCTGATGCGGCAGGATACTGCTCGTCCATAACCCCATTTTCGGCAGAGGGGCTGAAAATTACCCTTGAGGAAATGTGCCTCGAAGCCGGAGTTCGCATTCTTTACCATACAACGTTTATTGACTGTACTATGGATGGCGATACGATAAAAAAGGTACGCCTTTTCTCAAAAAACGGATTTTTCGAGGTCTCCGCAAAGGTGTTCATCGATGCGTCCGCAGATGCCGATCTTGCGGTTTGTGCAGGTGTCCCCACCTCTTTCGGCAGAGAGAGCGATGGTATCGCCCAGCCGATGACGCTTAATATTCTTGTCGGCGGTGTAGATCGCGAAAAGGTGATAAACTACATACAAAACAACAGAGACGATATGCTCAGCACCATACCCTTTGACATACTGCACACGCTTCCGCGAACTGCAATTCAGGGTATGGGAAGCGTTCTTACCCGTGCCCGTGAGGAAGGCGGGTTTTCTCTCTCAAACAATATGCTTCTCTGCTTTGAAACGCCCACGTCGGGTCAGTTCATAATAAATATGGTACACGTCTATGAGAAAAGTGCAATAGATGCATTTGACCTTACCGACGCGGAAATTGAGGGCAGAAAGCAGGCGTGGGAAATTTTTGCTGCGCTTAAAAAGTATGCGCCCGGCTTTGAGGACGCACATCTCATCAGCACCGGTCCGAACATCGGTATCCGCGAAAGCCGCAGAATTAAAGGTGTTTACACACTCACGGAGGTGGATGTAGTGAATAATGTTATGTTTGAGGATGCAATTGCAATGGGCGGATATCCCATAGATGTTCACTCTCCAAAGAAGACGGATAAAGGAACGCTTCCGAAGCTCCGCTTAGGTACATGGTATTCCGTTCCGTACAGATGCGTTGTAACAAACGAAGTGTCAAACCTTCTTGTTGCCGGCAGATGCATCAGTACAACTCATTTTGCCTGCGGTGCAACGAGAGTAACGCCGCCTCTTATGGCAATAAGCCAGGGCGTTGGAAGCGCGGCGGCAATTGCAGCAAAAACAGGAGAAGACGTCAAGGATATTTCCATCTCGCTTTTGCGCGAAACACTTATAAAAGACGGAGCATTTCTTAGGGAGTATAAGGAGGCGTAACGAAGTGCCGCGGTCGGCAAGGAAGATGCGGATGCATTGAGTCACCGAGCACCGCAAACAGGGTTGTAATCTATTTTCTGAAAGCTTTAAACAGTTTAAAGCTGATACCGAGGGTAAAAAACGCACGCTTGGTATTTATATGCTTAATCATCTATGTACAGTGATTATCCTGTTGCTGAGTATATGAGAAAGTGGACGGAAGATACCTGCCTGCAGGACTTTCGCATAAAATTCTCACCGAACTTTTAAAAGAAAAGATGGGCTTTAAGGGCATTATTATTACTGATGATGTTAATATGGGCGGTTACACAAGCTACTATAGCGGAGGAAGGCTTTATGCTGAATTTATAAAAGCAGGTAATGATATGCTTTTAGGTGTTGGCGTTGATGCAGTTGATTTAATTGAAGAAGAAGTAAAAAAAGGAACTGTTTCGATTGAGAGGATTGACGATGCCGTTGAAAGAGTTCTTAACATGAAAGAAAAACGCGGTTTATTTACGGATGGATACAGAAATCCTGAATATTCAGCAGAAGAAGCAGTAAAAATCACATCGGAAGTAAACAAAAAAGTTGCAGAAACGAGTGTGACACTTCTTCGTGACAGAATAAATGCAATTCCTTTTGATAAAGAAAAAATCAAAAAAGTTACAATTATTACTTATGCTCATATTCCGCTTGTTAATGCTTTAGGTCCTATGAAAGAAGAATTTGAAAGACATGGAGCAGAGGTACTTTTAAGAACAAGGCTTGAAAATTTTGGTGAAGCAAAACAAATTGCAGATGAATATGATTTAATAGTATATGCAGGTTATATTTCTTTCCATGCACCAAAGGGAGCACCGAGTTTTTATGGTGATGAATTCTGGTCACTTCGTCATGCTTTTGTTTACGGGAAAGAAAAATCCGTTGGTGTATCGCTTGGTTATCCGCACATTATGTATGACTTTATGGATGATGCCGGTGTGTTTGTAAACACTTATAATGCTTCTCCTGAAATGCAGATTGCGTTTGTAAATGGTCTTTATGGTGATATCCCGTTTGTCGGAAAATCACCTGTTGAACTTGACTAATCAGCCAACCGCTCAGTCGAGTAGCCAACCCTGATTTTTGTGTCTCCATACTTTTGCCGGCCGGTTGATTTACCGTAACCGGGCATCGAAACTCTTGTTTCTTGATTTGCATCAGAAAAAAGCTGACTGTTTGCATATTTCGCAGTTTCTTACCATATGCAGACTTGTAAGCTCCGTTGAGTATCTGCACAACGGCTATTCCATTGAAGAAACAAGCAAATTCTGCGGATACAAAAACTCAAGGGCATATGTGCGTGCGTTCACAGAGGTTTTCAGAATTCCGCCGAAGGATTTTATATATAATATAAAGCACCACGCCTTCAGCTCACGCTTATATTAGCTTAAACTCCCGCAGAGCAGAGCGCACAAATCCATTAGCCGATTTTGATTTTTAAAAAAATAACAGATGCGGCTCACTGCTGCACAAACAGTTAAATGACAGTTAAGGGGAGTTTTTAATGCATTTTTACAAATTTACTCCCCTTAACTTGCATTTTTCTATGAATGTGGTATAATATAGTCAAAGGAGGCTTTGCTATGGAACGCATTTTTATGAGAAAAGAATATTTAAATAAGATAAGAGGATTTTACCACAGCGATATCATAAAAGTCGTAACCGGTATCAGGCGTTGCGGAAAATCCTGCTTTTTACTTTCCGTTATCAAGGATTTAAAGAGCCAAGGTGTTTCGGAAAATAATATTATAAGCATCAATCTTGATAAAAGAGGATTTAAGAATATTAAAACTGCCGACAAATTAGAAGAAGTAATTGACGGATATATAACAGATAATGAGAAAAAATATATTTTCATTGATGAAATACAAAATGTGAAGGGTTTTGAAGAGGTTATAAATGCTTATAGGGAAGATGGGCATTCAGTATTCATAACAGGATCTAATTCGTATCTTCTGAGCGGTGAGCTGATGACTAAGCTGACGGGAAGATATGTGGAAATAGAGATGTTTCCCTTGTCATTTTACGAATATCTGGAAATGAAAAAATTCATGGGAAAATATGTCTCCCAAAACAGCGCAGAGGAGTTTACGACATATATCCGTGACGGCGGCTTTCCCAAGGCATTGGAGTTTGATAATATCGACGACAGAAATCTGTACGTACAAAGCGTCATAACACAGATATTTGAAAAAGATATATCAAAAAACAAAAAAATAAGAAATCGCGTGGCATTTGAAAAAGTGCAAACCTTTATTATAAATAATTTCGGTGCAACCGTGAATGTCTCCAATATCGTAGAATATTTAGCAAAAGAAAATATAGCCGTGAAAGAGAATACCGTATACAAATATATCGAAATGCTTGAAAACGCAAAAATAATATATAAATGTCCGAGATTTGATTTGAAATCAAAGCAGGCAATGAAAACGGAGCAAAAGTATTACCTTGCAGATTTAAGCATATATTTTTCTATGAATGTAGACGGCAGGATCAACTACGGCCCGGTGCTTGAAAATATATTATTCTCCTATCTGAGAAGCAAAGGATATAAGCTCAGCGTGGGGAAAATAGGAAATCTTGAATGTGATTTCATTGTAAGGCAAAATACAAATGAATATTTCTATATACAGGTTGCTATGACTATTGCCGAACAAGCTACCGAGGAGCGAGAATACAAACCATTTACGCTGATCAGAGATAATTTTCCTAAATATTTATTCACAACTGACACGTTGCTGCAAAAACGAGATGGGATTTTTCACTTGAATATGATTGATTTTATCAAGGAAAATAAAATCCTTTAATTACAAAAACACTTCGGGCTTTTCCGGGCTTCAGATAACCAAATTTTCAAATAATTGAAATTTAGCACTTGTCAAACGGGAAATTTTATTGTATAATAAAGAAGTTCCTCGCCGGCGTGATGGAATGGCAGACGTGACGGACTCAAAATCCGTTGGTGGCGACACCGTGTGGGTTCAAGTCCCACCGCCGGCACCAGAAAAAACGACAGGTGAAAACCTGTCGTTTTTTCAATGAAATACGCCTCACGGCGTGTGAAATATTGCTTTGCAATATGAAATAGCTTCGCTATGAAATATACCTCGAGGTATATGAAAAGGCGTATTTTATTTCACATTTTTCTGTAAGAAAAATATTTCATAATCCGTCAGGATTATTTCATATTGAGCAAAGAGAGATATTTCATTAAACATTTACATATTACTAACTCTGTGTTAGAATGCTGACAGAGGTGTTTTGTTATGAAAGAAAATAAACTTGTAGATTTATCTACAGATTTTGCAGTCAAAACTATAAAACTTTGTGAAACAATAAAGGGACATTATTCACTTGTAAATCAGTTAGAGAGGAGTTCAACATCAATCGGGGCAAACATTCACGAAGCTAACTATGCCCACGGAAAGAGCTTTTATTGCAAAATTACAGATTGCTTTGAAAGAATGTTATGAAACAGAATATTGGCTCGAGCTTTTTGTAAAGTCAGAAATTTTAGATAGAGAAATTGCGAAAGATTTATATAATCAATGTGGTACAATTCGCAAAATATTGATTTCTTCAATTAACACAGCAAAAGAAAATCAGAAATAAAGTATCCCTTTAGTTCTGATTTCACACCAGAAAAGAGGTACTGTATATGCTTATATCAGGTATGCAGAAGCTTACGCTTCTGGATTTCCCCGGAAAGACCGCCGCAACGATATTCACGCTCGGCTGCAATCTCCGCTGTCCGTTCTGCCACAATGCGCTTTTAGTTACCGACATCCGCGATGCCGAGCTAATCCCGGAGGGTGAGGTTCTTTCATATTTAAAAAAGCGCGCTGGAATACTTGACGGCGTGTGCATAACTGGCGGTGAGCCGTGCCTTCAGACGGACCTTCCGGATTTTATCAGGAAGATAAAAGAACTCGGGCTTTCGGTAAAGCTTGATACAAACGGCACCCGTCCCGATGTTCTTCGCGCTCTTGTAAAAGACGGACTTCTCGATTATGTTGCAATGGATATAAAAAACAGCCGCGAAAAATACGCCGGAGCCGCAGGAATTTTGGACTTTGACATCACCCCTGTTGAGGAAAGCGTTGCATTTCTTCTCGAAGGCCATGTGGATTACGAATTCCGCACAACCGTCGTGCGCGAGCTTCACACAATTGAGGATATCGGCAAAATCGGGGAATGGATATCGGGCGCTCCGAGATACTTTTTACAGAATTTTGTTGATTCCGGAAACCTTATAGGTGAAAACCTTTCTGCCCATGATTCCAAAACCCTTGATTCTATGCGGGTTTGCGCCGAAAAATTCGTAGATTTTGTATCGCTCCGCGGAATTTAACACAATATATTGTGTATTTTTCCAAAAAAACTATTGACAAGACCACTATATATATGATACAATGCTCTTACACTACCAAAAACCACAAGATACACAAGTTAAGCATATCAAAACCGGCATATGTTGGGTTTGTGTATCTTATGGTTAAACAATAAAGTGGGAGGGCATTTTTTATGTATCAGGTAATAAAGCGTGACGGTAAAACCGTAAATTTTAACTTATCTAAGATAAGCAACGCAATTATGCAGGCGTTTGATGCCTGCGACAAGCAGTACAATTCCGACATCATCGACTTTCTTGCACTGAAGGTCACATCGGAATTCGAGCCGAAGATTGAAAACGGAGTTATCTCTGTTGAGGCAATCCAGGACAGCGTTGAGTCTGTTCTCATCAAGGGTGGCTATGACGATGTTGCAAAGGCATACATCCTCTACCGTAAGCAGAGAGAAAAAATCCGTAATCTCGGTTCCACAATCGTTGACTACAAGGAGATTATCGACAACTATCTCAAAATCAACGACTGGCGCGTTAAGGAGAACTCCACCGTTACATACTCCGTCGGTGGTCTTATCCTCTCAAACTCCGGTGCTATCACCGCAAACTACTGGCTTTCCGAGGTATATGACGATGAAATCGGCGATGCTCACCGCAATGCTGACCTTCACATCCATGACCTTTCAATGCTCACCGGTTACTGCGCCGGTTGGTCGCTCAAGCAGCTTATCCAGGAAGGCCTCGGCGGCGTAACGGGCAAGATCACCTCTGCACCCGCAAAGCATCTTGCAACGCTCTGCAACCAGATGGTAAACTTTCTCGGTATCATGCAGAATGAGTGGGCAGGCGCTCAGGCATTCTCATCCTTTGACACATACCTTGCACCTTTCGTAAAGGCGGACAACCTCCCCTACGACCAGGTAAAGAAGTGCATTGAGTCCTTTATCTACGGTGTTAACACTCCCTCACGTTGGGGTACTCAGGCTCCTTTCTCTAACATCACTCTTGACTGGACCGTTCCGAACGACCTTGCAGAGCTTAACTGCATCATCGGCGGAAAAGAGGCAGACTTCAAGTACAAGGACTGCCAGAAGGAAATGGATATGGTCAACCGCGCATTCATCGAGATTATGATTGAGGGTGACGCAAACGGCCGCGGCTTCCAGTATCCGATTCCGACTTACTCCATCACCTCCGATTTTGACTGGTCGGAGACCGAGAACAACAAGCTTCTCTTTGAAATGACATCAAAGTACGGCACACCGTATTTCTCAAACTACATCAACTCCGATATGGAGCCGAGCGACGTCCGAAGCATGTGCTGCAGACTTCGCCTTGACCTCCGTGAGCTCCGCAAAAAGTCCGGTGGCTTCTTCGGAAGCGGCGAAAGCACAGGTTCTGTCGGTGTTGTAACTATCAATATGCCGAGAATCGCATACCTTGCAAAGGACGAAAAAGAGTTCTACGAGCGCCTTGATAAGCTTATGGATATCGCGGCTCGCTCTCTTAAGGTAAAGCGTACCGTTATCACAAAGCTTCTTGATGCAGGTCTCTATCCTTACACAAAGCGCTACCTCGGAACCTTCAATAACCACTTCTCAACAATCGGTCTTGTCGGTATGAACGAGGTCGGCTTAAACGCAAAGTGGCTCGGCAAGGACCTCACCGACGAGAAGACACAGCAGTTCACGAAGGACGTTCTCAACCATATGCGTGAGAGACTTTCCGACTATCAGGAGCAGTACGGTGACCTTTACAACCTCGAGGCAACCCCTGCAGAATCAACTGCATTCCGTCTTGCAAAGCATGACCTTAAGCGTTATCCGAACATCATTACTGCTGCAAAGAGCGAAGACGATGCTCCGTACTACACAAACAGCTCTCACCTTCCGGTAGGATACACCGAGGACATCTTCACAGCCCTCGATATCCAGGACGAGCTCCAGACACTCTACACATCAGGTACTGTTTTCCACGCATTCCTCGGCGAAAAGCTTCCGGATTGGAAGGCTGCTGCAAATCTTGTCCGCAAGATTGCAGAAAACTACAAGCTTCCGTACTACACCCTTTCTCCGACATATTCCGTATGTAAAACACACGGATATATTGCAGGTGAGAAGTTCGAGTGCCCCGAGTGCGGCGAAAAGACAGAGGTTTACAGCCGTATCACCGGTTACTACCGCCCGGTTCAGAACTGGAACGACGGAAAGAGCCAGGAATATAAGGACAGAAAGGTTTACGACATTGCAAATTCAAAGCTCACAAGAGCGGGACGCGAAGAAGCCGTAACCGAAACCCTTACACCTCCGTCTGCTGAAGAGAACAAAACTCCCGACGGCAACTACCTCTTCACAACAGCAACCTGCCCCAACTGCAAAATCGCATGTGCAACGCTTGACAAAGCAGGCGTAGAATACAAAAAGCTCCTTGCAAATGAAAACAAAGAGCTTGCAGAAGCACTCGGCATCAAGCAGGCTCCGACGCTTGCAGTTGTCAGAAACGGCGAAGTCACAAAGTACACCGGCGTTTCCGATATAAAGAAAATGCTTAATGCTTAATGAATTGTAGGGATTATATATGTATGATATTATAATAATCGGCGGTGGCCCGGCAGGGCTTACCGCCGCCCTCTACGCAAGAAGGGCAAACAAAAACGTGCTTGTTATCGAAAAGGGCAGCTTCGGCGGACAGATTACATATTCTCCAAAGGTTGAAAACATCCCGGGCTTTTTAAGCGTAACGGGTAATGAATTTGCCGAAAAGCTCGTCGAGCAGGTACTTGAACAGGGTGCTGACGTTGAAGCGGCAGAGGTTCTTGAGGTTCGCGACGGCGATGTGAAAACCGTTGTCACCGACAGCGGTGAGTTTGAAGGCAAAACCGTCATTATTGCAACAGGTGCGCGCCACAGGCTTTTAGGTCTTCCGAACGAGGAAAGCTACGTCGGCGAAGGCATTTCCTTCTGCGCCGTTTGTGACGGTGCGTTTTATGAGGACAAAACCGTAGCCGTTATCGGCGGCGGAAACTCCGCATTGCAAGAGGCGCTTTTGCTCTCTGACCTTGCAAAAAAGGTTTACGTTGTTCAGAACCTTGATTTCCTCACGGGCGAAGAAAAGCTCTCCGAGCAGCTTTATGAGCGTGAAAACGTCGAGATAATTCTCGGAACTGTTGTTAAAGCGCTCCACGGCGAGGGTGAGCTTACGGGCATTACCGTGGCTAATGAAAAAAGCGGCGAAGAAACGCTTCTTTCCGTTGACGGAATGTTCGTCGCAATCGGGCTTGTCCCGCAGAATGAGATTTTTTCCGGTATTTTGTCGTTAGATGGGCGCGGTTATGCCGTGGCGGGCGAGGACTGCATCACCTCAGCCCGCGGCATATTCGCCGCAGGCGACTGCCGTGTAAAGAAAATACGTCAGGTTGCAACAGCTGCGGCTGACGGCGCAATCGCCGCGCTTGCCGCATGCGACTATATCGACGGAAGATAGAAATAAAGCAGGCAGAAAATCCCTCCACCGCCATACGGCGGTCCCATCTCGCCCGGCTCGGTCACGTCGCGGTTCTGATAGTCCACCGGACTATCATTCATTGCCGCGCCGACATTCCGCTCCGCTTCACTACCCTTTAGGCAAGGGAGGCTTTTCTTTCATAGTTTTAGTCCAATATTATGCTTTTTGAGAGGTGGTGATTGTAATGAAGCTTATAATTGCAGAGAAACCGAGTCTCGGGCGCAATATTGCCGGAAGCATCGGCGCAAAAAGCCGCGGCGACGGTTTTTTGTTTGGAGACGACTACATAGTCACATGGGTTTTCGGCCATCTGTTTTCGCTTGCAGATATCGAGCATTACAATCCGAATCCGGACGGAACAAACCGCTGGTCACTTAAAAACATCCCCTGTTTTCCCGAACGGTTTGTGTTCGAGCTTAAACGGGATTCTGCCACAAAGCAGGTTGACAGCGGTGTAATCAAACAGTTTGAAACAATAAAAGCTCTCATAAACCGCAATGATGTTGATATGATAATAAATGCAGGAGATGCCGATCGTGAAGGTGAGATAATCATCCGCACCTGCGTAACTCAGGCGCTTGAGTCAGAAAAGCCTTTTATGCGCCTATGGCTTCCCGACCAGACTCCGGAAACAATCCGCACCGCGCTCTCTGAGATGAAGCCCGAAACGGAATATGAGAATTTGGCAAACGAAGGCTATGCAAGAACATATATCGACTGGCTTTACGGCGTGAACCTCACAAGATATGCAACGCTTAAAAACGGCAGGCTCCTGCGTGTCGGCCGCGTTATCGTTCCTATCGTAAAAGCAATATATGAGCGCGATATGGCAATAAGAAACTTCAAGCCCGACATTTACTATGCCCTGGTGAGCAAAGCGGAAACAAACGGCGAAGAAATCGAGCTTCAAAGCAAGGAGCAGTTTGCAAAAAACGAACTGCACAAAGCACAGGAGATGTGCAATAAATACAACGCAGAGCGCGCCCTTGTCACTTCAAAAAAGAAGAAAAAGGACACCATGCGTCCCGGAAAGCTTTATTCGCTCACAAAACTACAAAACGTTCTCGGCAAAAAATATAAAATGCCGATGGAGCAAAGCCTGAAAATAGTTCAGGAGCTTTACGAGCGCGGTTATGTAACCTATCCGCGAACAAACTCTGAATATCTTGCAACTGCCGAAAAGGGCAAGGTTAAAAATATACTCGATGCCGTAGCAAAAATAGGGTATCCCGTAAAATTCAAAGACGGCAAAACGATATTCGACGACTCAAAGATTGAATCCCACTCTGCCCTTACCCCCACGCACAAGATACCGAAAAAGACGGACCTTTCGCAGGAGGAATTTACCGTTTACTCTACCATTATGCGCCGCTTTGTCGCTGTTTTCTGTGCAGAGGATTGTGTTGTAGAAAAGACAGAAATAACAATAGACGTCGGCGGACTTGAGGAGTTCAACTTAAAAGGAACAGTTATCACCGAACCCGGATGGACAAAATACGACGACTACTCTAAAAAAGACAAAATTCTCCCCGCTCTTGAAAAGGGCGATACGGTGAATATTGACTTTAAACCTACCGAGAAGGAAACTCAGCCGCCAAAGCACTATACAATCGAAACGCTTAACAACTACCTTAAAAACCCATTCCGCGAGGATAAGAAAAAAGCTGCCGAGGAAGAAAGCGACGAGGAAGAGTATAAGGCGATTTTTGAAGGACTTGAGCTCGGCACGGAAGCCACGCGCACCGGCATAATCGACAACGCAAAGAAAAGCCGATATATAGAGCTTAAAAAAGACGTTTATAAAATTCTGCCGGACGGAGAAAACCTTATAGAGTCACTTGCACGGATGAACATAAATATGGACAAATACAAAACTGCCGAGGTCGGCAAGGCTCTCAAAAAGGTGTTCCGCGGAGAAATACACATTGATAACAGCATTGAGCTTGCAAAGAGCGAAATCCGCGAGGTTTTCGAGCAAAAGCCACAGCCGCCCGAGCTCGATACCGATGACGGATTTTTCGGCGATATTGCCGGTAAATGCCCCTTGTGCGGATGCGATGTCACACGCACAAGCTTCGGCTACGGATGCAGCGGATATCGTGAAAACGGGTGCAAATTCGGCATCAGAAACGTTATATGCTCGCGCGTTATATCAATAGCAAATGTCCGCACGCTTCTCGAAACCGGAAAAAGCCACAAGATAGAAGGCTTTATCTCCCCGCGCACGGGAAAAAGCTTTTCGGCATACTTAAAGCTTGATAACGGCCGCGCGGTATTTGACTTTGAGGATTAAATTGATAAAGAATAAGCACCTGCAGGGCTTACGTCTCACAGATGCTTTTTTACGTGCAAAGCATTGACATTGCACATAAAAACAGCTATAATGAATATACTAAGAGTGAAAGGTGGTTATCTTAATGTCAACAACAAACGTTACTATCCGTATGGATAAAGAATTAAAAAAGCAAGCGGATGATTTATTCGCAGCACTCGGTCTTAATATGTCAACCGCAATGGGCGTTTTTTGCAGACAGGCTGTGCGCCTTGGGAAAATTCCTTTTGAGCTTGCAGTTGATATGCCTAACTCAGAAACTCTCTCCGCAATTGATGATGTAAACAATAATCGCAATATGAGCAAGGCGTATGATGATATGGATGAGCTTATGAGGGACTTATATGCTTAAAGTAAGATACTCCGCAAGGTTTAAAAAGGATTTCAAAGTAATAATCAAGCGCGGGTATAATGTTTCCTTGTTTGAGGAAGTTCTGGCTCTGCTACGCGAAGAGCTTCCTCTTCCCGAAAAATACAGCGACCACGCCCTGAAAGGCGACTATCTCGGTCACCGGGAATGTCATATCACCCCTGACTGGCTTTTGATATACAAAAAAGAAAACGATATGCTGACTTTATCATTAACCCGAACAGGAAGCCACAGCGACCTGTTTTAGTAAAAAGAATAAGCATCTGCGTACGGACATCAAGACAAATTGTTCCTTCCGGACGTTTCGCATGAGCGCTGCAAGGGACATCTCCGAATACAAAATCCGGAAAAACGAACACACTTGAAAGGTAGAAATCCACTTTCAAGTGTGTTCGTTTTTATCCTCAATTTAAACTGTCTCCGGCAATGCTGTGCGAATATCTGCCATATATTCGTCAATGCTGTACGCACCTGTACTCCAGTTTCCGTTGTCGTAATAAAGAACGGAAACAGACGCATTTGACGGCCACGAAAGATTTCCCATATCTCCTGCCGTACCGTACTTTGCCAAAGAATATGCCACGCGCACCGGTGTTGCATGAGATGCAACGACTATCGTTTTTCCGTCGTTTGCCTCTGCTTTTTCCCGCAGTGCCGCCATCATCCTCTCACCAAGCTGTGAAACGCTTTCCCCGCCGGGGCATGAGCTGTTTCCGATATCTTCAGCCCACTTCTTAAACTCCCCGGGATGGGTTTTTATGATGCTCTCAAACGGAACTCCCTCCCATTCACCTGCGGAAATTTCGCGGAAACGTCTGTCTGTCTCAACTGTAAGCCCCAGCTTTTCGGCAATGGTTTTCCCCGTATTGTATGCGCGGTGAAGATCGCTTGCATAAACTGCCGAAACATTATAATTTTCCTCTATGTAATGTGCCGTAAGGCTTGCCTGCTCAAATCCGCGCGGAAGAAGCTCGGCATCATAATTTCCCGCAAAAAGATTGTCGCGGTTTGCAGCACTCTCACCATGCCTTACAAGAAGTATTGTCGTCATTTCTTTTCCTTTCTTCTTACAGCCTTATGCCAAGACCTGCTCCGAGCTTTTTGCCCTCGCGCAGTCTCTGCTTTGCCGCACGGCGGAGGGAATTATCCTCCGGATAATCCTCGATAGACTCTACCTTTTTCCCGAGCCCTGCGCCCGAGCCGAAAATCCAGCCGATACCGGCATCGGTTTCATCAACCTGAATAATCTTGAACTTCTTCTGGAATCTTGCGATCGTAGATGTCTCGCGGAGCACCTCGCAAAGCCACGGATAGAGCATCCATGAATGACACATAAAGATAATGTTATCCATATTATAATATTTCTTAAAGAACTCACGGGCGCGGGCATATGAGGCTTCGCACTCCTCTTCTTCAAAGCTGTCAAAGCGCGGAATATGGACAGATATGCACGTTTCTCCCTCTTTTACGGATTTGCCGTCAACCTCCATATCGCACGGCGCCTGTACAAGCTCAAACTCAAGACGGCCAAGACGGTATATTGTGCAGTCTAAGTTGCGACGGAACCACGAACGGTAAACAGGCTGAGGAAAGCCGAACTCTTGCCCGACATCAAGAGGCAGGCGGCTTACAACCGGAAAGCCTTTTATGTTCTCAATGAAAATATCCTTACCTATGCCACGCTTTTCATACTCTTTATATGTATCCTCCATAAGACGGAGGTAGAGGTAGAGGTTAAGCGTATTGACCGGAATTCCCGACTTATCCGCAAATGCGAAAAGATATTCGGCAAACGCTTCATCGCCCTTGTCGTATTCACTGCGGGCACGGGATAAGTCCTCCGCATATTCGTTTCTGCATTTTTCGTCGATATCCGAAACGATTTTAAACTCCTCAGGCGTAAAACCAAGCTGGGTTACATATTCTTCATACTTCATAGAAACTGCCTCCATATAACAATATTGTATTCATTATACATTACAAAGCTCGCAAAATCAAGAAAAACCGCTTCTCCGGTTCAAGCAAATAAGCATCACGACAAAAACTCGTCCATTTCCGCGATACTCATCCCCTTCTGTAAGGCAGAATTTATCGCATATCCCAGTATCCTTCCGATGTCAGCTATATTAACGTCTATATCCTTCGGTGTCACAAGAAGCCTCTCACTGTATTCCGAAAGGGTTTCCGCCGGAAGCTCTATTCCCGAATCGTCTGCAAAATTCCCGATAATCGTAGCAATATCCACAACCGTAGGCACGCCCACCGCTATCACCGGAAAGCCCATTGTTTCGCGCGTTATGGCACTTCGCGCATTCCCTACGCCTGATCCCGGAACAATACCGGTATCCGTAATCTGCACGGTTTTGCAAAGGCGCGAAAGCTTCATCGAGGCAAGCGCATCAATAACTATTATATAATCCGGCTTTATATGCTCTGCAACGCCGCGTATTATCTCCCCACTCTCAACGCCCGTCATGCCGAGAACTCCGGGAGTGACAGCGGAAACCGCGCGCAGCTTCCCGAAAAGCTCCGGCATCTTTTCGACAAGATGCCGCGTCACCACAATATGCTCTGTCGCGCACGTTCCGACGGCATCTGGCGTTATATCGGAATTGCCCAGCCCGACAATAAGCACACACCCGTCCGTTTCCGGCAAAAGCTTTGAAAGCTCTTTTGCAACAACAGAAATAGCCCGCGGAAATGAATTTGTGTCCCGACGAGATATACCCTCAAGCTCAACGGTTGTGTATGCACCGCGCGGTTTTCCAAGGTTTTTCTCTCCTTCTTCATTTAAAATTTTAACCCGTGTTATATGAAAGCCTTCCTCATCAAGCTCGCGCGCCCACACTCCGCGAAGAGAAGTGTTTTCTTCTGCGCTTTCCTGCCATACCTCGCGGGCTTCAAGCGCAAGGTCGGTACGTACATTATTCATAAAAATCACCCCATATCTGCTACTTATTTTTCGTATTTTCGGTGCACATATACAAAATTTAAAAAATTTTGAAAAAAACTATTGCAATTCTTTCAATTTAATGGTAGAATAGTTCGGTAACAATAACAAGTACTTTAAGGAGGTGGACGCTTTGCCCAATATTAAATCTGCAAAGAAGCGCGTTGAGTTGACAAAGGTCTACGCAGCACGTAACCAGGCTGCGAAGTCTCAGCTTAAGACATCGCTTAAGAAGTGTGAGGCCGCTATTTCCGAGGGCGGCGACGCTCCGGCAGCATACAATCTTGCAGCACAGAGCATCGACGTTGCAGTTCGCAAGGGTATCATCAGCAAGAACTGCGGTGCTCGCAAAAAGAGCCAGATGGCAAAGAAGGCTAACGCTGCTCAGTAATTTAAGCAATTTGAATTTACCATAAAAAATCCTGCAGAGCTCTGCAGGATTTTTTATGTCTTCACACTTTCCGTCTCTTCCGAATAAGATAAAGCAACACATCTTTCGGAGGACGCGGTATGCACAGAAACACAAACGGGCGGGAATTCTCTCTGCTCTTTTTCCCAAAACGCTCATCGGATACATATGCAATGTACGTCTCTTCCCCGCCGCCGGCATGGCTTAATGGGAGCGATATGTCAAAAATCGTGATAGACTCTCCCGGAATGTACTGTCTGTTTTTCCTTGTAACCTCCGGCAAAGGAGGCGAAGCTCACATAACCGTCAACGGTCGCGAAATCCTCGGCTCTTATGCCTCGGAAAAGGGCGGTGTTATAAGCGGCAGTGCAGTCTGCAGCATACGCGACCGCGCACTCCCCTGCCCGCTCGGAATAAAAACCGCAGGGCGCGCACAGGAAGGGATTCTCCTCGTTGCAAAGTGCGATGTGTAATCCGTTTGGTTTTGTTTTATGGTGCTTGACAAATACATCGGCATTGTTATATTATATATAAGGTGAATTGATGAGATGAAATTTCATTTCAGGATACGGTGATTAAATATGAAAAAGTTTATGGATCAGGATTTTCTTTTGAAAACAGAAACGGCAAAGCGCCTTTATCACGAGGTTGCTGAAAAAACTCCGATAATTGACTATCATTGCCACTTGAACCCTCAGGAAATTGCAGAGGATAAGCATTACGAAAGCATCACGGAGGTATGGCTCGGCGGTGACCACTACAAATGGCGCATTATGCGCGGCTTTGGCGTCGATGAAAAATACATAACCGGAGATGCCTCTCCGAAGGAAAAGTTCTTGAAGTGGGCAGAGGTTATGCCATATTGCATCGGGAACCCGCTTTACCACTGGACGCACCTTGAGCTCCGCCGCTATTTCGGCATTGAAGAGCTTCTCTGCCCTGAAAACGCAGAGGATATCTGGAACAAATGCAACGAGATGCTCCGCCGCCCCGAATTTGGCGCACGCGGACTTATCAAGCGTTCAAATGTTGAAATCATCGGCACTACCGATGACCCGTGCGATGACCTTCACTTCCACGAAATTATCAAGGCGGATGAGAGCTTTGATGTCGAGGTTGTTCCGTCCTACCGTCCGGAGCGCGCACTTAACATCTGGCGTGCGGAGTTCCCCGGATATATAGAAAAGCTTTCCGGAGTTGTCGGCTATGAAATAAAGGATTACAAGAGCCTTGAGCGCGCACTTTTCGAACGTCTTGATTTCTTTGTAGAACGCGGTTGCCGTAGCTCTGACCATTCTCTCAATATGGTAAAGTTTACGGAACCGGACGAAGCGGTGGCAGACAGGGTTTTCCGCGCAAAGCTTGCAGGAAAAGAGCCGTCAAAGGAAGATATTGATATCTACTACTCCACGCTCTATCTTGCCCTTGCAAAGAAATACTATGAGCATAATCTTGTTATGCAGCTCCACATTGCCGTTCTCCGCGATAACAATACCGCAGCATTTAATGCACTCGGCGTTGACACCGGCTTTGATACAATGAGCGACGTTTCCGTTGTAGAGCCCATCATCACGCTTCTTGATTTGCTTGAGCGTGAAAACAAGCTCCCGAAAACCGTTCTGTACAGCCTCAACCCCGCTCACAACGAAGCTCTTATGACGCTTGCAACCTGCTTTAACGGTCACGGCATTGCAGGCAAAATCCAGATCGGCTCTGCATGGTGGCTCAACGACCACATCGACGGTATGGAAAAGCATATGCGCGCACTTGCCAGCGTCACCCTCTTCTCAAAGTTCATCGGTATGCTTACCGACTCCCGCAGCTTCCTAAGCTACACGCGCCATGAATACTTCAGACGCATTGTATGCAATATTATCGGCTCGTGGGTTGAAAACGGAGAGGCACCGGACGATGATGCACTCCTCTCGCGTATGGTCCGCGATATCTGCTACGGCAATACAAAGAGTTACTTCTTCAGTTAAAAAGGAACTGTAAAAAAACTCCGGAACGCAAAAAGGCTGTAAATGAAAGTGTATTTAAATGATATTTTAATAGACAAACGCCAATTAATGAAGAAAACCCGAAAATTTTCGGGTTTTCTCGAATTTTATAGCCTTTTTGCTATGAACAAACTGAACCTCTCGACGTACCCATGTACTACTTCGGGTTCAGTTTGCCCATTCCAAAGTATTTTTACAGCCCCTTAAATTTTAAGCAAATGTAAAACTTTGCATCGGTTTTTCAAAAACTCTTGACACGGTATACAAAACGTTGTATAATTTAATTCATCAAATTACCGGAGGTATATACCGTGATTTATAAAATAGTATCCGATTCTTCATCAAACATCTTATCTATGGAGGATATAGCCTTCGCCTCTGTTCCTCTCTCTCTTGTGTTTAATGATAAAGAACATATCGACACCGAATCGCTTGACGTCGATGCAATGCTTTGTGAAATGAAAGAAACGCGTGCGCGCGTAACCTCTTCCTGTCCGAATGTCGGGCAATGGCTTGACGGATTTGAGGGCGGTGACTGTATTTTCGCACTCACAATAACAAGTGCGCTCTCAGGTGCATACAATTCCGCAATGCAGGCAAAAGAAGAGTTTTTAAAAAAATATCCGGAGAGACGCGTCCATATTTTTGACACGCTCTCAACCGGCCCCGAAATACGGCTTATTTGTGAGCATCTGCAGGAGCTTATATCAAAAGGTGCAGAGTTTGATGAAATAGTTAAAGATACCGAAGAATATATGAAAAAAACGCATTTGTCATTCTGTCTTTCTTCGCTTGAAAATCTTGCCCGCGCGGGCAGAGTAAACCCCATTAAAGCAAAGTTTGCGGGCATTCTCGGAATCCGCGTAATCGGAAAAGCCTCCGATGAAGGAACACTCCGCGACGAATCAAAGGTGCGCGGCGAGGAAAAGGCAATCTCCGCACTGCTTGAACATATGAAAGAAAACGGATTTGCCGGCGGTAAGGTAAGAATCTCCCACACGCACAACGAAAATGGTGCAAAAAAGCTGCGTGAGCTTATTCTCTCGCAGTTCCCGCAGTGCGACATACAAATTGAAAAAAACCGCGCGCTCTGCAGCTATTATGCAGAAGAAGGCGGCATTCTTGCCGGATACGAGGGGTAAAATACGATAATATAAAATTAAGGGCGTGTCTCAACAAGTGATTTTTCACTCAATTGAGGCAACGCCCCTGTTTAATCCTTGAATTATTATTCGTGGGAGAAAAACTCCTCAAATGCTTGAATAAATACAATTAAATAAAGAGGAATTAGAAAGAATAATAGAATTAAAAAAATTCTCGTCTCCCATATTTTTGTCACTTCTTTTGGAATAATTATAAGATTAGTTCTGGTTCCGCGAGTGTTTACAGGAACGAAAGCGGCTATGCAAACAGCAAGGAACGCAAGGATGCTGTATATAATAAGCTTTATAAAAAAAAATATATTTTTCGCTTTAAAAAGGAGAAAGCGACCACTATAATTATAAATGTTTTGACATAAGGACAAAATCATAATGCCCAAAAGAATAGCGGTGCCAAAGGTATCTATGATAAATAAAATATTTTTATCAACTAAAATGCTTTCACTTACGCAATGCACAATCACATCTTTAATAAAAAACAAAGCACTCCATAATGAGACGGTGAAGAAAATCTTTTTGCCTTGGGATGGTTTTCTTTTTGCAATGATGCAAACATACGCACAAGAAAAAAAGCATATTAAAAACTCACATAAAGCAAAAAACAGAATTGTGGTTGTATTAAAGTTTTGAATGTTTGAAAAGCTTTTCTTAACATAAAAAGAAAAGAAAAAAATACTCGAAAAAACAACATTTACAAATATATTTTTAAAATACTTTTTGCTCACTTCAATTCCAAACATTTTCGTCACCGTCCTTATGTAAAAGTATAGCACAACCAATAAATTGCGTCAAGGAAAACGGAGACACAATAATATTGACATTGCCTTTTTTCGTGAGGTATAATAAATAAAAAAGGGGTGAAGTAAAATGAACATAGGAAACGTTATTGAAAACTCAATTCGGATATATTTTAAGAACATTGTGGTTAATCTGTTTTTTTCGGCGTTGCTTATGCTTCTTCCGTATCTTCAGTATGTTCTCATCAAAAACAGCATTGGCTATGTTGCTTGCGCAATTCTTGTTTTTATATCTGCGTTTTTATCCGTTGCCGTTGTATACATTCCCTTTGTTGTTTCAATCCGCAGAGGTCGCATAACGCAGCTATGGCGGAAGCTTTGGCGTAAAGCAATACCAATTTCGTTGATGTGGGCAACGCTTTGCACAGCTCTTTTTCTTGCAATGTATTTTGTAGCAAATAATGCACAAAATCCGTTTTGGGTTTTACTTATAATTATCATCAGTGCTTTCTTTTTGTGGGAACTGGTGATTTTAAAATGCGCAAAAGTTCTTCCATTACCGCAGTCTTAAAGCGTTCATTCTCATCATCTGAAGAATATCCGAATGAATTTGTACTTTTCATTTTCTCCAATTCTTTATTAAGATTGGAAATAAATGCTTCTCGATAAGGTTTGAAATTGATTAAATATTGGTCTTCGTCATTTTTAAGATAATTATGGTACTCTTGTGCGTTGATTAGATTCTTTTCAGTTAATTTCGGTAATCCGTATTCGACCAAATCGCTGATTCCGGGGCTTGTTGAGGATAAAGTCTCTAAAACTATGGGTATGAATTCCTCCTTAGGAACACCTCGCATAGCAAGCCCTATATCAGCTAATGTCGGCACAACAGAGCGAAGAAACTCCTCATTTGATGCTAAATTTTTAGCATTCTGAAGTTCAGCGTCAGCTTGCTTTAACGTGCTGTACCTGTAAGGCGGCATCCTTGCAGGATACGAAGGGTAAAATACGATAAATATATAGAAACAACAGGCATGATTTTCATAATCGTTCCTGTTGTTTCTTGTAAAACGGTTAGCTGTCTTCGCGATACTTGCCATTTATTCATCTTGAGTTGTCCGTTCTTTCCATAAGGTAGTTTGCTATTTCTCATCTTCGCTTTCAATAAATTTTTTTAAAACAAGATTTATATACTGCGAAAGAGAGCGCTCGTCTTCTTCGGCTGCTACCTTGAGCTTTTCAAGCAAATCTCCGTCTATTGTTATGCTTATCTTCTGTTTTAACGGTTTCATAATATCACCTCTATTAAATTATACTACAAAAAAGGATTGAATATTGACAAGTAGGATAAAGTAGTATATAATCATATTGTAGGAATCTCCGAATGCTGCGACACAAGCACACCCATCAGTCTATATAATAACAGCCTTATGGGTGTGCAAATCTACAGTAGCCGATTAAAGTATATTTCCGCAAGAGACAGAAGCGATTAATTTCATTTCTATCTCTTGTATTGCACATTTTCGAAATTTCTTGCATTCGCCTATTGACTTTAGCACAGTAAAGTGGTAAACTATGAAAGTGACTATTTTAAGAACAAAGGAAGTGACGCATATGGCAAGCTTTCATTCAAAATCTCTTGACCGTCTTTTTGAAGCAATTCTGCATCTTGAATCTGTTGATGAATGTTATAACTTTTTCGAGGATGTATGCACGATAAACGAGGTGCAGGATATGGCGCAGCGCTTTGACGTGGCTCTCATGCTTGACGAGGGAAAGAATTACCAGTCCATTGCAAAAGAGGTAAACGTATCCACCGCAACGATAAGCCGCGTTAGCCGTTGCCTTAACTACGGCAGCGGCGGATACCGCAACGCAATAGAAAAAATCAAATCAGCAAAAGAGGACAAAGCAAAATGAACATCAGCGATAAGAACTTAAAAAACGAAGAACGCGCATCGTTTGCTCTGCGCTCGCTGTACGCCGGCTATGGCTATTCACAGTTTAAAATGAGCAAATTTGAGGAATATGACCTTTATGTAAGAAACAAGGATTTTCTTATCTCCGACGGCGTTATAACCTTCACCGATACAAACGGCCGCCTTCTGGCGCTCAAACCCGACGTTACTCTTTCCATAATCAAGAACTGCAAGGAAGAGACGGGCGTTGTGCAGAAAATGTATTACAACGAAAACGTTTACCGCGTTTCGGGAAGCACAAAATCCTTCCGTGAGATTATGCAGGTAGGTCTTGAATGCATCGGCGATATTGATGCATACTGCATCTCGGAGGTTCTCACCCTCGCGGCAAAGAGCCTTATCACGATATCAGACGAATGGGTGCTTGATATTTCTCACATAGGTATTCTCCTTGATGTGATTGACGCTCTCGGTCTCTCCGACGAAGAAAAACGTGCGCTGATAAAGTGCGTAGGCGAAAAAAACCTTCATGAAGCTGCCCTTATCTGCGGCGAGCGAGAAGGCGCACCTCTTCTGCTCTCGCTTATCTCCACCTATGGAAATGCAAGTGACGTTACCAAAAAGCTTTATGCGCTCGGTGTTCGCGAAGAATATATAAGAGAGCTTGAAGATATCTGTAACGCACTTGATGTTTGCGGTCTGTCAGACAACCTGCGCATTGACTTTTCCGTTGTTGACGATATAAAATATTACAACGGCATTGTGTTCAAAGGATATGTCCACGGCATTCCTCAAAGCATTCTCTCCGGCGGAAGATACGACAATCTTATGCGCCGTATGGGAAAACGTGCAGGTGCTATCGGCTTTGCCGTATATCTTGATGCTCTTGAAGCGCTTTCGGAAAAGAGCGAGCGCTATGACGTTGACACACTTATAATTTATGACGAAAACGAAACTGCGCTCAATATCAACCGCGCAGCAACACGGATAAGAGATACGGGCGCAAGCGTAATTGCGCAGAGAAAAATACCTGAAAAGCTCAGATATAAAAGACTTTTAAAGCTATCCTGCGGGGAGGTGACGGTTCTTGAAGAAAATGCTTAATGTGGCACTGCCCAAAGGCAGGCTCGGTGAGAAAGTATATGATATGTTTGAAAAGGCAGGCTTTGAGTGTCCGTCAATAAAAGAAGAGAGCCGCAAGCTTATATTTGAAAACGAAGCAGCAGGGGTACGCTATTTCTGGGTAAAGCCCTCTGACGTTGCGATATACGTTGAGCGCGGTGCCGCGGATATAGGCGTTGCCGGAAAGGATATCCTTCTTGAATACGCTCCCGATGTGTACGAGCTTTTTGACCTCGATATAGGAAAATGCCGTATGGCGGTTGCCGCCCCGCGTGATTTCCGGGACAATCCGCAAAAAACGCTGAAGGTTGCAACAAAATTTTCCAACATTGCACAAAGCTATTACAGCTCCAAAGGGCGCGATATTGATATAATTCACCTGAACGGCTCTATCGAAATTGCACCTATTCTCGGTCTTTCCGATGTTATCGTTGATATCGTTGAAACCGGAACCACGCTCAAGGAGAATAATCTCGAGGTGTTTGAGACGATTGTTCCCATTTCGGCAAGGCTTATTGCAAACAAATCAAGCTTTATGTTCAAATCCGAACAGATTGAAAAGATTGTAAATTCAATGAAGAATATGTAGGGAAACACCTGCGTGTTGTTCCGAAAGGACAGAAACAAATGATAAAAATACTTAAATACGGCGAGGTTGAAAGCGCTGATATCTTTGCAAGAAGCGAGGATACAATGAATGTTTCCGACACCGTTGCCGAAATAATAGAAAACGTAAAAAAGCGAGGAGACGCAGCGCTTTTTGAATACTGCGAGCGCTTTGACAAAGCAAAGCTTTCCTCTCTCGAGGTTATGGAAGAAGAGATAGAAGAAGCATTTGCTTCCGTTGACGAGAAATTTATCGACATTCTCCGTCGTGCAGCGAAGAACATCCGCAAATTCCACGAGCGTCAGGTAAGAAACAGCTTTATCATAAACGATGAGGACGGCATTGTTATCGGGCAGAAGGTAATCCCGCTCGACCGCGCAGGTCTCTATGTTCCCGGCGGCACAGCGGCATATCCCTCAACCGTTCTTATGGACTCTATCCCCGCAATTATCGCAGGCTGCCGTGAGGTTGTTATAACAACTCCCCCGGGCTCCGACGGAAAAATAAACCCTGTAATTCTTGCTGCAGCGCGTATTGCCGGAGTGAATCGCATATTCAAGGTAGGCGGTGCCCAGGCCGTTGCCGCGCTTGCATACGGCACGGAGAGCATTCCGCGCGTTGACAAGATTGTAGGTCCCGGAAATGCGTTTGTAGCAGAGGCAAAGCGTCAGGTATTCGGCAGGGTTGCAATTGATATGATTGCAGGTCCGAGCGAAATTCTCGTTGTCGCCGATGGCAGCGCAAATCCCGCTCACGTTGCGGCAGACCTTCTCTCTCAGGCAGAGCACGATAAAATGGCATCAGCTGTCCTCGTAACGGATTCAGAATCTCTCGCAAGTGCCGTTTCGGACGAGATTGAGCGCCAGCTTGCGAGCTTGCCGAGAGCAGAAATTGCAAGGGCATCAATTGACAACAACGGCAAGATCATCGTTGCGGAAAACCTTTCCGCCGCAATTGAGATTTCAAACGAGCTTGCTCCCGAGCATCTTGAGCTTTGCGTTGACAACCCGTTTGACTGGCTTGATAAAATTCGCCACGCAGGTTCAATCTTTATGGGCAAGAACTGCCCGGAAGCTCTCGGCGATTATTTTGCCGGTCCGAACCACACTCTTCCGACAAGCGGCACGGCAAAGTTTTCAAGCCCGCTTTCCGTCGACGATTTTGTGAAAAAATCACAGTATACATATTACACAAAGCAGGCTCTTTCCCGCGTGGCAGACGATATTGCGTACTTTGCGGAAAAAGAAGGACTTTCTGCCCACGCAAGATCGGCAACAATCAGAACTAAAGGTGATGTCAATGAGTAAATTTTTAAGTAAAAAATACGCCAAGTTATCGCCTTACACCCCCGGTGAACAGCCGCAGGATATGAAATACATAAAGCTTAATACAAACGAATCCCCCTTCCCGCCATCAGAAAAGGCACAGAAGTATGCAGCGGAGGCGGCTGCAAAAATGCAGCTTTATCCGGATCCCGAGTGCCGCGCTCTCACTGAAAAAATTGCGGAGATGTGCAATCTCTCCTTTGAAAATGTGCTTGTGACAAACGGCTCGGACGAAATACTCAACTTTGCATTTATGGCGTTCTGCGATGATGAGCATCCGGCGGTTTTCCCGGATATAAGCTATGGCTTTTATCCCGTTTTTGCTTCTCTTAACAGCATCCCCTATACCGAAATCCCGCTCTGCGAGGACTTCACGATAGATATAACAAAATACTTTAATGCCCCCGGTATGGTGGTAATCGCAAATCCGAACGCACCTACGGGTATCGCTCTTTCCATTTCTCAGGTTGAGGAGATTGTGAAAAACAATCCGGAAAACGTTGTTGTTATCGACGAAGCATATGTTGATTTCGGTGCGGAAAGTGCGTTGTCGCTTATTCCAAAATACGAAAACCTTCTCGTTACGCAAACATTTTCAAAATCCCGCTCAATGGCAGGTGCGCGCCTCGGCTTCGGTGCCGCAAATGCCGCGCTTATTCAGGATATGAATACGGTGAAATATTCAACAAATCCGTATAACATAAACCGCATGACGATGGCAGCAGGCCTCGGTGTTCTTGAGGATGAAGAATATACGCGCAAAAATTGCCTCACGGTTTCCAAAAACCGTGAGTATACAAAGTGCGAGCTTGAAAAGCTCGGCTTTGAGATGACGAAATCCCTTGCAAACTTCATATTCATCCGTCACCCTGATTTTGACGGAAAATATCTGTACGAACAGCTCAAAGCGCGTGGGGTTCTTGTCCGCCATTTTAACAAACCGCGCTTGTCAGAGTATCTGCGCGTAACGATAGGCTCAAGAGATGAAATGGATGCGTTTTTGAAAACGCTTTCGGATATAATCGGAGGTGGAAACAAATGAGAACTGCAGATATAACACGAAATACGGCAGAAACAAAAATTTCTCTTTCCTTAAATCTTGACGGAAAGGGCGAGAGCAAGATAAATTCCGGTTGCGGATTTTTAGACCATATGCTCACGCTCCTTGCACGTCACGGAAGCTTTGACCTTAACCTTTCCTGCGACGGTGACATCCACGTTGATTATCACCACACTGTTGAGGATATCGGCATATGCCTCGGAAAAGCGTTTAATGAGGCGCTTGGAGATAAGCGCGGCATCTTCCGCTACGGAAATATGCTTCTTCCTATGGATGAGGCGCTTATCCTCTCCGCGGTTGACATTTCAGGAAGAGGGATGCTTGTGTATAACCTTGACATTCCCACTGTAAAGGTCGGCGATTTTGATACAGAGCTCTGCGAAGAGTTCTGGCTCGGTTTTGTGCGTGAAGCAAATCTTACCCTGCACATAAATCAGCTTGCAGGAAAGAATTCGCATCATATTATCGAGGGCGCGTTCAAGTCCGTGGGAAGAAGCCTTCGCGCAGCAGTTAAGATTGATGCGGATGATGCCGACAGAATCCCGTCTACGAAGGGAGTTCTCTGATGATTGCAATAGTTGACTACGGCGTCGGAAACCTTTTTTCGCTCACGGCATCTTTCCGCGCAATAGGTGCAGAGGTTTGCGTAACATCGGATGCAGAAGCTTTAAGAGCAGCAGACAAAATAATTCTTCCCGGTGTCGGTGCGTTTGAGGATGCGGCAAAAAAGTTTCGCGCTTCCGGTCTTTCCGATGTTATCTGTGAAGAAGCAAAGAACGGAAAGCCGCTCCTCGGCATTTGCCTTGGTATGCAGCTTTTGTTTGAAAAAAGCTTTGAATACGGCGAACACAAAGGGCTTGGTCTTATCCCTGGAAACGTGCGCCCTATTGCGGATGTTATTCCGAAAGATCTGAAAATCCCGCACATCGGCTGGAATGCGCTTCAAATGAATGGCGAAAAAAGCCCGATATTCAAATACATAAACGAGGGTGACTGTGTATACTTCGTCCACTCCTTCTACGCCGCAGACTGTGATGGATACGTCACGACCTGCGCGGAATACGGCGTGCCTCTTACGGCATCAGTTGCAAAAGGCAACGTATACGGATGCCAGTTTCACCCCGAAAAAAGCGGAGAGGTCGGGCTTTCCATCCTCCGTGCGTTTGTTGAAATGGAGGTGTAGCAGATGCTGATTTTTCCGGCAATTGACTTATATGAAAAGAAAGCAGTACGCCTTTTCAAAGGCGACTATAACCAAATGACCGTATACAGTGAAAATCCGCCCGAGATTGCCCTTGATTTTAAAAAAAGCGGTGCAACGCACATCCACGTTGTTGACCTTGAAGGAGCAAAAAGCGGCGAAACTCCGAACTTTGATGTTATCTGTGCAATAAAGAATGAGGCAAAGCTGTTCACCGAGGTTGGCGGCGGAATCCGCTCTCTTGAGGTTATCGAGAAATACGTAAGCGCGGGAATTGACCGCGTTATCCTCGGCACGGCGGCAATACGCGATTTTGAATTTACCAAAGCCGCTGTAAAAGCTTACGGCGACAAAATCGCCGTGGGGTTAGACTTAAAAGACGGCTATGCCGCTGTTTCCGGCTGGACGGAAAAAAGCGGGCTGACTGCTGATGATGTTCTTTCAAAAATGCAGGACATCGGGGTTAAAACCGTAATCTGCACCGATATTTCAAAGGACGGAGCAATGAAGGGGACAAACGTTTCCCTGTATGAAGAGCTCGGTGCAAAGTTTGATATTGATTTCATCGCATCAGGCGGTGTCAGCGCGATCTCTGATGTGCGCGCACTTCGTTCACTTAACCTTTACGGCGCGATAGTCGGCAAGGCATACTACACCGGCGCGATAGATATAGCCGAGGCGATAGAGGTGGCAAGATGATAACAAAAAGAATTATCCCCTGCCTTGACGTGCGCGACGGCAGAGTTGTCAAGGGCGTGAACTTCAAAGGGCTTGCAGACGTGTCAAGCCCCATCGAGCTTGCAAAATACTACAGCGAAAACGGCGCGGACGAGCTTGTTTTCTATGATATCACGGCATCGGCAGAAGGTCGTCGGCTCTTTACCGACATTCTCACCGAAACTGCAAAATCGGTATTTATCCCGCTTACCGTTGGCGGTGGCATAAACACCACAGACGATTTTGACCGTGTTCTCAAATGCGGAGCAGATAAGGTTTCGGTAAATTCGGGTGCTATAAGAAACCCCAATCTCATTTACGAGGCTGCAAAGCTTTACGGTGACCAGTGCGTTGTTCTCTCAGCTGATGTAAAGCGCGTTGACGGAGAGTTTCGCGTTTTTGCCAAGGGCGGGCGCGAAGATACCGGTATGGAGGCAATTTCATGGATAAAAAAATGCGTAGACCTTGGCGCCGGTGAGGTGGTTGTTAATTCAATCGACACCGACGGCGTAAAAGGCGGCTTTGATCTTCCGATGTTAGAAGCAGTATGCAATGCTGTGAATGTTCCGGTCATCGCATCAGGCGGTGCAGGTGGCATAAATGATTTTATCACGCTGTTTAACACGCTTCCGCGCGTAGACGCCGGACTTGCCGCATCAATCTTCCACTTCGGTGAGGTCGCAATAAGCGATTTGAAGAATGAAATGAAGAGAAACGGCATTCCCACGAGAATATAAATTTATAAAATCCCTCCGCCGTCATACGGCGGTGGAGGAATACAGCAACAGACATTTTAGCTGAAAAGAATTTTCGATATTTCTCACCGCCGGAGGCGGTGGGAAATACAGGAATATAGACTTCAGTCGAAAATATAAAAGGAGTTTTTTATTATGATAAACATTGATGAGCTTAAGTTTGACGAGCGTGGGCTTATCCCGGCGATAGTTCAGGACGCACACACAAACCGTGTGCTTACTCTTGCCTATATGAACCGCGAAAGCCTTGAGATTTCAATCAAAGAGAAAAAAACATGCTTTTGGAGCCGCTCACGCAAGGAGCTCTGGCGCAAAGGCGAAACGAGCGGTAATTTCCAGCATATTGTTTCAATAACTGCGGATTGCGACAACGATGCGCTTGTCGTCCGCGTAAATCCCGACGGACCTGCTTGCCATCTCGGAACAGAGTCCTGCTTTGAAAACCCCGTCTGGGCAGACGACGAAGCTTCGGACTTCACGATTGACGGCCTTATGAAGATGCTTGAGGGAAGAAAGCGCGACCTTCCCGAAGGCTCATACACAACATATCTCTTCCGGAAGGGACTCGACAAAATTCTCAAGAAGGTCGGCGAGGAATCCACAGAGGTAATAATCGCCGCAAAGGCAGAAGACAAGGCAGAAACAATCTATGAGATTGCCGATCTCGCATATCATGTTATGGTATTGATGCTCCAGAGCGGAATAACGCTCAATGAAATCCGCGACGAGCTTGCTTCCCGCCATGTCATTGACCACAAGGTCAAGCAGGAAAAAATGACGAAGTAAGTACCCCATCCAACCGCGCAATCAAAAACTTCTGTTGGGTTCCGCAATAAAAAATTTAAAACTTTTTCGATTTTTCACTTTACAACGGTAAAGTGATGTGCTATAATATACTCACGCCCGAAAAGGGTGAAGTAAAATGTAATCATTTTTAGGAGGCAATTACAATGAAAAGAATTTTAGCTCTTATCCTCGCAGCAATGATGCTCGCATGCTTGTTTGCAGGCTGTGGCACAGATGCAAACCTTGACGACAGCAACACCTTCTCCGACGGCGGCGACGCAACCGCTACAAGCGACGCAGACTACATCATGAACAACGGCAAAATGATCATCGGTATGACTCTCTTTGCTCCGATGAACTACTACGACAACTCCACAAACGAGCTTATCGGCTTTGAAACAGAGTTTGGTAAGGCAGTTTGCGAGAAGATCGGCGTTACACCTGAGTTCGTTGAAATCAACTGGGACAGCAAGGAAATCGAGCTTAATGCAAAGAACATCGACTGCATCTGGAACGGTATGACAATCACTGATGAGCGCAAGGCTAACATGGAGATTTCCGATCCGTACATGCAGAACCGTCAGGTTATGGTTGTAAAGAAGGAGAACCTTGAAAAGTTCTCTGAGGGCGTTATCGGTGCAGCAATTGTTGCAGAGGCAGGTTCTGCCGGCGAAGAGCTTGCAACAGGCGATGAGTTCTTCAAGGACAGCGCTTTCACACCGGTTGACTCTATGGCAAAGGCTCTTATGGACGTTGCAGCAGGAACAAGCGACGTTGCAATCGTTGACTATGTAACAAGCATCGGCTCCATCGGTGCAGGCACTGATTTTGAAGACCTTGTTGCAATTGAAGAGCGCGAATTTGCTCCGGAGCAGTACGGTATCGCATTCCGCAAGGGCTCCGATATGGCAACTATCGTAAACAACACAATCGACGAGCTTATCGCAGACGGTACTCTTGAAGCTATCGCAGCTAAGTATAAGCTTCAGAACCTTCTTATCAAGGAATAATTAAAGGCGGAAATTAATATGTCAACTTTTGAAGTTGCTTTTCGCTCGCTTACCGAGGGCTTCGGGCTAAACTGCATAATCTTCGCGGTCACATTGCTCACGGCAATTCCGCTTGGTCTTATTATCGCGTTCGGCTCTATGTCAAAATGGCGCCCTCTCCGGTTTCTTGAGCGAAGCAAAAAAAGATTACTGCATGCGATTTCAAAATTTGCACCTATCCGCTGGCTGACACGCACATTCGTTTGGATCATCAGGGGTACGCCCCTGATGCTCCAAATTTTTGTCGTATTATACGCGCCGGGTCTTTTATGGGATATGCCGATGCGCGAGCGTATGGTGGCGGTGCTTGTTGCATTCGGAATAAACTATGCAGCGTACTTCTCGGAGATTTACCGCGGAGGTATCGAGGCTATTCCGAAAGGACAATATGAAGCATGCCAGGTGCTTGGAATGACAAAATCGCAGACGTTTTTCAAGGTTGTTCTCCCGCAGGTGGTAAAGCGCATAATCCCACCTATGGGAAACGAGATTATAACGCTCGTAAAGGACACCTCTCTCGCCCGCGTTGTTGCGGTGACGGAGATTATCATGTGCGCAGAGCGTTTTACAAAGCAAGGCCTTATCGGTCCGCTTTTCTCAACTGCGCTCTACTTCCTCGCATTTAACGGAATTCTCACCGTGCTCTTCGGATACATAGAGAAAAAACTGGACTATTACAGAGGTTAAGCCATGGCTATATTAGAAGTAAACAATCTTTATAAAAGCTTCGGCAAGACCGAGGTTCTCCGCGGAATTGACTTTTCGATGGAACAAGGCGAGGTCCTTTCCGTTATCGGCTCCTCCGGAAGCGGAAAAACAACGCTTCTGCGCTGCATAAACGCGCTTGAAGTGCCCACAAGCGGGAGAATAACAATAGACGGGGATGAGTTTTACAACTCTGACAAAAATCTCGGCAAATCCAAGGCCGACCAGCGCCGCTGGCAGCTTGCCTGCGGTCTTGTGTTCCAGTCGTACAACCTTTTCCCGCAGTATAGCGCACTTGATAACGTTATGCTTGCACCGTCTCTCCTTGCAAAGGAACGGGATGACTATAAGCAGAACAAAAAGCAGATACTTGACGAGATACGAGAACACGCCGAGTCGCTTCTTGCACGCGTCGGACTGTCGGACAAGACAGGAAACTATCCCTGTGAGCTCTCCGGCGGTCAGCAGCAGCGCGTTGCGATTGCACGCGCACTTGCTCTTTCCCCGAAGGTGCTTTTCTTCGACGAACCGACCTCAGCGCTCGACCCTCAGCTTACGCAGGAGGTTCTCCGCGTTATCCGCGAGCTTGCCGATACAAATATGACGATGGTTATCGTCACCCACGAAATGAAGTTTGCACGCGACGTTTCCGACCGCATAATCTTTATGGCAGACGGACTTATCGAAGCAGACGGCACACCGGAGCAAGTCTTTGACGGCACAAACGAAAAGCTCCGCGCATTTCTCGGCAATATCGGAGAGTAATCTATTAAGCTCAATATATAAATCAAGCACCGCATAGGACTGAATTTTCCTATGCGGTGTTTTTTTAGTGGTGGAGACGACGCGTAACCCTTCCATTTCACGGAAAGGGGTAGGTGTGGGGAGTGGAGAAAGGTTGTGGAGCAAAAACAAACTCAGTTTGGTAATGATGCAACAAAGAAGGGCACGGATTCTCTCGGTAGAGGATTTCTGTCAAATCGAAATGTGTAAGGAGTTCGAAAATATCTGTTTCTTGATATTTGTAATTTGCAATTTTACGATGTTAGGGCATACAAGATAGATATTTTATTGACTATTCAATGGTATTTGTGTTAAAGTTATATATAGAATGTCGTTTATAATAAAAAAATGTCGTCTAAGACGCGATGGGGTGTAGATTATGCAATTAGTTATTTACAAAGGGTTTGATACTGCGTTTTTAGAAAAAATAGAAAAGAAACCGCTTGTGGATGAATCTGTACTTAAAAAGATTGATGTTTTATCTTTTGACAAGAGCACACGTAAAAAACTTGAAAGAGAACTGCTTGACCTTGAAGATTCTGATGTCGTTTGGATTACATACCAGGAATATTCTTTGATTAAAGCCCGAGTTGATGAAGCAGTTGCGGAAGACGGTTTGGAAGTTGTAATTTTCAGAAACAATCTTTTTCCAGACTACTATCCTATCGAATTTGAGCTTTCTGAAGAACTAGCCGCTGAAATTGAGTGTGTCCTTGATGGACAGAAACTGGGGGCGCCTAGCGATGACTGCACTAAATTCCTCGCCGTGTATAATGCACTGGTTCGCATTGATGGACAGTATTATGGCAGCTTCTTTAACTATGAGTATGAAAAAACTGAGCGGATTATCACGAGCGATTTCTATCCCACAGGTCGATTACACAGCGACAATGGCAATACTGAATTCCACATCTACTTGAACGAAGATATCGAAACATATCTAAGAGACTTATCTGACATCAATGCAATTATGCCAAAAACAATTGGCATTCAGACAACGGGTTGTGAAGTATCCAATAGAATTTTCAATTCGCTGCTTGCATACTGTCAACAGTATAATATTAAAGCTTGCAGGTATTATGAGCAGCTTGTAGAAGATTCAGCTCAAGAAGCAGAGTTAATCAAGATCGCACAAGAAGACATTGGCATTGAAGGGTTTAAGGAGTTTAGATCCATTCCTTTTTACAAGAATCCCGATATTGACAAAGAAGTTATTGAGATTTCCCAGGGGCAAATCATTAGAGATATTATTCGCCAGGCTGAGAATTCGTATGCAGATGAAAAAGGGAAAACCTTCCGCGACATCTTTATCACCGCTTCCACGGGTGCAGGCAAATCTGTTATGTTCCAGATTCCTGCAGTCTATCTTGCAAAAAAGTATAATAAGCTGACAATCATTATTGAGCCTGTAAAGGCACTGATGCAAGACCAGAAAGAGAAACTGATCAAAAGCGGATATACGCGCGTTGAAGCATTTAACTCCGACTTGATTACCCAGGTTGAAAAAGAAGCTGTTTTAAAGAGAATTAAAGATGGCGAAGTTGACTTGCTGTATTTAAGTCCGGAAACATTATTGTCCTATTCTATTGAAACAATCATAGGTGATCGTGAAATCGGTTTGCTTATCATAGATGAAGCCCATATTGTTACAACCTGGGGTGTTGGATTCAGACCGGACTACTGGTATTTGGGAAGCTACATTAACCGTCTTCGGCATAATATCCAAACGGCAAGAGGCGTCAACAGAAAAACATATCACTTCCCTGTTTGTGCGTTCACCGCAACTGCAATCAACGGCGGTGTTGACGATTCTGTTGGTGAAACAGTCATCAGCTTGTATATGGAGAATCCAATAAAGTACATTGGATATACAAAGCGTACCGATATCAAGTTTAAGATTGATATCAAGTCACGGTCCAAGAAGCCTAAGCCGGAATATGAAGCAGCGAAATCTGCTGATTTAAGTGTCCGTCTTCAGAATTGGATCGATAAAAAAGAGAAAACCATTGTATATTTCCCGTATGCTTCTCTCGCCGGTGATGCCAAGAGTGGTCTGCGCAGTTTTGCTGGCATTACTATGAGTGATAGCATTGGAACCTATACCGGTAGAAACATTGACGAACAGAGCATCGAATATTTTAATGCTCAAAAACGGGAAACCTTTGAGAAATTCAGAAAAGGTACTGCACCCGTAATGTATGCAACAAAAGCATTCGGTATGGGTGTCGATGTTAATGATATCAAAAATGTATATCATTACGCTGCCACCGGTAATCTGTGCGACTATGTGCAGGAAATTGGTCGTGCTGCCCGTAAAAAATCCATGATAGGATATGCCATTACTGACTTCTACTACAATGATCTAACCTTTATGAAGGTTCTGTTTGGTATGTCTCAGATTAAGCAATACCAAATCAAAAAGGTTCTTGAAGGAATCTATGAAACTCACAAAAACAAAGGGTATGCACGAAGCTTCTTGATTTCGCCTGAATCCTTCACATACATTTTTGGCGGTGACGATTCTTCCTGCATTAACCAGCTCAAGACTTGTCTTCTTATGCTGGAAAAGGATCTCTACGATAAGTACAACTATAAAGTTCTTATTTCCCGCCCGCAGAGCGTATTCACCAAAGCATATGTAGTTATTCAGCGAGAGCATTTACAGGAGGTACTGAGTTCTAGATTTGGCCGCTGCTTTACATATATCCAGAAAGGCCGGTATAATGAACTTCAGAAGGATGGCACACTTTTAAGTGATGCCGGTGATATTTATTCTGTTGATCTGAAGCGAATTTGGGAAGAATTCCACCCCAATATATCTTTCCCCCAGTTCAAGTATTGGTACTTCAACAAGCAAGCAGCAGCGCACAACAACGTAGAAATCATGCCCGGAATTCGAGATTTCTTTGCCCCTCGACAGAAAGTTTCTGTTGAAGCCAGCAAGGAGTATTTGCTTTGCGATATTCGTAATATGCTTTTGGATGATTTTGAATTTATCGCCAACACCCTTTACGATAATTTCCGTAAGCAATACTTTACTATTGAAGATTTTGCAAAACTAATGAGCGAAAGATACGGAATGGCAAAGGCTCGGATGATTGCAAACTCTCTCTTTGATCTTGTCGATCCCAACTGCACCTGCGTAAAGCGCAGAACAAATGAAGCAATCGGTCGTACACAGTACTTCCTTGCAAACGGCAACTTCAAAGAATATATGCGCAAATCAGTTACGAAATCTAAAATCATAAGCAATTTCTCCGGCGTTAAAAGCGCATCCTACTCATCGTACATGAGCCTAGCAAACGATGAATGGTCTGCCCTTTCTTTGAAGTTATTGTCTGTTTTTGGATACATCACCTATGAAATTGTAGGTGGCGAGGAACCGGAAATCTTCATTCGTTTGAATGATCCCAGCAAGATTAGAGGCATTGTAATGGGTAACATATACTACTCCAACAACTATGTTACAAAAGCTCGGCAAAAGCATGAGCGGGATGTTGCAATCCTCTCTAAGTTCTTCACAGAATTGAAAACAGATGATGAGCGTTGGGATTATATTGAGGACTATTTCCTTGGTTACGATGTTCTGGTTAAGGGTGAGGAAACAATAGAAGGTGTCGAAATGCGCCGTTCTATTGATAAAGAACACTCTTATACAACCAATGCAATCAGTCGCTGGACAGGTATATATACCTTCTTTGATAAAGCTGATCATCCACTGCTTAAAAAGCTTGAAGAATGTGGTGTGCCAAAACCTGAATA
>SVLF01000020.1 GCA_015068085.1 Oscillospiraceae bacterium
CGTCGCAAGACCGCACTAACCGGGGAGTTAGCGGTGCCCTGTACCTGCAATCCGCTACAGCAGGGGCGAATTCCCGTTCTGAGGTGCAGGTGCGTGCGGCAGGGTTATACAGACGGTGTTGAGAGGTCGGTCCCGCGCAGCGTAGGGCTGTGAACCATGTCAGGCGGGGAACCGAGCAGCATTAAGCGGTTTACTTCGTGTGCCGCGGGTGTGCCGGCTTTGAGTCGTTTGTATAAATTCCGCGCATGTGCTTGTTGTCGAAGTTCGGGTGTGCGGTCGTGCGATGGGTCAAAATTACGATTGATAAAGCAGAGGTAGGTCTATGCATCAGGCACTGTACCGCAAGTGGCGGCCTCAGTCCTTTGCCGATGTTGTCGGACAGTCGGCTATAACCGACACGCTGACAAAGCAGGTGGAGACGGGAAAAACTTCACACGCATATTTGTTCTCGGGCTCTCGCGGAACGGGAAAGACTACTTGTGCAAAAATTCTTGCAAAAGCCATAAACTGTGAAAATCCCTTTCATGGAAATCCGTGCAATGAGTGCTCTTCCTGCAAGGGAATTATGAGCGGAGAGGTTCTTGATGTTGTGGAAATTGACGCAGCATCCAACAACGGCGTAGATTATGTCCGCGATCTTCGTGAAGAGGCGATATATTCTCCGGCAAACGTAAAAAAACGTGTGTATATCATTGATGAGGTTCATATGTTTTCAACAAGTGCATTTAATGCACTTCTTAAGATAATGGAAGAGCCTCCCGAGCATGTCGTTTTTATTCTTGCAACAACAGAACTGCATAAGGTTCCTGCAACGATATCCTCGCGGTGCCAGCGCTTTATTTTTAAGCGTATTCCGCAAAGTGTAATTGCAGAGCGCCTGCAGTTTATAACGCGCAGTGAAGGTGCAACGCTTTCGGATGATGCTGCCGGCTACATAGCGAATCTTTCCGATGGTGCGATGCGTGATGCGTTGTCGCTTCTCGATCAGTGTATTTCGGTTGGCGAAGGAAATGTCAGTGCGGAAACAGTTGAAAATGTCGTCGGTCTTGCGGGAAAGAAACAGACTTTTGATATGGCGAATGCCATTGCAGACCGCGATCTCGGTGCGTCGCTTACCTTCTTAAACGATATTTATACAAGCGGTAAAAATTTAAGCTCTGTGCTTACTGAGCTTGCTGAGGTTTTCCGCGATGTTCTTATACTCAAAACCGCAGGAGGAGAAAAGCTTCCGCGCTTAAGTGCACGATATACGGACGGTGAGCTTCGTTCTCTTTCTGATAAGTTCGATACACTTCGCCTTTGCCGTGCAGTTGAAGCACTGCAGGAGGCAACGGGTGCGATTGCATCAAGCTCGAATAAGCGCATAGATGCAGAGCTGTGTTGTGTGCGCCTTTGCGAGGGTGCGGATTCTGCGGACATTGATTCTGTGATTTCGCGCGTTAATGAGCTTGAAAACAAGATAAAAAGCGGAGGCTTTGCGGCTGTTCCGGCAAGAGATACTGCGCCGCGACCTGAGGTCTCGGAAGCGGCAAAGGTTTCACCGCAGCAAAAACGCGAAGAGCCGGCACCGGTTCGCGCTGAAGATAAAAAGCCTGAGGTTGCGCTTTCTGAGAATGAGAAAACGCCAACGGTACAGAAAAGTGCAACGTCCCCGGAAAGCGGTGATGCAAAAGCTCTTTGGGGCAGCATTCTTTCTGCAGCAAAAGATAAGCTTTCTCCCGGCGTTGCTCCGTTGTTCGGAGGTGTTGCGGCATCTCTTTCGGAAAGCACGCTTTCTCTTTCAAGCGACAATCCTTTTGTGCTTCAAATGTTGACAAGAGCGGAAAATTTAGATATACTAAGAAGTGCGGCAAGCTCGGTGGCTCCGGGAATAACGGTCACTGCGGGGAAAAAAGTTGAAGTACCTAAGGTCGAAACGAGCGGGCTTGATGAGCTGCTTGCAGGGCTTGATGACGATATGGATATAACGATACAATAAGGAGTGTTATTACAATGGCAAGAGGCGGTTTTCCGGGCGGAGGATTTCCCGGTGGAATGAATATGAACAATATGATGAAGCAGGCTCAGAAAATGCAGCAGGATATGATGCGTATGCAGCAGGAGCTTGAGGAAAAGACGTACACTGCAAGTGCAGGCGGCGGGGCTGTTGAGGCTACCGTCAGCGGTAAGAACCGCGTTACAGCGATTAAAATTGCACCTGAAGCTGTTGACCCTGATGATGTTGAGATGCTTGAAGACCTTATCGTTGCGGCAATTGGCGAGGCGATGAATCAGGCAGAATCCGCGGCAGGCGCGGAAATGAAAAAGATTACCGGCGGGATGAATATTCCGGGAATGTTTTAATCATGACGGAGGCAGGGATGATGCGTTTTTTTACGGCACCGGTTGAAAATTTGATAGAGCAGTTCCAGAAGCTGCCCGGCGTCGGAAGAAAGACGGCACAGCGGCTTGCGTTCTTTATCCTTTCGCTTCCCGAGGCTGAGGCAGAGGGGTTTGCCAACGCTGTTATAAATGCAAAAAAATTAGTAAAGTTCTGCAGTGAATGTCAGAACCTTACTGATACGGAATTGTGTTCAATCTGTGCCGATAATGCACGCGATAAGACCACGGTCTGTGTGGTAAGTGACCCGAAGGATGTTGCGGCGATTGAAAAAACCCGCGAATATAACGGGCTTTACCATGTGCTTCACGGTTGTATTTCTCCGATGAACGGAATAGGTCCGGATGATGTGCGCATCAAAGAGCTGCTCACCCGCGTCGCAAAGGGTGAGATAAAGGAAGTTATTATGGCAACAAACCCCGATACCGAGGGCGAGGCAACAGCAATGTATATCTCCCGTCTTTTAAAGCCGTTTGGAATAAGCACAACGCGTTTGGCTTACGGAATCCCCGTTGGTGGGCATCTTGAATTTGCCGATGAAATGACGCTTACCCGCGCCATTGAAGGCAGAAGACTTATGGACTGATTTTAAATTTTGCATTTAATCCGCGGGCGTGGTGGAATGGCAGACACGCTGGTCTTAGGAGCCAGTGTCTTCGACGTGTGGGTTCAAGTCCCACCGCCCGCACCAGAAAAAGCGACTTGTTTCGACAAGTCGCTTTTTCAATGAAATTTGCCTTTGGCAAGTGAAATAGCTTCGCTATGAAATACACGTTGTGTATGAAATATTGCTATGCAATATGAAAAGGCAAATTTTATTTCACATTTTTCTGTAAGAAAAATATTTCATAATCCGTCAGGATTATTTCATATCAACGAAGTTGATATTTCATTAAAAACTAAACTGCATCTTTATTGATTGCAATACAAGGCTTTATCAGCGTCACAGTCCATTCCTGTCAATTACGGGTTTTACGATAAAGCTTGTATCAAGTGCTGAAACCGCGGTTATAACCATTGCGGATACCGTGTCATCCGGTGCAGGATAATCTATGGGAATTACAACGTCAAACAGAATGTTTTTAAAATCGCCGCTCGGGACAATGCGGAAATCGTGCATGGAAAACGAGCTGTCAAGCTTTCTTAACGCACCGTAAACATCATCGCGGATGCGGCAAACCTCCTCGTTTTCCACTTCGAGAGGATCCATATGTATGAGGATTTCTATTCCGAGTTTTTTTGAAACCTCACTCTCAATAAGGTCAATAAGACCATGGCTGTCCATAATATTTTCTGTTGAAGAAACCTCTGCGTGGAGAGAAGCGAAAATCCGCCCCGGACCGTATTCGTGCACGATAAGGTCGTGTATCCCGAGAATTTTGTCGTAGCCGAGAATTTCATCGTGGATGTTCTTTACAAGCTCCGGATCCGGCGCCGTTCCGAGAAGCGGCGTGAGCGTGTCACGGACAATGCCTATTCCCGCCCACATAACAAGCAGGCTTACGAGAATGCCTATGTATCCGTCGACTGGGAGAGTTGTAAATTTAGCGGCGATTATAGAAATGAGCGTAACTCCGGTTGCGAGCGCGTCGGAAAGACTGTCTGCAGAAACGGCTTCCATTGCGGATGAGTTGATTTTTTTACCGAGCGTTTTATTGAAAACGCTCATCCAAAGCTTTACGCAGACTGAGAGGAACAGACCGAAAACGACAAACGGTGAAAAAGTTGCGCTCGCACCGCTCGTAATGCGACTAACGGATGTTTTTCCAAGCTCAAAGCCAACAAGAAGAACAAGAAAGGCGATGACGAGCGCGCAGATGTATTCTATTCTTCCGTGACCGAAGGGATGCTCGCGGTCTGCGGGCTTTGATGAGAGCTTAAAGCCAACGAGCGTTACAACGCTTGACGCGCTGTCGGATAAGTTGTTGGCGGCATCTGCAGTTACGGCGATACTGTGTGAAAGAATGCCGAGAATAAATTTGAGAACGGCAAGAAACAGATTACAGACAATTCCAACCGTGCTTGAAACTACGCCGTAGCGTGTGCGCACGGCAGGATTCCCCGTGTTCTCAGCATCTTTAATAAAAAGCCTTGTTATAAGTTTTGTCATTATTAGAACAATTCCTTTGATTATTTGATAAGTGCTCGTCTTATATGTGCAAAAACATCTTTGCGTAAAAGCTTTCCGGGCTTTGTTGTGAATTCATAATCCGGTGAGATTTTGCGCATAACGGTTGCGAAAAGCTCTCCGGTCACAGGAAACTTAAACGAAAGCTTTTCTTTGTTTGCGCGGTTGATTATGCCAAGCTCGGATGCAACACAGAAAGCAATAAAATATGGATGAGATGGCGCAAGCCCATAGCTTTCGGCACAGGCGCGGTCAAGCCCTTCCGTGGAGTAGCTGGAGTCCACAAAGCTCCGGTACGCTTCGTTTACCTTTTCGGGTGGCGTAATCATAGTGATAAGCTCGCCGAAGGTAAGCGCCCGGGAAGGTTGCAGAGTGTTATTGCGATATGCAACCGTATATCCTGCGCTTACAAGCGCGGCGGCATCTTCGTCATAGCAATCAACAAACGGAGAGAGAGCTAAAAGCTCAGATACGGTAACGACTTCATAACCGTAGCTCTTGAGAAGTTTCAGCTGCTCGGGAAGTGCGGCGGCAACGGGCGTAAGACGCGCCATGCTGTAGCCGTCCTTCTGGAAAATTATCTGTCCGTTGAGAGAATCCGGGTTATCCTCAAGAGCACGGCGAAGCGGTGCTACCATCGCTTCTACATCGGATTCAAAATCACCTGTGGGAAGCCAACCGCCGCCGTCAAAGCTTGCCGCCATATAGTTGTAACCGGCGTAGCGGTAAGCATCGTATGAGTTTTTACCGTCAGGAATTTTGTCGACATAGTGCGGCGGGCGCGAAAGACTCATCTTATAACCGTGGCGGTCAAGAAGGAGACTGTCAAGCTCCATAATATCGGCAATGACCTCGTGGACATTGTTGAAATGCTCGCGGTCACCGTAAACCATTTTCATTTTACCAAACAGGATATGGCGATAGCCGTGGTTTGATATCTCGTGACCTCCGGCAAGGATGCGTGAGATAAGCTCCGGCTTGTTTTTTGCACCTGCGTGACTATCCTGATTGATGTCCGGGTAGTGGTCGAATTTAACGCCGCCCCAGGTGAAAGAACCGTGAGTTCCGGCTTCGTCCGGATAGTTATGCTCGGTTGTGCCGATAACATCAAATGTTCCGCGCGCACCGAAGCTTTCAAGAGTTTCAAGAAGATGCAAAGTGAGACCGGAGTCTGTGATTTTCGGATTTGTTTGCGCATCGGTAGGGCCGTCGTCAAAAGTCATTGCAACAACACGGCGCAGATGTGGGGGAAAAACCTTTTCTATTCTGCGCACAGGTGTGATGTATTCACAGTCACGGTTTTTCTGATACTCTTTTAAAACGTGCTTTGCGCGTCTTGCAAGATCATATAAAATCATTTTCTTTCCTCCTTGTATACCTCGACGTATTTTCCGTTTTCTTTTTTTGCAAAAGGATATTTTATTCCCAGATAGATAAGCGCAAAAAGAGTTTTGATATATTTGCCGTAGAGCCGCTCAACTTTGTAACCGTATCTTTTGCAACGGAGAACAACTCCGGGACTTGCACATCCGCACCAGACCCTACCGCGGCGGGAGAGAAGCGCCGATTTAAGCTTTTCCTCAAAATCCGGCTCATTCATTGCAGATTCAGGAAGGTCACACTCCCAGTAGCTTGTGCCGACTTCACCGGGGCAATGCGCATCGCTTCCGGCAGAAAAGGGAAGATTGTGTTTTCTGCAAAGCTCAAGTGCGCGCTTGTTTGCCGAGCGTAGCCTTGAGTGGACAACGCGGGAGTTAAATACTTCAATGCCGTCAATCTGCTCGTATAGAGCTTTGTTGTGTGGGCGCGGCGGAGCGAAAGGGTGTGCGTAAAAGACAAGTGCGCCCTGCTCGTGTGCCGCGCGGCAAATATCGCGCCAGTAAAAACGGCCATATTCATCCCGGGAGAGATTCTCGTTTATGTGCTCTTTCATAAAGAAAACGAGAAGATGACCGACATCGGTTGAAAATTCGCAAGACGGGATTATGAAAAAATTATCGCGCGGTCTGTGACTCCTGAAAGCGTTGTGGTCACAGGTGGCAACACCGGAAAGACCTGCACGCCGTGCCGCTTCCACAAGCTCGTCGGAGGTCATCTGCGAATCGTAGGAAAGGTTTGTGTGAACGTGTAAATCAAATTTCATCATATGTTACCTCACGATGCTGTCAGTTTTCTTCAGGGCGCATTTAAGATATCTGACCGACGAGCGTATGTCGTGGATATCAAGCACGCCGTCAGAAATGCGTGGGTTCAAAAGCCCGAAGACAAAAGAAAGGGCGAATTTTATTTTACTGCTGCTGCGCCGCAAGTATGCAGGAAAAGCAAGCAAATCCTGAAGCAGAAAGCGCATTTTATGCCCGACTTTATATTGCGGCGTGAAGCTCGTGAATGCGGGGGCTTCTTCACCGCGTGCCGCGCGGCAAAGCGCGAGAGAAATATTGCAACCGGAATTTGGAGCAAGCGCAGAGCTTCCCCAGAAGCGCGGATTAATTTCCATAAGATAAAAGCCTGTTTCGGGGGTTCCTTTAAACTCAACCATCGCAACGCCCACCCAATTAAGTGCGCGCAAAAGCTTTACAGCGAAGTCTGCAAGCTCCGGAAGGTCAGCACTTTCGCAGAAGCAGGACGGTCCGCCCGATGCAGGGTATTCACGAAGTCTGTGATGACAGAATATCTCAAGAGGTTCGTGGTTTTTGCCGAAAACTGCCGAAACGCCGTAGCCGTCACCCGTGATATATTGCTGTACGAGAATGTCACCGCCGTACCTTGCAAATTTCGGATAGCTTTTCAAAAATTCCTCTTTTGTGTTTACTATTTTATATCTTTCATCCGGAGAAAGCCCGAGCATTTCACCGGCAGGAAGCTTTATCACAGCGGGATAGCTTATGCGAAGTGAAAGCTCCTCTAACGTTTCGTTTTCTTTCAAAAAAGTTGTTTCGGGAACCGGAACGCCGATGCTTTCTGCAAAAGGGATAAGCCGGGATTTATCGTTTGCAAGCTCAATTGAAGAAAGGGGAGGAAGCGCGGTGTCGGCAAACGCTTCTATCTCTGCGTGCTTTTCGCACATCGCAAGAAGCGAGGTTATACCTACCGGGATGATAACAGGGCGCTCATTGCAGCTTTCAGAAAGCTTTCGCAGATCGGCAATAAACTGTGCCGGATTCTTTTCCGCATCGGAAATATAAGCAGCTTCCGAGGTGTATTTTGAATAAAAGCCGAGCTCTGAACCTTTTTTGCATACTGTTCGTTCCGTGGCGGTAATATGAAAACCCTCTTTGCCGAGAGAACGGATAACCGGCAGGCTCATACGGTAACGGACATCTGTAACGATTACGGGATTCAATGCAGCCACGCCCCTTTCTTTTTTACATTATTATATTAGTATACCACAAAACAGAGCCTCTTGTAAAGCATAAGGATAACTAATAACTAAAAGACGGAGAGTTGAGTTATTAGTAAAAACTATAACTCTTTTAAAATCATTTGTAATTAATATATGATGCGAAAAGTGCTTGTTTATTTTGAAAAAATGTTGTATACTGTGTATTAGACAAATAATGTTCAAATACATATTACGGAGGGTTTCCAAAATGGGAAAAGTTAGAGTTCTTCTCATCGGCGCCGCGTTCTCCGCGGATTTGCACGCAGAAGGGTATGCCCGCTGCGGCGACATTGCAGAGCTTGTTGCGATTTGTGATAAGGATACAAGCCGCATAAAGACTCTTGCAGACAGATACGGCTTTAAGGATTATGCTGTATATGATGACATGTTCAAGGCTATTGAAGAGGTCGACTGCGATGTTGTTGACATCTGCCTGCCGAACTTCCTTCACCACGATGCTGCTCTTGCTGCATTCAAGAAGGGCCGTCACGTTATCAGCGAAAAGCCGCTTGCTACAACCGTAGAAGATGCAAAGGAAATGCTTGATGCTGCAGAGGCTGCAGGCAAGAAGCTTTACTATGCTGAGGACTGGCTCTTTGCTCCGGCTCTCAACCGTGCTCTTGAAGTTATCGACGAGGGCGCAATCGGCAAGCCGATGTTTGTCCGCGCTCGTGAGTGCCACAACGGTTCACACTCTCCGTTTGCTCAGACAATTAAATTCTGCGGCGGCGGTTCGATGGTTCACCTCGGTGTTCATCCGGTCTGCTTTATGCTCGCTCTTAAGAACAACCGCTGGACAGAGGTTGTTGCAATGACCTCCGGCGGCGGTGAGTCCAATCTTCGTCATAAGACAATGGAGGGCGAAGACTGGGGCGCAGCACTTATGCGTTTTGAAGACGGCACAACAGCACTTTTAGAGGCAAACTACGTATCAGAGGGCGGTATGGAAGACGTTATCGACTTCTACGGCGATCAGGGTTGCCTCCATGTTGACCTTACCTTCTCTTCTGCTCTTAACCTTTTCTCAATTCCGGGTGCAAAGTACACGGTTGAGAAGGCAGATATAACAACAGGCTGGTCACGTCCTGCTGTTGACGAGAAGTTCAACCTCGGTTATGTAAACGAAATCCGTCACTTTATGGAATCTGCACGCGATAACAAGGACGCAAAAGTAGGTCTCCGTGGCGTTGACGGTTATGAAGCAATCAGAGTTATTAACCTTATCTACAAATCAGCACGCGAAGGCGTAGCTGTTAAGAATGACAAGCTTTAATATTGAAGGAGGATAATAGATATGACAGGCAATTTTAATCTTCCGGTAGAAATAGCCGGCGTAAAGTTCCGCAACCCGTTCTATGTAGCTTCCGGCCCGACCACAAAGTCGGTTGAGCAGCTAAAGAAAATCGAAGAGTGCGGCTGGGGTGCAGCTTCCATTAAGCTCACAATCGATCCCGCTCCGTACATCAACCGCGTTCCGCGTTATGCAATCTTCAAGGACCGCAACGCACTTTGCTTCACTGTTGAGAAGCGTCTTAAGTTCTCAGAAGGTCTCCAGCTTATGCGTGATGCAAAGAAGGAACTCAAGGGCGACCTTAAGCTTTTCGCTAACATTACATATGCAGGCGATAAGGGCGTTGAAGGCTGGGTAAATATGGCTGTTGAGTTTGAAAAGGCAGGCGCCGATGTTATCGAGCTTAATATGTGCTGCCCGAACATGTCCTTCAACCTTCAGCTTTCTCAGGGTGATGACAACGCATCCAAGGTAAAGACCGGCGCAAGCCTTGGTCAGAACGGCGATGCTGTTGCAGAAATCGTTCGTGCAATTAAGAAAGAAATTTCTATTCCGCTTTTTGTTAAGCTTACTCCGGAGGGCGGCAAGATCGCTCAGATCGCTACTGCTCTTTATGCTGCAGGCGCTGATGCTGTCGGCGGCACATCAAACCGTATGGCTCTTCCGCCGATCAACCTTGAGCATCCGGAAAGAGCTCCGTATCATCTCCAGGATGAGATTTCCATGTCCTGCCACTGCGGTTCATGGGTAAAGCCTCTCGCTCTCCGTGATACATACGAAATCCGTAAGGTAAACGGTCCGGCTCCGAAGATCATGATGGCAGGCGGTGTCCGCAACTGGAAGGACGCTTGCGAAATGTTCATGGCAGGTGCAGATATGGTTGGTATCTGCTCTGAGACACTTATCTCCGGTTATGACTTTATCGGTGACCTCATCGACGGTGTACGTGACTTTATGGCAACACACGGCTATAACACAACACGTGATATGCGCGACCTCATTCTTCCGCATGTCCGCACCGCTGCTGATGTTACACTTTACAAGGGATATTCCCACATTAAGGGAACTCTTGCAGCTCCGTGTAAGACTGCTTGCCCGGCTAACGTTCCGGCACAGGCTTATGTCAATATGATTGCTAAGAAGGATTACAAGCGTGCATACGAGCTTATCGTCGGTGCGGCTCCGCTCATGGGCATCTGCGGCGTAGTCTGCAGCCATCCGTGTGAGCTTTCATGTACCCGCGGTATCACAGGCCGCGCAATCCAGATTCGTGACCTTAAGAGATTTACTCTTGAGCAGGCAAAGAAGAACGGCTGGAAGCCGGATCTTGTTAAGGAAAAGGCAAACGGCAAGAAGATTGCTGTTATCGGTTCCGGTCCTGCAGGTATCTCCGCTGCATTCTACCTTGCAAAGGCAGGATATAGCGTAACAGTATTTGAAAAGGAAAGCTATCTCGGCGGTATGCTCCGCTTCGCTATCCCGAACTTCCGTCTCGATAAGAGCCTTATCGACGATGAAATCGCAGTTCTCAAGGAGCTCGGCGTAGAGTTCAAGACCGGCGTAATGTTTGGTCGCGACATCACAGCTGAGAGCCTTAAGGCTGAGGGCTATGCTTCTGTATTCCTCGGTGTCGGTGCTCAGGCAGGACGTCTCCCGGGTATTGCAGGTGAGGATGCAAAGGGCGTTTACAACGCAGTTGACTTCCTTAAGGATGTATATGACGGCAAGAAGATTGCAATCGGTGATGACGTTGTTATCCTCGGTGGCGGATTTACTGCTGTTGATGCTGCGCGTACAGCTCGCCGTCTCGGCGCAAAGAACGTTTATATCGCTTACCGCCGCACACGCGACGAGATGCCGGCAACTGCAGAGGAAATTGCAGAGGCAGAGGCAGAGGGCGTAAAGATTATGTACCTTGTTGCTCCGACTGAAATCGTAGCAAAGAACGGCAAGGTTTCTGCTATTAAGATGACAACTCAGGTTCTCGGTGAGTCCGATGCAAGTGGCCGCCGCTCACCTGAAGCTGTTTGCGGTGCTGAGTTCACTCTCAAGTGTGACACTGTTGTTGCTGCTATCGGTCAGATTCCGTGCACATGCGCAACAGAAGGCCTTAAGACAACAAGAAGCGGCATGATCAAGGTTGACGAGTGCAACTCCGTTGACGGATTCATCTATGCCGGTGGTGACGCTGTTGAGGTTCGCAACATCATCTCTGCTGTTGCAGACGGTCGCCGTGCAGCTTACTGCATCGACTTTGACCTTAGCGGCGGCAACCCGAAGATCGAGGTTGTTCAGATTGCAAACACCGTTGATCCGTATGCAGTTCTCCGTCGTAACCCGTACTTTACAGACAACGCTGCTGTTGACCTCGATACAAAGTCAGGCGCAGAGCGCGTTAAGAACTTCGACACCTTCCGCCGCGTAATGACAGAGGATGAAGCTGTCAAGGAAGCTTCCCGCTGCTTAAAGTGCGGATGCGGTGAAGGCTGCCAGCTCTGTAAGACAATATGCACAGACTTTGCTGTTGATGTTGTTGCTGACGACACAATGCAGATTAACAAGGATAAGTGCGTTGCTTGCGGAATGTGCTACAACCGTTGCCCGAACGGCAACATCGAGATGATCGACCTTGGTATCAAGGCATAATTAAAGATTTATCTGACCTTTCGCGTGCGCACCTTATAAAAGGGCGCACGCGATGCGATATATAATTGAGGTAATAGATTATGAAACTTTACATAAACGGCGAATTTCACGCGATGGACAAGTCCCTCAATGTATTCTCCGCTCTTCTTGAAAAGGACGGAAAGATTGCAGATGTGGGAGACAGCGAGACGCTTATAGCAAAATATCCGGATGCAGAGGCGGTTGACCTTGGCGGAAAGTGCGTCATTCCGGGGGTTATCGATACGCACGTACATATCTTTATGGCGGCGTACAGCGAAATGGCAACTGTACTTCCTGCACCGCTGAGCAATAAAGACCTTTTTGCAGACCTTACGGAAAGAGTAAAGGCTGCCAAACCCGGCGAATGGATAATATATAAAAACGCGTATCCGTTACGCCTTGATGAGCTTCGTTATCCGACAAAAGAAGAACTTGATGCCATAGCACCGGATAACCCTGTTATCGTCAACGGTCACTACGCTGCACAGGTAAACAGTGCGGCTCTCCGGATAATAGAGCTTGATAAACTCAATCCCGGTGCAAGTGTTATGTATGACGAAACCGGAAATCCAACAGGAGTTCTTGCTGGCGCAAAGCCGTATCTGAGCCGGTTCTTCTATAATGATGAGGGAGATCCGGATGATTCACTTGTGCGCCTTATGCATGAATACAACAAGTGCGGGATGACAAGTGTTGTTGATGCAATGTGTGAACCTGATGATATCAGACGAATGACCCGCCTTTATAAGGACGGCAAGCAGACTGTGCGTGTGCGTTACACGGTTGCGGCAACCGATGCAGTTTGTGAAGAGGCAAAATCAATTGATACATACAATCCGGACTTCGGGCGTCTTCACTTTGCAAAGGATTTTCTTGACGGGGGCTTTTTAACTGCAACCTCGTTTATGGAATATCCATATCACAATATGAAGGAAATCTTCGGTATAGAGACCGACGGTGAAGATAACTGCGGTATGATTTTTCTTACAAAGGAACAGCTTGCAGATAAAATCCGTCTTGCAAGAAAGTATGGACTCCAGTACGGCGCACACTGCGTAGGAAGCGGAGCAAGCCGCAGACTTCTTGATGCATATAAAATTGTAGACGCCGAAAGCAAGATTAAGGGTGAGCGCCACAGCCTTATCCATGCGGATTTTATGGACGATGATGCTATTTCTGATGCAAACTCAATGGGAATTGCTGTTCTTTTCCAACCTGCGTGGCATTATATGGATGCTCACAGAGTAGAGCTTTTCCTTCATCCCAAAGAGGTAGAGCGCTTTATGAAGTATACGACCATCCTGAAGGCTGACCTTGCTGCGGCGGGAAGTGACCATATGGTAAAGCACGATCCTGATGAGTCCGTAAACCCGTACAACCCGTTTATGGGTATGTACAATATGTCAACCTGCCGTGCGCGTGACGGTAAGGCATACGGGGCAGAATATGCAGTAAGCCGTGATGATGCACTTGCATCTTACACACGCGAAGCTGCACGTGTCTGCTTTGACGAAGAGTGCCTTGGCACGCTCGAAGTGGGAAAGTTTGCAGACTTTGCAGTGCTTGACAATAACTACTTCACTTGCCCTGAAGAAGAAATCCCCGCAATTCGTGCCGAAATGACAGTTGTCAACGGCAAGCGGGTTTGCTGAATGTGCTTAATTGAATAAACAAAAAGGATTACTTTGGAGATTTGCGTCTCTCCGGAGTAATCCTTTTTGCAAATTGCAGTGATAATTGTGATAAAGCGTGCTTTTCAGCCCTCTAATGAATCTCTCAGAATTTGTATGGGCATATTCCGGTTGCGTGATTGAAGATCTTCATACAAGGACTGCTTTTGATATCTTCTCTTATATTCCGTGGGGGTCATACCGCAATATGCAGTAAATGCATGTGTGAAATGAGCTGCGTCAAAAAAACCGGCATAATTAGCTGTTTTAGTCATATTAAAGCCTCTGGATAAAAATAATATTTTCGACCAGAAAATTCGAGTGCCCATCAGATAGTCCATTGCTGACAATCCGGTGATACCCTTAAAATACTCAGAAAAACAGGGCTTTGACATTTTTGCAAGCTGGCAGAGCTCGGGAATTGTAATCTTTTTTCTGTAATTGTTATGTATATATGAAATGGTTTCCAAAATGGCTTTTGTTCGCTCAAGCTTGGATATACTGATTTTTTGCTTTGTGCTCTCGCCTCCCATGAGACGCAGAAATTCTGCATACAATTCAAACATTTTCGCAAAATCCGGAAGAGGTTGTTTTGAAAATTCTATGGTAAGCTCTCTTGCGATTTTATCGGTTTTATCTTTGGCTTTTCCCGAAAAAGACGAAAAAACCGGCAGTATTTTACCTTCAAAAAAAATCCTGTTGTTTAAAAATGAAAAAAAGTTATGACCGTAAGAACGAAAAGCAAAGTCGCAGACATTTACGCTTATGAAAACAGGAATATCTTTTGAGGTTTTAGTCGAAATATCATGCGGAGTAAATGCCGGAACGATAACACAACTGCCAGGTGTCTGGATGAATTTCTCGTTGCCTACAAGGTGCTCGGCTTCGCCATGCATACAATACCAAAGCTCGCTGCAATTATGAATATGTAGTGAACCGGGCTTTACGCGCTTACACATAACCCCTATTTCTAACGGTAAAGGAGAAAACATAACATTTTTATTTTCAATGTGTGGATTATAGATATTTCTCAAGCAAATCAACTCCTTTTCCATATACAAGTATATTATGTATGAGTTATAAAGTCAATAATTTTCCAGACAATTTTACAAAAAATAGTGATGGAATTATCCTTTGATTTAATTTATACTTAATTTAGAAAAGTCAGAAAGGGGTTGCTTTATGAGCACAAATAACGGATTTTGCTTCGGCGTTTCCAAAGAGATTATAACACCAAACATACCGAGTACAATGATTGGCTTTGCAAGTATGTTCGGCGTTGAATTTACGGACATTCATGATGACCTTTACGTGCGTACTCTTGTTTTACGCGATGATTGTGAAACTGTTGTTCTTCTGAGCTTTGATCTGCTGTTTCACGATGATGACCTTCCAAAAGCTCTGAGAGCATATGTAAAGGAAAAATACAACATTCCGGAGAGCAATCTTCACGTAAGCTATACGCATACACACTTCGGACCGGCTGTCAAAGGCTATGATTTCACGTGGTATACAGAGGAGTATGAAGAATTTCTCTTATCACGTGCAAAATCAAGCATCGACCGTGCGCTTCTTACGATGAAAAAAGGAACGCTGAAATATTCCTCCGTTTGCGGAGAATGGAATATAAGCCGACGCCTTTTCTATAACGGATTTATGGATTTCAAGCCAAATCCTGACAACGAATGTGATAAAAACCTTTATATGTTAAAGCTTGAGGATGAAGCCGGAAATATGCGGGCACTTGCGATGAATTTTGCATGTCATCCGTCAAATGTCAGCAACTGTAGCGTGCTTTCCGCGGAGTATCCTGGAAGGCTGTGCCAGCGTATTGAAAGCGAGTTTTACGGGTGTACCGCACTTTTCTTTCAGGGGTTTGGCTCTGATGCAAAGCTTAAAATAGGCGCACGTGAAACGTTGAGGTTCCATGGCATAAGCTATGATGATTGCGATGAGGTTGCGCTTTCTATGGTTCAAAGGATAAAAACATCGCTGATAAACGGCGATTGGCAGACTTTGCCCGTAAAGCTCGGTTCGGATGTGTTTAAGGTAGAGCTTCCGCTTGATGTTTATCCGATTGAGCATTATAAGAAAGCAAAAGAAGTGCATGCAGACAGCCCTGATGCACATTTTATGCCGGTTCCGGGACGCCTTGATACAATAATGGAAAACGTCAGACAGTTCCATTGGGCAAGAGCAGATTATGTCATTGATAAATATGATGAGCTGCCGGATGCGTTGCCGCTCAACTGCGGAGTCATCAGGCTCAATCCGGATTTCTACATATTCTCAATGGGCGGAGAGCCCGGATGCAATATAGCCACTGTTTTGCGTGAGGCATTTCCCGATAAAAAGCTTATCTGCTTTGGATACAACGATGCTATAGCATATGTTCCAAGCGATAAGATGATCGGCGAAGGCGGCTATGAAGCAGGTGAGCGTTCCATTGACGAATACCGTTTAAAGGGTGCGATTTTACCCGGTGTTGATGAAATATATAAGAGGGGTTATTCCGATGCAATAAACCGCATCGATAACAAATAAAAATACAGAAAGGGAAATTACTATGAAAAAGAAATTGATATCACTGGTTCTTGCAGCAATTATGATTCTTACCCTCGCAGCATGCACAGGTACCTCCGAGTCCGGCAACGATGTGTCGGACAACAATCAGACAAGCGGAGAAAAGCTTTTTGCGGAAGGAACAACGTTCAAGGTTTTAATCGACTCTCATGCAAGCTGGCCGTATGACGAAAACTGGCCGATGTGGAAGCTCTTTGAAGAAGCGACAGGCGCAAAGTTTGATGTTCTTGCCGTGCCGGCCGTTGATATGGCAACAAAGCTTCCGCTTATGATGACCGATCCTGATGACCTTCCGGATATGATGTTCTTTATATCCGCAAAGCATTTTGCAGATATATACGGTCCTGACGGCGCATTCGCATCTGTTTCCGAAAACCTTGATAAGATGCCGAACTACAAGGCTTTCTGGGAATCTCTTCCTGAAGGCGAGCGTAATGACAATATGATTCTTCGCATAAGCGGTGACGGAAATATCTACGCTCCGCCGAACTATGGAGTTCAGACTGTAGGTAACACAAGAACGTGGATGTACCGCAAAGATATCTTTGAAAAGCATAACCTCAAGACTCCAGAAACAACAGACGAGCTTTACGAAACGGCAAAAAAGCTTAAAGAGCTTTACCCCGACAGCTATCCGCTCTCACTGAGATCAGGCTTCGGTAATATGAACCTGATGGGACCTATGTGGAAAGAGCATTTTGCCCTCAATCCGTATTTTGACTACAATGACAACAAATGGCATTACGGTATTGTTGAGCCGGAGGCTCGCGAAATGGTAGAGTTTTTCCGCAAGCTTTATACAGAAGAGCTCATCACTCCAAATTTCTTTACAATTCCGGCTTTAAGTTGGGAAGAGCTTGTCAACACAGACCGCGGATTTATGATGCTTGAATATCTTCTCCGCCTTGACCATTTCAATATACCTGCACGTGAGAAGAACCCGGAATACACATGGGCATCCATGATGCCGCCTAAGGCGACAAACGGCAAGGGAAAGAATGAGATTGGAAATCAGTCTTATGAGCTTGCAGGTTATGTAGTATGCAATACCGGCGATGAAGAGATGATGGAAAACTCCTTTAAGCTTCTTGATTGGCTGTATTCTCCGGAAGGAATAGAGTTCCAGAGCTGGGGAAAAGAAGGTGTTACCTATGAAGAAGTTGACGGTGAAAAGAAATGGATTGTTGGTGAATTCGGAAGCCCGTACGCAGATCTCGGTATAGGCACTCCCGGTCTTTATCAGGTAGTTAAAACAGAAGCAAACGAAGCTCTTTATTCGGAAGAGCAGGGAATAAACGGTGAATTCTGCCGCAAGTTCCAGGCATCGCGAATCAATCCGTTCAACGTTCTCTCCTTCCCGGATGAGGTTGCAACAGAACGCGGAGATCTCTATACTTCCATTAATCAGTATGTCGAGGAAATGGTAAGCAAGTTTATTATGGGTCTCGAACCGATGGAAAACTGGGATGAATTTGTTGATGAAGTCAACTCTATGGGTGTTGAGCGTCTTCTTGAGCTTTACACCGAACGCTATAACGATGTTCTCAAAAATATCGGATGGTGATTTGAGTGTGCCGAATTCATAAAGTGAACTGCCAAAACGGACAAAACATATGAGGTAAAATATATGTCAAGCTATGTAAGAAGGAAAACACCGGGGGATACAGAATGGTTTGTGCATGATCGTTTTGGAATGTTCATTCATTTTGGTCTGTATTCAATGCCGGCACGGCATGAGTGGATAAAATCCTATGAAATGATTTCCGAAGAAAAATATGATACTTATTTTAATCACTTCAATCCTGATTTGTTTGATGCACGTGAATGGGCAAAGGCGGCAAAACGCGCAGGAATGAAATATGCGGTGCTGACGACAAAGCATCATGAGGGTTTCTGCTTGTTTGATTCAGCGTTTACCGACTACAAAATCACAAACACGCCGTTCGGGCGCGACCTTGTGCGTGAGTATGTTGATGCATTCCGTGCGGAAGGACTGAAAATAGGTTTTTACTATTCTCTTATAGACTGGCATCATCCGGAATTCACCATCGACAGATTTCATCCGCGGCGCAAAGATGCAGATGCATACGAACAAAGCAAGAATCGCGATATGAAAAAGTATGCCGAGTATATGAGAAATCAGGTTCGGGAGCTTCTCACAGGATACGGAAAGATTGATATTCTGTGGTTTGATTACTCATATTCATGGTTGTCAAAAGAGCTTGATGAACCGTGGATGCGCGGCAAAGGCAAGGAGGACTGGGAGTCTGAAAAGCTGATAGCGCTTGCGCGTGAACTCCAGCCGGAGATTGTTATTGACAATCGTGCTGAGATCGAACAGGATTTGTGGACGCCGGAGCAGCATCAGGTTCTTGAATGGCAACGCCATGAAAAGACAGGAGAGCTTGTGACCTGGGAGGCTTGCCAGACGTTTTCAGGCTCGTGGGGATATCACCGAGACGAACACACATGGAAATCTCCGAAGCAGCTTATTGATATGCTTGTCAATACGGTTTCCTGCGGCGGAAATCTGCTTATGAATGTCGGACCAACCTCTCGCGGACACTTCGATAAACGTGCGCTTGACGCTCTGAATGTATACAGCGAATGGATGAAGTATAATTCACGTTCGATTTACGGCTGCACAATGGCAGAGCCTGAATTTACCGCTCCGCGCGGCACACGGCTTACGCAGTCTGAGGACGGCACACGGCTATATATTCATGTCGTCGAATATCCGTATGTATATCTTGAAATGCCGGATATGACAGGAAAGATAGAATATGCGCAGTTTCTGCACGACGGAAGTGAAATTCTCTTTACAGAGGGATATCTTGCGCAGGTGGGGGACGTAAAGGTTCCGAGAAACCCCGATACCGTGGTGTTTATGCTTCCGGAAATTAAGCCTGATGTCATTGATCCTGTTATAGAAGTGATACTGAAAGAGAACAGATGAATTGTAGGCAAATGACGATTTGCGTCTTAAAAATCATATATGATCCGCGCAAAGGCATATGCCTTTGGTATTCCGGACCGGAATACCAAAATCCTTAATGAAAAAATGAGGAGGAAAAAACAAAATGAAAAAATTCTTGGCAATCATTCTCGCAATAGCTATGTGCATAACTTTATTCCCTGCTGCGTATGCAGAGGGTGGGTCCACAACAGATGCAGGTGGATATGAGTATGTATTCACAAGTGCTGCATATGGAGAAGAAACGGATATAGGTAGGGCTGCTCTCGCCGAAAAAGCACTGACTGACATATCCGCTTCTGCTTCTGCCCCATGGAGAGGTATAGGAACATACTATATCGATAATCTAAATTTGAAAAAAAGTGCTCTTGAGTTTAACGCGACCAGCAATCGTATAGCAACTACGCGTGTTATTTTTGAGGTTTCAGTCCCGGATGGAGGAAAATATATTCCAAAGCTTACCTATACAGCAAAGGAAACTTCTCCGATTGTCGATGTTTACCTTGGCGAGAAACCGGATAATGATACAGTATTTACTTTTGCCGATACTGATTGGAATACATATAATTATGTACAGAATGTTCTGACAGCAGACGAAAAGCTCGGCACTATTGACATGTATCCTTCTGACGGTGTTGAGGGAACAAAAACCGCAACTTTCGGTGAAAGAACACTCTCAGCAGGCTCGTACTATCTGTGCTTTTATGTTTCAGGGGAAAACAGCCCTGAGCTCACTACAGACAACACAACTACTTTTGAAGTTTATCTCGAAAGTTTTGAACTTGAGCTTGTTCCCGAAGATAACCTTTTATCTCTTGAGCTTTCGTCAACCTCGAACTCTGTTAAGGTGAACGAAACCGTAGCCCTTACCGCAACTGCGACGTATTCTTTAAGCGGAGAAAAGGCGTTGAGCGAAGGCGTTGAATATGTAAGCTCTGATTCTGCTGTTGCAGAGGTATCAAGTGACGGCGTTATAACCGGTAAGAAACGCGGCACAGCAACAATCACCGCAACGGTTGAGGGGACTGAAATATCTTCGTCGGTGGATATCACAGTCACATCAGCGCATGATTATGAGTATGACTTTGCTATTTCTTCGCTTTCCAAAAGTGACACAAGTTTTGGGTATTCAACACTTAAGACGAAAACTATGGATGACGTGATAACTGCAGTATCAGATCCATGGAAGTGGGCAGGCTTTACATATACACACAATCTTTACAGCAACGCGGCAGGTATTCAAATGAACATTGCTAAAAATCGGGCGAGCGGAGCGTCTTTTGTTGTGCTGGAGCTTGATGTAAAGAATGGTGGAGAGTATGTGCCGAGTCTTGTTTATAAAACAGATGGCGGAGCACCAAAAGCTGATGTGTATCTTATAAAGAATGTTGACACGATAGACGACTTTAGTGTTGAAACTACAGGCGGTGAAGGTAATGCGGCAATAAGCCAGTATGTCGGGAAATGGCAAAATGGTGAGGTTGGCGGATATCAGCTTGCTGATGATGCTGTGTTCTCTGCAACAGAGGAAACTACAGTTACATTCGATGAGTGCACCCTTGATTCGGACAGCACATATTATCTGATCTTTAATTTCGTGGGCTATGAAGGCGAAGTTACAGACTACATTTATTATTACGCAAAAAACTTTACACTGACCGATCCTGATTATATTGTTGCAGATGAGCTTGAATCCATTGAGCTTTCGTCCAATGCAACAACGATCGTTGTCGGTAGCGAAATGACGCTTTCTGCAAACGGAATATATACAGTCAGCGGTAAAAAGCCTTTAACGGAAGGTATTGAATATACAAGCTCTGATGAAGATATTGCAACGGTATCCGCTGGCGGAAGAGTCAAAGGTATTGCAAAAGGAACAGCAAGAATAACGGCAACGCTTTCCGGGACAGATATGTCGGCGTATATAGATGTGACCGTTACAGAAAAACCCCGCGCAACCCGTGAGTATAAGTATATGTTTGACAGAAATGCTTATGGCACAACGGCCTCCAATGTATCATGGACACAGCTTGCTGAAAAGACTACGGATGATGTTGTGAACGGCGATGCATGGCGCGGTGCAGGAACATTTTACATAAATAATCTGTATGCAAATGATGAAGGCTTGTATCTCAATGCCGGAAGCGGCCGTGCAGACAGTGGTGTAGCATATCTTGCCTTTGAATTTGAACTCAATGAGGCCGGTACATTCATACCGATTATAAGCTATAATGCAGCGCCGAGTGCGCCGATTGTGGATATTTATCTTGTTAAAAAAGCAGAGAATACACCTGCGTTTATATTCACTTCCAACACAACTGGAAGCATAAATCTGCATAATTATGTAATCGGGCTTGACGATGGGTATAAGCTTGCAAATCTTGATATGTTTGCGGAAACGAAGACTGAGAAAAAACTGATTTTGCCGGAACGCGAAATTTTGGAAAAAGGAACATATTATCTTATTTTCAGAACAGTAGGAAAAAATAAAAACTTCATTGCGGCGAGCTCCAACCTTTTGGAAATGACGATACGTTCTTTCAGCATGAAGCCTCCTGCCGGAGATTTTGACAAAATTACGCTTTCTGTTGATAATCTTATAAATGAAAGTGACCCGATGCCGAATATGACGCAGCGTCAGCTTGAGTATAAGCTCTATGACGATGTAGGGATTGAAATTGATGAAATTGATACAGAAAAGCTTTCTGTTACGTTTTCTTCTGACAATGAAAACATTGCCTCTGTTTCGGAAACCGGGCTTATTACGGCTGTAAGCAACGGAGAAGTGACGCTGAGAGCCGATGTAACATATGACGGGATAACGAGAAGTGCAAGGTTTAATCTCGTTGTTGAGCCGGCCGGAAGAAATCTTATGGAAGGCTTGAATGCAGATTTTGAAGCCGACGAATGGGTGTGGGATACTGCAAACGAGACAAATACAGAAGCCGGGAAGCAGCTTCAACGCACAACAATCGGCGTTATGGAAAAGGACGGCAACGCAGATAACAGGGCACTTGCAGTAAGTTTTGACCCGGAATACACGGGAATGAGCGGACCTCCGTCAATTTCCCTTAAAAATGATGGACACCGTGTTGCGGTTGTGCCCGGAAAGCTTTATCAGCTTACATTCAAGGTTAAGGATGATTCCGTCTGGGCGGATAATGCCTCTCATCTGAGTATGCTTTTCGACATCTATTCATACATTAATCCTACGGGTACATCGTCGAGTGCTCTTGCTCTTGCAAACAACAGAAATATGAATTATGCGCTTTCCGATGCATGCAAAGAAAATCATGGGAAGTGGGTAGAGGTTTCGGTCCCTGTTGCCGCTCCGTTTGAGCACGAACAGGACATCATCTATATCACTCCGAGACTTGACTTCAGAACGGCTACCGACGACAAAGGAAAGGCAGGCTTTGGCGGGACTATTTGGATTGATGATTTCGAGCTTCGCGAGGTGGGATACGCAGGCGTTGAGGTTGAGGTGACAGGCGCGCTTGATTCAGGCACGCAATCCGATGTGACAATCATCACAAAACCGTATACAACCCTTGGAAGCTATATTTCCATCGGCTCCGAATGGTCACCTGACCGCTTTTTGAAGGTTTCGTCGGGCAACGAATATGTTGTAGGAAGCATCGGGGATACAGCGCGCACACAAACTGTTACGAGTAGTGGTATGTTCTTTATGAACACTGCGGCGAAGACGAACGGAATGAACGGAAACACCGATATTACTTCGAGCATGACAATTCACGGAATAACGAGGACGGGAACGACTACGGTGACCACCTCGAGGTTTGCGCTCGGATTGCTGTATGCTGAGGCTAAGGCGAGCTCTCCGACGATTGCGGCGGGAGATAAAACAGCGGTGACCCCGACAGGTTATCTTTCCGACGGCACGGTTGCCGATTTAAACAATGCAACTATATTCTATCAAACCTCGACTCCTGATATCGTGTCTGTGGACAAAACAACGGGAGAAGTCATTGGACTCCGTGCAGGGACAGGTAAGATTAACGTAAGTGTTAATCTGGATGGCAGAATTGCGTCTGATGTTGTTGAGATTAAGGTAACAGACTCTACACCGATTGTCACGGCAACTCTTTGCGGTCCCGATACCGTTGGGTACCTTCGCGACGAACAGCTGACGATAACCGGTGTAACCGAAGGTGGGTATGCTGCAGATATTAGTGCTTCTGATGTCCGGTGGGTAATATCAAACGAAGCGGCTGTGTCTGTTGATAAAAAATACCTTGTTTTCGGTAAGACTTTAGGTGAAACGGCAAAGGTTAAAGCGTTTGTTACTCTCAACGGAGCAACGGTCGAGACGAATGAAATAACGGTAAAGGTTACCAAAACCGATTTGCGCGATCACTTGATAGATTTCAGAAAAGCAACTGTTTCAAGACCGAAGGATGCAACTCTTAAAAGCGACGGCTGGCAGCTTAATCTCGCCGAATCAGCTGCACCGGTAGCAAGCGCAAGATTGAGTACGGACGGAATGCCGATAGAAACATCGGCGGTGGGACAGAAGGTTGTGCTTGATGTTGATATTCCGTATACCGGCGTCTATCAGATAATTCTGACAGGATATCTCAATAACTATAACACACCGCTTGCAGATGTTTACCTTGACGGAATTTATGTCGGAGACTATGTGTTCTACGAAGAAGGAAGAAATTCTGCAACAGAGCCGGAACGTATGAGAACGCTGAGCCTTGAAAGCGGAAAGCACACCTTTACGTTAATCCCTGTTGAAACGGGGAAAAACAATGAAAATATGATTCTTCAGGAAATCCGATTTAAAGCACGTGAAGAAATGCCGGAGATAAAGGCTGTTATGGCGGCGCGTAATGAATATGCCGTTGAAATGGAAAGCACGGCAAAGATAGCGGCAGAGGTTCTTACAAGCGATGGCAATTTCTATAACGGAAGCCCGATGCTTAGCGGGAAGAATGATCCGATTATAACAGTAAGCTATACGAGCCACGATACAAGCATTGCAACGGTCAATGCAGATGGTACGATAAATGCTGTAAAACCGGGTAAAACAAAAATCACGGTTGTTGCAACAGATGGAAGCACATCTGCAGAAACCACGGTGGATGTTGTTGTGTACGAAAAAGGCGGAACATTTGCAGGAGAGTTTTCGAAAGCGGAAATAGTTTCCGACAGCTTTGTTATGAGCTTGAAAACTGAAGGGATAAAGCTTTCTGTTAAAGGCTTTGACGATGCTGGAAACGTCCTTGACCTCAGCGATGCAACAATTTCTTGGGAAAGCTCGGATGAGAGCATTGCAACGGTTGATGCCACGGGAAAGGTTACCCCTGTTTCTATAGGGACGGCCGATATAACGGCAACTGTCACGCTCGGTGATATCACGGTTACTGGAACGAGAACCGTATCCGTCCGTGCCGGAAAAACGGGAAGAACATATTACACGGATGAAATGGTCGCTGCTGCCCGTGAGAACGCAAAAAAATATAGCTGGGCAAAGAATACAGTAAAATCAACCGTTGCCAGAGCGGATAAATATCTCGGAAATCTTGATATGCTGTATGAGATGATTCCGGGAGAAGGTATTCCGCGCTCAACCACTGTAGGTTACAGAAATGATCCCGACCGCTTTTATTGCAAGTATTGCGGTGAAGACCTGTATACAAAGCATGGTATGTATCCGTGGGTTACTAATGTCCTGCAAAGACCGTGGAAGGTGCAGTGTCCGGATTGCAAGCGCTTATTCCCGACTAATGATTTCGAGAAGCTTTATGAGCTTGGACGTGATGAGCACGGCGTATATAACGAAGCGCTTGCACTCGAGCGAAACGCAGAGCTTGTTGCAAATGGTGAAAAAGGATATGCAGTAAACGTGTTGTACCCGGAAATCGGTACGGAAAATCACCCTGACACAGTGAGGTTTTCATCATGGGAAACAACTGAGGGGTGGGGCGTCGATACCGGTAAGGGCTATGATACCGGGAGAATCTGCTCGAACGGAGTAAAAGAAGTGCATACATACCTTGCCTATATTATGCATTGCGGCATTTGGTATAACGTTATGGGTAATGGAGCAAAGGGAGAATTGCACAGCGCAGTGAAAGACCTTTCCCAGGCTTATCTTTATACCGGAGATGAGAAATACGGACGAGCGGGGGCTATACTCATTGACAGAATAGCCGATGTTTATCCGGGGTATAATCTCCGCCTTTATTCGCTTGATTATGCAAATTCCGACGGCGGTGCAAAGCGAGGAAAGGTTCTCGGAAGTATATGGGAAATCGGAATTCAGCACGACTTTTCTGCTGCGTATGATGCTGTTTTCCCGATGTATGATGATCCGCAGGTGATTTCTTATTTAAGAGAAAAGGCTGGAAAATTTAACCTTGATAATGATAAGTCTGACCCTGAAAAAATCCGCACGAACATAGAAACCGGGCTCTTGCGTGAGATCTACGAAACCGTTTGTACCGGTGATAGTCATGGTAATTTCGGTATGCACCAGTCTGCGCTGGCGGCTGCTGCCGTAACCCTTGATACACAGCCTGAAACGAATGAGATGATAGACTGGATATTCAGATACAGCGAGCTTACCTCTACAAGCAATACAGGCGGTGAAGTGAACCAGAGACTAATCAACGAAGTCAGCCGCGACGGACAAGGAACGGAGTCATCTCCGACGTATAATCGAGGCTGGATAAACAACCTGACGGATGCCGCCGCAATTCTTGCAAGATATCCGGAATATGACGGAATGGATATATACGGAAATCCGAAGTATATCGGAATGCTTCAATCTTATCCGTATATGACGATTCTCCGCCGCGGTGTTCCTCAAATCGGTGACAGTGGAAGCTATGCGGGCTATGGACTGCTTCCTGATGATGACCAGATTATGGTTGACGGATTTAAGTATACGCGTGAGAAAAATCCGGAAGCAGCAAAAGAGATAGCTCAGCATATGTATTTTGTAAAGGACGGTAATCTTGACGGTATCCATTATGATATATGGACAAGAAATCCGGAAAGCATTGCGGATGAAGTGGAAGAGATAATAGATACATATGGCGAATGGGATTATGATAAGAGCACCGCGCTTACGGGATACGGCCTTAATATTCTTCGTGGCGGAACCCTTTATGAGTCAAACGGAACGGACGTTATGCGTGACACTCAGCGAGATTTCTGGATTTACTACGGCGGTGCAAAGTCTCACAGAAAGAATGACACACTTACTCTCGGTGTTGATGCGTATGGCATTAGCATAAGCTCGGGACTTGGGTATCCGGAGGATACGGGTTCTGATCCAAACAGAGTGCAGTGGCAGAATGCAACGCTTTCTCACAACACTGTTGTGGTAAATGAGCAGAATCTTAATCGAAGTGCATACACTCCCAAAACGCTTCATTTCGATGCGAAAAAGGATTCCCGCGTGAAACTGATGGATATTGACGTTCCGGGAGCATATACTGCAACCGACGAATACAGAAGAACGGTTGTTATGATAGACTATGATGATGAAATATCTTATGGTATTGATTTCTTCAGAGTACTGGGTGGAGATGATCATTTATACTCGTTCCATGTATCGTCTCAGGATAATCCATTACACTCCGATAACCTTAACTTTAATCATCAGGAAACCGGAACGTATGCGGGAATAGATGTGCCTTATGGAAAGGACCCGTATACGACAACATCAGCATATACAATTCTTAAATATCCGAACGGTTACACATGGCTCGATGATATCCATCGTGCTGATAAGCCGGAGAACTCCGAATTCTGGTTGGATTATAAAATTACCGATTTCAGGAAGCTCTCCAGAAACGGTAAGATGGATGTTCGCCTCAGAATGACCATGGTAAACGACTGGATAGCAGACGAGGTTACCCTTGCTAACGGTATGCCACCGAGAACGAAGGAAACTCTTGCCGTGTTGGATCACATTGAATATATGCTTGTGCGCCGTAAAGGGCGTGATCTTGATACTCTTTTCACTACGGTTATTGAGCCATATAACGGTAGTCGGTATATCAAGCATATTGAAGGTATCCCTGTAACGGTTGTAGAAGGCACTCCTGATAAAAATGACAGTGTCAAGGCACTCAAAGTGGAGCTTATCGACGGAAGATGCGACTATATCGTATATGCACAGAATAATGCAGTGACATATAATGTTGGCGATGTGTTCAGATTCCGCGGATTTGTCGGAGTGTGGACAGTTGCCGAAAACGGAGAGAATATTTACAGTTATGTAAGCGACGGCGAGATAATAGGAAACGATTCATATATCCGTGAAGGGCTTGATTCGAAGCTTGAAGGAACTGTTGTTGATTTCCAAAGAGAGCTTTCATTCGATAACTGGGTAGAGGTTGAATTTGACCGCGAAGTAACTCCCGAAGAAGCAGATTCGCTTGCTGACAGACTGGTGAACTTTGAGCACAAGGGCGTAGGGAACGCTTCCTTTATAATTAAAGGAGTTACGATGACAAGTGCAACACGCGGCATCATAGACTTCGGGGGCATAACGCTTATCAACTCTTACGTAGATGCTAAAAACGAAGAATTGGGATACAAGTATGATGTTGATGTGGGCAAGACGTTTGAAATTCCGCTTTCATACGAGGAAAATGCTGCGCCTGTCTTCGATGAAGTGAGCGAAAATTTCAGCACTTCTGCCGGAAGCTCAATTTCCGTTAAGGTAAATGCAACTGCAGAGAACAACGGAGAGGTAACGTATTCTGCACGAACACTCCCCAGAGGAGCAAGCTTTAATGCTGAAACAGGAATGTTCTCATGGAAACCTGATGCATCGCAGATAGGAGAAAGCCTTGTGGCAATTGACGCGGTGGATGAATATGGAAGAATAAGCACTCAGTTTTTCACCATAACAGTTTACGGTTCAACAACGTCAAAGCCGTCGGATGCGACGGAAAACACGGAAACCCCGTCAACCGGAAACGCAGGAAGCTCCGGTGGTGGAGGAGGCGGTGGCGGAGGTGCCGCACCGACCGACAAACCGGATGATGAAGCGAGCACCGGAGAAACAGATAAGGCAGAAGATGGCGAAACATCACCCGAGACCTCGGGTGAAACGGATAACATCCGTTTCACCGACATTTCTAACCACGCATGGGCGGCTGATGCAATAAACAGCCTTGCCGACAGTGGAGTTATTAAGGGTACAAGTGAGAATACCTTCTCGCCTGCAAATAACATCACCCGTGCGGATTTTGCACTGTTGCTTGTACGTGCGTTTGAGCTGGAAGCGGACAACACGGAGAACTTTGCAGATGTAAGCGCATCGGACTACTTCGCACCTGAGCTTGCAGTAGCAAGAAACTATGGTATAATAAGAGGTGTTGGCGACAACAGATTCGCACCGCGGAATACCATCACTCGTCAGGATATGATGGTAATTGTATATCGGGCACTCGAAGCCTCCCTTGCCCTAAAGGGAGGGGGACCGTCGAATGACGGTGGAGGGATTCTACACTCGCAATACCCCGATTACGACACCGTCGCTGCCTACGCCCGCGAAGCTGTTTCGGCGCTCGTCGGTGCAGGACTTGTCAACGGCAAAAATGGCAAAATCGCTCCTACGGACTACACCACGCGTGCGGAGGTTGCAGTGCTTATCAAACGCATACTTGATTTTATAAAATAATTTTCCGTAAAACAAAAGGATTACTTTGGAGATTTGTGTCTCCGGAGTAATCCTTTTTTCAAATTATATTTTATTTCAGATGTTGTTTGAATTCCAATGGGGACATTCCCGTATGCTTTTTGTACAGACGGTAGAAGTTTGAATAGTTTTTAAAGCCGCATTTATAGCAGGCTTCTTCTGCCCTGTAACCCATTTTTATGAGATCGTCAAAGAATAAGAGCCGGCGTTTTATCACATAACTCCAGGGAGATATGCCGGTTTTGGATTTGAAGATTTTTTCCATATGAAATTTGCTGATGTTAAATTTTGCGGCAATTTCGTCGCAGGTTATATCTTCGGAAAAATGTTCGCTAAGGTATTTTATGATTTTGTTTACGGTGGGAACATCTGTATTGCTTGGAATAACGGCATTATTTTCCGGTATAATTGCTCTGTTCAGCACGCTCATAAGCTCAACAGTTTTGCAGATTCCCAAAGCTTCATTTGATGGTGAGTGCGTTGTGCAAAGAAGATATATGTCTTCAAGAAGTCTATCTATTCCCGTAGAACTTACAGTTTTTGCCGGAATAAAATTCCCTTTTCCTAACGGACGTTTCCGGAAAGCATCGAAAAGCTCTGTCGGGGCGGAAGGGAAGATTTTAAGAATATTTTCGCTGATATACAATGTGATTCGCTCACAGAATTTATCGCTCTCCGGAAAAACGCAGTGTATCTCATTGCGGTTGAGAAGAATGATATCTCCGTCGTTAAGCTCGGTTCGGTTTCCTTCGATTTTTATATTTCCGCAAAAATGTTTAAAATAAGCTATCGTAAGATGGGTATCGTAATGCGGCTCGGCGGAATAAGCGTGAGCGATGTTAAAGCCCTTCAGATGATGAAGCTGAAACAGATTGTTGTTATTAAAGAATGTTTTCTCAAATGATTTGTTCATAGCCAACCTCCTGATAACAAGATTGTACAACAAAAAGCTGCAAAAGTCAATTGCATTATTTATATTGTTGTGGTATAATTCTGTTATTATTGCTGAAAGGTGTTGCTTTTTATGATGAATTTTGAGGAAAACAGCTGCGTGATAAGAGAGCTTTCCGCTTGCAAAGAAACATGCTGGATAAATCCATACAAGCTGCCGTTCGATATGATAAAATCCGTCAGCGAGCTTGTTGTGTCTGATGCCGATATTGAGGATGCAGAGGCGCGGCTTTTGCGCTTTGCGCCGTTTATTCAAAAATGTTTTCCGGAAACATCCGGAGAGCAGGGGGTTATAGAGTCAAAGCTTCGGGAGCTTTCCGTGATGAAAGAAAATTTGGAGAAAGAGTGTGGCTGCAGCATTCCGGGAAAGGTGTTTATGAAGATGGACAGCCATCTTGCCGTTGTAGGGTCGATAAAGGCGAGGGGCGGAATTTATGAGGTGCTGAAGCATGCGGAGGATCTGGCGTTAAAGCACGGATTGATTGACGAAAGTGACAATTACGAAAAATTTGCTGACGAAAAAATCAGAAAATTCCTTAGTGAATATACGGTTCAGGTGGGATCTACCGGAAATCTCGGTTTGTCTATAGGGATTATAAGTGCAACTCTCGGTTTTAAGGTGAAAATCCATATGTCTGCCGATGCGAAGCAGTGGAAAAAGGATATGCTGAGGGAAAAGGGTGTTGAGGTTCTGGAATACGCGGACGATTATTCATATGCCGTAGCACAAGGGAGAGCACAATCGGATAAAGATCCGAAGAGCTATTTTGTTGATGATGAAAAATCTGTTGATTTATTTATCGGTTATGCAGTTGCCGCCAAAAGACTGAAAGAACAATTGGAAGAAGCAGGTTTGAAAATCAGTTCTGAAAAGCCGCTCGTAGTTTATATTCCGGCAGGAGTGGGCGGGGCCCCGGGTGGTATATGCTATGGATTAAAGCGCGTGTTCGGCGATGCTGTACATTGCTTTTTTGTGGAGCCTGTATTATGCCCATCACTGCTTTTGGGAATTGCAACTCAAAAGCATGAAAAGGCAAATGTTCATGATTTTGGAATATGCGGTAATACCGAAGCGGACGGACTTGCGTGCGCATCGCCTTCCGGCTTTGTAACAAGAATGATGACCAATCTTGTCTCGGGTGAGTTTACTGTAGACGATGCAAAGCTTTACGATTATCTCAGATTGCTGTATGAAAGCGAAAGGATAAGAATTGAACCGTCAAGCTGTGCCGTGTTTGAGGGGATATGTTCTTTCAGAACTCACAACCGGGCACGCCGATACTGTGTGGATAACGGTTTAACTGAAAATGTATTAAATAACGCTGTTCAGATATTATGGGCAACAGGCGGAAGCTTGGTTCCCGATGATGTATTTGAAACTTACCTGAATACATATCTTTAATAAAAAATGCCGGCTAAGAATGATCATCCATTCTTAGCCGGTGCCATTTCGTGAAAAAAATTAAAGAGCAATAACTTTTCCGCTTTTTGCGGATTCCACCTCGCAGAGTGCAAGAGATATGGACTCGCTGACAGATTCGGCGGATGTTACAGAACACGCCTTGCCGTCAAGCGCAAGTCCGAGAAAAGCGCGTATCTCATCCATATAATAATCGCCGGCATCAATCTCAACCTCTTGCTCCCCGTCGTCTGTATATACGGTGAGCTTTCCATCGCAGAGGCGCACTGTTGCTTTTTCAAAGTTTATCAGGCACCGGGCGGTAAACGGAAAGCTTTGGGGAAATGACCAGTCCGCCGCCGATGTGACGAGAAAACCGTTATAGAAATAACGCGTAAACACAGATTCGAGTTCTACCTTGTTTTCGGTAATCACAGAGCTTACGGAAACGGGGAGCCCGAAGAGGTAGTTTATGAGGTCAACATCGTGAATGTGCATATCAAGAATGCAACCGCCGCTCATTTTGGGATCCAGAATCCAGTTGTTCCATGTCCATGTCGGAGTCTGCGAATAGCGGGTGAACTCCGCGCGGCATACCTTGCCGAAAGTTTTTTCGTCAATGTATTGTTTGATTTTGCGGTAAGCCGTGTCAAAGCGCAGACACTGGCCTATCATAAGGGTTTTGTTGTTTTTTCTGGCTGTATCAATCATATTCCTGCAGCTTTCCGCTGAAAGAGCCATCGGCTTTTCGGAAAAGACGTGAACTCCGTGTGAAAGTGCGTAAACGGCGACTTCCTCGTGCAAATACGTGGGAAGCGTGGACAGGATGAAATCAGGCTTTTCTTTATCTATGAGCTCTTTGTAATCCTGATAGAACCCGCAGGAAGAAAAATCAATCGAGCTGATATCAACATTGCCGATGTTGAGCTTCACGTTTGATTTGAAGCTTTCGGGATCTGCGCCGCAAAGGGCGCAAAGCTTTATGTCTCCACGCTCTTTCTCAAGTTTTACAAGGTTGCCGAGATGTAGCTTGCCAAGTCCTCCGAATCCTATTATTGCATATCTGTACATAATTATAACCATTCCTTTCACTGCGTTCAAGGCACAAAACAATGTATAATAAAATCAAAATGCATTGCATTTTGCACTTTACCTCTTAACTCTTCACTCTTACCTGTCTGAATTTATTCAGACTTATCTACCTCATTAAGCTCTTTAAATATTTAACTGTTTTCTTAACGTCCTCTGCACGTTCTGCTCCCGATATTTCGCGCTCGATATAGAGATCGCCTTTGTAACCGCTTGCAAGAAGCTTAGGTAAAAATACCGGATAATTAACAGTGCCCTCTCCGACAACCCGCTCGCATCCAAGCTCGTGGAAGTTGCCTTTCGGATAATCTCCGTCTTTCATATGCGCACCACGGATTTTATCGCCGTAGATGTCAATTGCATCAATCGGATTTCCGCGTCCGTAGAGGATGAGGTTTGCAGGGTCGAGGTTTACGCCGAGATTATCTGCGCCGACATCCGAGAAAAGGCGCATAAGAGTTACGGGGGTTTCTTGACCGGTTTCGAAGTTGAAATACAAATCGCGCTCGGCACAGTATTCCGCAATATAGCGAACTGCCGATACAAGCTCACGGTATCCCTGATAGCACGGCTGCTCGGGGACAAAGCCTACGTGTGTTGCCATATCGTGAACGCCGAGTGTGCGGGCGAAGTCAGCACAGCGGCAGAGGTCTGAAAGGCGCCCGGCGCGATACGCTTCGGGAACGAGCCCGAGCGTTGAGGGGCCGTCGATGAAGTCCCATTTTCGCGGACCGCTCCACATCCCCCAGACAGAGGTTATTCTAACTCTTCCTTCCGTCATACGGAGAAGCTTCTCTGCGTTTTCTTCCGTTACAAGACCGGGAACGCTTGTGTTTGCAATTACCTGAACGGTTTCTACTCCTGCGTCAATCATCATATCGAGCAAATCTGTTTCCGCGGCGTTGAAAAAGTGGCGAAGCTCCTGAACGACGCCTATTGAATTTGTGTATGCCATTTTGTTAGTCACTCCTGTTATTTGAAAATTGAATTATACGTATTTTTCATGTATTCAACTGCAGGTGGCGGGACCGTGGATTCTATGGAAACTACATCGTCATACCCTGCGGCTTTGAGTATTTTCATACATTCGTCAATTTCGCAAATTCCCGTTCCAAGAGGAACATCGGAGATGTATGAACCGTCACGCGTGCGCATCCAACCGGGTTTCCTTTCCTCAGTGGACGGGAAACGCTTGTATTCCTTTACATGAACGTGCTTTATATCAGTTATAAATTCACGGAAAAAGTCCTTTGGCGAAACATCGACGAAAAGAGTGTTTCCTATATCTCCGCAGACACCGACATTCTTGCAACTGCGCTTCATTTCATCAAAAAACTTGTGGTATCCTTCTATTCCGTTGACTATAAGACCCTGACCTTCGTACAGGCAGGTTATGCCAAAGTTTGCCGCGTGATTTGCAATTTCTTCTGCCGCCGAAACAGCCCGCTCAATCGCATCTTCTGCTTCCGGGATTTCCGCGCAAGGCTCAATCCACGGAAGAAGGGTATGGTGGAGAAACGGAGAACCGAGCTCATGAGCAAGCTCCGCATATGACTTAAGATACTCAACCGTTTCCGGAGAGTCGTATAAATTTGCAAATACAGAGCAACACGATATCGAAACACCGTGAAAGTCCAGCACTTTGCGTGCCTCACGCACCTGCTCAATGCTGCTTAAAACGGGTTCTTCGGAGGAAAAAGGTGTGTCGATGGTTTCAAGCATATTGCATCCCAGGCTGAGTGCTTCTTTTGCTGCGGCTTCCCATCCGCGCTCCCTTATGATTTTTGACACTCCGCAATAAAGAGAAAGCTTCATGTTTTTCAGTCCTTAATAAAAATTTGTCTTGACCGCAGATGGTCTGTATGGTAATATAATAGCGTATATAAAAACAAAAGTATATATGAAAAAGTATATATTATATATAAATTTGTATAAAGATGGTGTGCCTGTGTTCAGTACAGAAGAGATAAGGAATGTCTTTCAGATTAAAAAGATATACACGGCGTTTAGCAAGAAGTGCGACAGCCGGTTTTTCTTTGAGGGAGAAACGCATAATTTCTGGGAAATTGTTATTGTTCTTGACGGCGAGATTGGCATAACCTCGGGAAACGGTGTTTTTCTGCTCGAAAGCGGGCAGGCAATCATTCATGCACCGATGGAGTTTCATCGGCTGTGGAGTGAGGGGGGCTCCTGCCCGGAAATAATCATTTTCAGCTTTGAGGCGATCAATGTGCCGGAATATTCGTCAAAGCTTTTTGAAGTCCGTAATATGGAGATACCCAAGCGTGTTCTGACAGAGATTGAGGCAGCGTTTCTTTTTGATGGAGGGTGCGTGAAAGAGATAAAAAATCCCGCATGTCTTGACAGCCAAATTGCATTGAAAGACCTTGAAATGTTTCTTTTGCAAATTCTGTCTCAGCGCTCGGTAAAAACAGCGCCGAAAAGTACGGGAAGCGCGGGAAATTATAATGCTATAGTGACCGTGCTTGAAAATAATATTGATAAGAGTCTTTCGGTTGCAGATATAGCGAGAATGTGCGGAATGAGTGAGATAAACTTAAAGAAAACATTTTCAAAATATGCCGGAATCGGTGTTATGCAATATTTTAACCGTATGAAAACTGCGGAAGCCACGCGCCTTTTAAAAAGCGGAAGAAGCGTCAAAGAGGTTGCAGCATCGCTTGGCTTTGCAAATCAGAACTACTTCAGCACCGTGTTCAAGCGCATTACGGGGACCGCTCCGACTCACTGTTTGAAAAATGCAGAAAGTATCAGAGAAGAGCATAAACCGGGGATTGCAGCGAAATGAATTTGCTGCAATCCCCGGTTTGAATGTATTATATTAAATGTATTTTCAGCATACGGCAGAAAAATTTTATTCGTCGCTATTCTCATCCCGGAAACGGTAAGGTGGCATTGTTGAAGCAAGCTTCAGCGTGCTTGATGGCTTGATGACTCTTTCGGGATCGTGTTTAGTTCCGTCTTCGGAGCGCTGTCCGGCTTTGAGAAGATTAAGTAACGCAGTCTGATAATCGGGTGAAGCCTGGCGATAAAGAACGATAAGTGTTTTTTCATCTTCGGAAAGACCGGGAGCCTCAAGCGGCTTTATAGGATTGTTTTTTTGGACAGGAGAATTGAGCTTTCCGCAAGGATCGGAGCCCCACCCGGCAAGCTGAGCCGGAGCGATGCCGAAAACTTCGGAAAGCGCCTGTATTCTTTTCATAGGTATATTGTGAATTATGCCCTTTTCATATTTATAAATATTTTGAGGAGAGGTTTTGATTTTAGCGGCAAGCTCTTCCTGAGTCATACCTAATGCTTCACGGTACCTCTTTATTCTTTCGCCTGTTGTTTCCATTATATCACCCACTTTTACATAATACATTGTACCATAGTTTTTGGTGATTTGCAAGAAAAATGAAAAAATTTGCCTTTTTGACTTGCGAAGTTATAAGAAATGTGCTATTATATAACAGACATAAAAATCAGCGCAAGGATGTGTCGGACGGATGCGTGTCGCAAAAATCAAAAAAGCAATTTTGGATAAAGGCTTGTGCTTTGAGGAAATTGCGTGTGAACTGGGTTTGTCGTCAAAAACATTAGAGGAAAAGCTTAAAAAGAATACGATTGGAATAGTCGAAGCGGAGTATATTGCAGAAAAGCTTGAAGTAAATAACCCCGCTGAGCTTTTTTTTGACTAAGAACTAACCTAAAAAGTTGCAAGGGAAGGTGGGAATGATGGTTAGTTACAAAGTGATAAAAGAACGGTTGGAGAGCGAGAAAGGTGTGGTATATACTGCATATGGGATAAAAGCAGTAAAAAACGGAAGTGAGCTCTGTCGGGTGTCCGATATCGGATGTACATATATCGCTGTGAAAAAGCTTTGCATAAGGTGCAACAGGCTGAAACTCAGCCCGGTGCACCTGCGCGATGTTGCAGAGGATTTTATTGCAAAAGTATAATGACGATATATATGGGGAGAGCGGGACGGTATAAATCAAAAAGCCATCCCGCTTTTTTATATCAAATTGTGTATCTTTTGCGTGAAAGCTATTGACGAATAAGGAAAAATTTATTAAAATATATATATTAAAATAAAGGTGGTAAGAGAAAATGTATGATGTAGCATGTGTGGGAATCCTTGTTGCGGATGCGATATGCAAGGAGGTCAACAAGCTCCCTGAAAAGGGAAAGCTCGCTCTTATAGACAGCGTTAAGCTTTATAACGGCGGTTGCGCAATGAGTGCGGCAATAAATATGTCGGTTCTCGGTTCAAAAACCGCGATGGTCGGAAAAATCGGAAACGACGGTTTTGGTACATACTTAAAATCGGTTCTTGTCGACAAAGGTGTAAACATCGACGGGCTTGTCGTTGAGGACGGCGGGGATACCTCTGCTTCAGTTGTTGTTGTTGATTCAAGCGGTGAGCGTTCATTCCTTCACTGCAAAGGAACGAATGACACTTTCTGCTATGATGATGTTAATTTTGATGTTATCGAAAATTCACGCATTGTGTTTGTTGCAGGCTCCATGCTTATGAGCACGTTTGACGGCGAGGACTGCGCGCGTATGTTAAAGCGTGCAAAGGAGATGGGGAAAGTTACGGCACTTGACACAGCTTGGGATGACAGCGGCCGTTGGATGAGTGTTCTCAAACCGGCACTCCGGTATGTTGATTATTTTATCCCCAGCATTGAAGAGGCTATTGAGCTTGCCGGCGGAGAAACAGACCACGACAAAATTGCTGATTTCTTTTTTGATTGCGGCGTAAAGCACGTTGCAATAAAGGTCGGGAAAAAAGGCTGCTACTGCAGAGAAAGCAGAGAGGCAAAAGGTGTTTATATTGCGCCGTTTACCCGCGAAAATCCTGTTGACACAACCGGCGCCGGAGATTCATGGTGCTCGGGCTTCCTTCATGGCATCGCAATTGGTAAAACGATGGAAGAATCCTGCCTTATCGGAAATGCAGTCGGTGCGCATATTATTATGGCGGTCGGCGCGACTACAGGTATTGTGCCATATTCCGAAATTGAAAAATTTATAGCAGAAAACAGGAAGTAAAACAAAATGGTGATGAAGGTTGAAAAAAACCACAAGACGGCTAATTTAAAGCTTGTCAAGCAGTCAAACCTGACACTTGTTTTCAACTTAATAAATGAGAATCAGCCCGTATCGAGAGCCTCGATAGCTCACGCTACGGGCTTGAGTCCTACTACCGTTTCTTCGCTTGTGGATGAACTTATTCTTGAGAATATGGTTGAAGAAACGGGAATGGGGAAGCTTTCCGGCAGCGGAAGAAAGCCTATTCTGCTCGCAGTAAAGCGCGATGGCGGATGTGTTGTTGCGGTTGAGATACGGGATGGCGGGTTTAACTTGGAAATATTCAACCTTGAAGGCGCAAGTGTCCTGTATTGCAACAGAGAGATAACAGATTACGGGGATATAGGAAATATCATTGCCGATGAGGTTTCGGAAAAGTGCTGTGAGTTCGGCCGTCTTCTGGGAATTTGTGTCGGTGTGCCGGGTGTTATTGACAAAAAAACAAAACGTGTTTTGTCAACGCTTATTCCTATTACCCGTGACAATGATTTTTTTAACGTTATCCGCAGTCGTTTTCCGGATATAAAGGTAAAGCTTGGGAACGAATCATCATTTTGCGCATACATTGAAAAAACGCAGAAAAAAGAAATACACAGTCTCGTATATATCGACATAAACATTGGTATAGGTGCAGGTATAATACTTGATGACAGGATTTTTACCGGGGCGTTCGGAAATGCCGGTGAGTTCGGGCATATCTCTATTGACATTAACGGTGAAAGGTGCAAGTGCGGAAATTTCGGATGCCTTGAAGGTCTTGCTAATGTTCCTGCAATATGCAGGGCGGCGGGAGTATCAAAACTCCGGGAAATTGATACATCGGATGAAAAAAGCATTGAGAAGCTTCGCGGCGTATGCAGATATATTGCATCGGGAATAAACAACATAATAAATATGATAAACCCCGAAGCAATCGTTATCGGGGGAGAAATTTCCTGCTTGGGTGAGCCGTTTCTGTCGGAGATAAAAAAAGAGCTTGCACCGATAATGTTTGCGGCGGATATGGAGCGATTTTCGCTTGAGTTCTCGTCGGTTGCCGGAAATCCGGTAACGCGCGGTGCGGGCAGATATTTGCTTGACCGCATATTTGAAGACGGAGATTTTATTATAGAATAGCGGGTGATAGAGTTGTCGATATTCGACCTTTTCAAGAAGATAGAAAGTGAAAGAAGGCCCCCGCTCGGAAAACCGGAATGGATTATTGCCGGCCTCGGAAACCCGGGGAAGGAATACGATATGTCACGCCACAACACCGGATTTATGGCGCTTGACACAATTGCGGGCATAAATAAAACGGATGTGCGGGAGCTTAAATTTAAAGCGCTCTGCGGAAAGGGCGAAATCGCAGGGCAAAGCGTCCTGCTGCTTAAACCTCAGACGTTTATGAACCTTTCCGGGGATGCAATTGTTGCCGCGGCGGCATTTTATAAGATACCGATGGAAAGAGTTATTGTGATATATGACGATATCTCTCTTCCGGTAGGAAAGATTCGCGTCCGCGCAAAGGGAAGCGCCGGCGGGCATAACGGGATTAAGAACATTATTGAGCGTAGCGGTACGGATGTTTTTCCGCGCATAAAAATCGGTGTGGGTGCACCGAAGGGTGAGGGAGAGCTTGTCGGCTGGGTTCTCGGCTCTTTCTCAAAGGAGGAGCAGGCTGTTCTCGCCGATGCGATAGATCGCGCGTGCCGTGCGGCGGAAGAGATAATGATCGGTGGGTGTGCCACTGCCGCCGGAAAGTATAATTAAGGCAGGTTTGCGTTTATGCTTGCTTTGACTGAATGTTTAAAACACAATAAGGATTTTTCTGCGCTTTTGCAGAAACTTGAAGCCGGAGAATGCCCGATTGCAATCTCCGGCTTGTCTGCCGTACACAAAGCACATATAATTTCCGCAGTACGAATGATAACGAAGAAGCCTGTTGTGTGTATCTATGCCGATGAGCTTGACGCACGCCGTGCCGCGCGGGATATATCCGTTATGTGCGGTGAAGAGGCGCGTATCCTGCCGGCGCTTGAGCGGTCGTTTCACGATGTGGATTCCGCGTCTCATGAATTTGAGCACGAGAGAATAGCTGCTCTGAAAGCTTTGGCAGACGGAACTGCCGGCATAACTCTTGCGCCGGTGTTTTCTCTTCTCCAGAGGACCGCTCCGCCGTCGGAGGTTGCGGAGAAGGGGATTACGGTAAAGCTTGGTGAGGAGCATTCGCAGGATGAGCTTATAAAGAAGCTTTCGTCTTACGGATACACGCGAACAGATACAGTTGAAAGCGAAGGGCAGTTTGCTGTTCGCGGCGGAATTGTGGACGTTTTCTCTCCTGGTGCAGAAAATCCGGTGCGTATAGAGTTTTTTGGCGATGAAGTTGACTCTATGGGATATTTTGAGGCGGATACCCAACGCCGCGTTGAAAATACAAAGGCGGTACGCTTTCTTCCGGCGTCAAGTATTGGTGAAGATTCATATTCTGAGCTTGGCAATGCGCTTAGGGAGGCATTATCCCGTGAGCAGAGGAGAAAGAAAAAGAATGAGCGGATGATCAAAACGCTTGAAACGGATATAGAGCTTATTGAAAACGGACTTCCGCTTCGTGCAAGGGACAGATATTTTAACCTCATTTATCCGGAGTATCATTGCGCTCTTGATTATATTTCCGATGATACGATAATTTTTGTTGACGATTATTACCGAATCCGCGATGCGGCGGGACGTGAGCGTAAGCGCGAGCTGGATGATGTCAAAAGCCTTATTTTCGGCGGTATTCTTTTGCCGGAAACGGATGCTTTCTGTGAGGATTTTGAGCTTGTTAAAAGGTTTGTTAGCGAACGGAAAAGTGTGTTTTTAGAGGTATTTGTCCGCGCTGAATATGGTATTTCGCCAAAAGCTGTGTTGTCGATGATTGCAAGAACGCTTCCAAGCTACGGCGGAAATCTTGAGCTTGCGTGCTCGGAAATATCGGAGCATCTTCTTGACGGCAACCGTATCATGATACTTACGGGAAGCCGCAAGAGTGCGGAGAATATGCAGGTTCTTCTGCGTGAGCGGGATATATCGGCAAGTCTTGATTTTATGCTTGCAACGCTTCCGGAAAAACCATGCGTTATAATCGGTGAGGGTGTTCTTTCGTCAGGTTTTTCATATCCGGGAGATAATTTCGCGGTATTCACCGAAGGTCAGCTCATGCGTTCGGCGGCAAAACGCGGAAGAATAAAGCGTGATAAGAAGAACAGTCAGAAGATAAGCAATTACCGGGACCTTACGCCGGGATGTCTTGTCGTGCATGATTTGCACGGTATCGGACGGTTTGCGGGAATTTCAAAGATAAAGACTGACGGTGTTGAGAAGGATTATATAAAGATAATGTATCTTGGCACAGATGCGCTCTATGTTCCTGTAACTCAGCTTGATATGGTTTCAAAATACATCGGCGGCGGGGAAGAGAGCGGTGTGAGACTTTCAAAGCTCGGCGGTGCGGAGTGGCAGAAGGCAAAGCTTCGTGCAAAGGGCGCGGCAAAGGAACTTGCCGAGGAGCTTATAAAGCTTTATGCCGCACGCCAGGCTCTTGAGCGTGAACCCTTCCCGCCGGACAGTGACTGGCAGAAGGAGTTTGAGGAGAGCTTTGAGTTTGAGGATACTGATGACCAGCTTCGTTGCAGTGCTGAGATAAAGGGCGATATGCAGCGGCGTTATCCTATGGACAGACTTCTCTGCGGAGACGTAGGCTTCGGTAAAACTGAGGTTGCTTTCCGTGCGGCTATGAAGTGTATCCTTGGCGGAAAGCAGGTTGCGGTTCTGGTGCCCACTACCGTGCTTGCAGAACAGCATTATATGACGGCGTGCCGGAGATTTTCAAACTACCCGATAAAAATAGGGCTTACATCGCGTTTCTGTTCTGACAGACAGAACAAAGAGACTCTCCGCGGTGCGAAAACCGGCGAGCTCGATATGATTATCGGTACGCATAAGCTGCTTGCAAAGACCGTAAGCTTTAAAAATCTCGGTCTGCTTATAGTTGACGAGGAACAGCGCTTTGGTGTATCGCATAAAGAACGTCTTAAGGAAATGACAAAAGAGGTTGACGTTTTAACGCTTACAGCAACGCCGATTCCGAGAACACTTAATATGGCTCTTTCCGGCATCCGCGATATGTCGATTATGGAGGAGGCACCGCGTAACCGTCATCCGGTTATGACGTATGTTTTTGAGCATGACCGTGAGATAATTGCAGACGCAATCCGCAAGGAAATTGCACGCGGCGGACAGGTGTTCTATCTCCACAACAATGTATCATCAATTGAAGCGTGTGCAGGGCGAATTTCGCGGCTTGTGCCGGATGTCACCGTTGCTGTCGGTCACGGTCAGATGGGCGAGGGCGAGCTTTCTGAGGTTATGCGGAAAATGGGCGAGGGAGAAATACAGGTTCTTGTATGCACAACGATTATCGAGACGGGTATTGATATCCCCAATGTCAACACGCTTATTATAGAAGATGCCGATAAGATGGGGCTTGCCCAGCTCCACCAGATTCGCGGACGTGTGGGACGCTCAACTCGCCATGCGTATGCATATCTCACATATCGGCGAGGTAAGGCATTGTCCGAGATTGCAGAGAAACGTCTTGCGGCAATACGGGAATATGTCGAGTTCGGCTCCGGGTTCAGAATAGCAATGCGAGACCTTGAGCTTCGCGGCGCGGGCAATGTTCTCGGCGCGGAACAGAGCGGGCATATGATGAGTGTTGGATACGATATGTATTTAAAGCTTCTTGAAACTGCAATCGCGGAAGAAAAGGGTGAAGAGAATCCGTCTCTTGCAGTGTGCAGTGCGGACCTTACCGTGTCTGCCAATATTCCGGAAAAATACGTTGCATCAAGTGAAACCCGAATGGATTTGTACCGTCGTATTGCATCAATTTCGGACCGCGAGGATGCAGACGATGTTATAGATGAGCTTATAGACCGCTTCGGAGAGCCACCGCGCGAGACAATGACGCTTGTCGATATCGCGCTGTTGCGCGTTGCCGCTGCGGAAGCAGGTATATGCGACATAACGCAAAAGGGACAGAGCATCAAGATAACAATGGTTGACCCGACGTTTGATATTATCTCTAAGCTGTGCGCAAAGCAGGAATATAAGGGTAGAATTTTGCTTAACGCCGGTCAGGAACCGTATCTTATGCTTAAACTCAAAAATGCAGATGACCCTTTAAAGGCATCTGAAGCCTTTGTAAAAGCGTATAAAGAGGCAAAAGAACAGACGGAATGATAATTCGCGTCGTCTGTTCTCATATAGCAAAAGCAGTACCTGAGTTAATGCGCATCAAATGCTTATAAACGGTAAAGCTGATGAAATTACAAAGGACGATTTTATGAAGGTTGCAGAATTTGCCGGAATAAAAAAGCTGAAGCAGAAGAAATGCTCCCCGATAAGGACAAACTGATTTTAGTATATTGCCGCAGTGGCAGACGTAGCAAAATCGCAGCCGAAAGCCTTGCAAATCTTGGTTATACCAATGTAAAAGAGTTCGGCGGTATTATCGACTGGCAGTATGAGATAGAAAAATAAACCTATAAAAACACCGACAGCCGATGCGAATTTTTCGCATCGGCTGTTTTCGTTAATAGATATTGACAAGCAAAAGATTATGAGTTATAATAAAACAAATGTTATGCAACACTTGTTGCATAACAACTTTGAAAGGATGATGAAAATGCCCCCAAAGCCAAAATATACT
>SVLF01000113.1 GCA_015068085.1 Oscillospiraceae bacterium
TATCCGTTCTCCTCATAAAGCTTGTAGAAATCCTTTGCAATGTCGCTTGCCATAACGCCCGCCTTTATTCTTTCGCAGGTCCAGTCGTGTGCCTTTAAGCAGAAGTCGATATATGCGCGGCGATCCTCGCTAAGCTTACCCATAATTACCGGAAGACCTATTGCCGGAGAATATCCGTCAATCTTAGCCGAGAGGTTAAGCTGAACAATGTCTCCCTTACCGATTTTTTTGTAGCTTGAACGGCTGATTGCGTGGCGGGTGGATGACTCGCTGAAAACGTACATCGGAAGACCTTCGTATTCTGCGCCGTTTTCGTAAATAACACGCTGTGCAACGCCAACCATTTCAAGCTCTGTAACACCTGGCTTGAGCGCGCGGATAACCTCGTCGGTTGCAAGCTCGATAATGCGGAAACCTTCCTTAATGCAGGCAAGCTCGTTCTCGCTCTTTATCTTGCGGAGATCAACCATGATGTCATTGCACTTTACAATTTCAGCCTTCGGGAAGCTTTCGCGAAGACCTTCGAAAATCGGAAGAGTGCATTCTATGTAGCTTCCGAGACCAATCTTTATGTTCTCACCGGTAACGCCGATTGCCTTGAAAACATCGCGGAATGTGCTCGGCGTAAGCTCCGGATAAGACGGGTCTGCAGACTCGCGGAACTCCTTAAGACAGAAAATCTTATCTATCTTTGCAACGTCCTGAGCGAAGATTATGCACTCCGGTCCTACAAGAAGAGCCGCATCTCCGTTTGCGGCGATTGCCACACCTGCGCGCTCAAAGAGCGGCCAGAAGCCGCTGAAATAACGTGCGTTGGCATAGTCGGATTCGGTACTCGAAACAACCATTACATCAAGTCCGCGATCTGCAACCATTTTTGCGGCACGCTTGATTCTGTCCTGATACTCATAATCAGGAATACAAATTCTTGACATTTTTAATTTCCTCCTTGTTTTGTATAAAACTCTGACTGAGCTTATTTCTACTTTTTATTTTACAATTTCAAATTGCTCATCGAGCGATAAATCTACTACTGTACAATCGTTTGCGTATGTACATTCAGGCAAAATTATCATCGCCGTCAGTTTTTCCTTATTTGCAGGCAGCGGAGCAAGATGCCATACAGCCGCATTCATTTTTACAAGTGTTCCCTTTGGTATGAGAAAAGCCTTTACGTAGTCCGGAACAGGTTTTCCTCCGGACGGCGGTGTACAATGCAGAATCATATCATCATCAAACGGGAGTATCATTTCCCATGTTGTTGTATGATATTCTTGTTGCGTTATTATCATCTTCTCCGGCTTTTCCACAACTATCGCAGAGTATCCCACTCTATGCTCACTATCTGCCGAAATTCTGTCGGGATAAAACTTATGTATCTCTCCGTTAAGCGAATATCCGTCCGGATTTGCCATTTCGTAATACTGACCGAACGGTGCAAACGATTCGCGGGTTAACGGTTCGACCTTTACCTTTTTCATTTATATCACCCCCACGCTATAAAAATCAGTCTTCTCCGTACAATCGTTTTATTGCACGGATTATACCAAGACCATATTCACCGGTTATCCCCGCCTTTTTACTTCCGTTTTTCAACGTCTTAACAACCTCTTTTATCTGTAATGGCATTCCGGAATTGCCACATTTCTCGCTTTTGAAAACTCCGTCAACTCCACAATATTCTACCACGCCATTACTTGCTATCCGAATTTCTCCCTTTGTAAGATAAACTGCAACAGGATTCATATATGCTGCCGTATGTCCTATCAAATTAATTGTTCCGGTAAAACCGTTTTTCATTCGAACAAATGCCTGCACGCTGTCTTCACAGTCATATCCCTCACGAATATGTACTTGACCATATATGTCCTCTATTTCAGAGCCGGATAAAAACTTCATTTTATCAAGACAGTGAACACCGAGATTCATCATTATTCCGCCACCTGAAAGCTCTTTTTTCAAAAACCATCGAGGACGCGAATCTTCAAAATAATCATCATTACGCGTTTCAGAGAAACTTACCGGCTTACCAAGTTCACCGGAATCAATAAGCTCTTTTGCGCGCATATATGCAGGGTGATAGCAATGAGGATGACCCACCCAAAGCATAACATCGTTTATCTTGCACACTTCAATCATTTTCTCGCAATCTTCGACCGATATTCCCATCGGCTTTTCAAGAAACACATTTACTTTATGCTCTGCCGCAAAGCATGTTGCTTCGCCATGAAGAAAATGAGGAAGTGAAATTACCGCAAGGTCAATGTCTTCTTTTTCTATAAGTTCTTTATAATCGGTGTATCCGTTTGCCCCTGTTCTTTTACAAACAGAATTCAGATTTTCTTCCGACAAGTCACATGCAGCAACTATCTTTGCATCCTCAATAGCTTCAAATGCGCTGATCTGGACACTGCTTATTTTTCCGCATCCAATAAGTCCTACTTTTATCATAATATCCTCCTTTTAAAAACTGTGCCACTGTTTTTTATCAACGGTTCTCTTTTCAGTTTTATTTTACCTTAAGGTGAATTTCTTTGACTATCTCTAATTTAATTTTTCGCTCTTTCGCTGTATAAACCGCTCCGTCATCATCAACAAAACTCATATTTTTCTGCGTTTCCGGAAGCTCTATTATGCATTCGCCGTCAAATTTTGCCTCGATATTGATTTCATTTATTTGGAAATCATTCCATTTAGCATCTACTGTATATCCGCCACGAGCACAAAGGCCACGGAATGAGCCATCTTTCCATGCCCCGGGAATTGCAGGAAGAAGAGAAATCATTCCTTCATGACTTTGGATAAGCATCTCGTTTACAGCAGCAACAAAGCCAAAATTACTATCTATCTGAAAGCCTTTTTTTATTGCCGAACTTAAAAACGTCCCCAAAAGAGAATTGCTTGAGTTTGTTACTATCACGCGACGCAGAAACGGATATGCTTTATCTCCCAGTCCGAGCCTTGAGTACATAAGCGACGGAAGAATTGTGCTCCATCCCATACTGTATGAAGGCCTTTTTGTGCGCCGGTCAACCGATATCCGCATTGCGTTGCGAAGTTCCTTCATATCCCGCGTTACAGTGCCAAACGGGAAAAGTGCATAACAATGAGCAATGTGGTTATGTCCAACATCAGATTCCTCGTAATCCTCCGACCATTCCTGAAGCTGACCGTGCTTGCCTGTTTTAAGCGGAGGAAGACCGTTCTTCAAAACAGAAGCACGTTTTACATCTTCGTCGTCTATGCAGAGAATTTCAGATGCCCTTTTATAAACCAACATAAGCATATCAATTGTCTCGATATCCATAGTTGTATTAAGCGCAACCCACACTTTATATTCTTCGCCGTTCCCATCGCGGGTTTTATACTCCTGTTCCTGAACAGAAGACGGCAACGTTGCAAAATACCCTTCGCGGGTTTTAACGGCGTTATCAATAAAGAAAATTGCACACTGACGTATAAACTCGTATGCTTCATCGCGAAGGAACTTTTCATCCTTTGTAAAGAGATAATGCTCCCACATATGATGTGCAAGCCACGCACCACCCATTGGCCATATTCCCCACACACCGTCTGCGATTCCTGTAAATCCGTATATATTGCTGAGGTGATGAACAACGCATCCGCGCGAATGATAGATGAACTTAGCACTTTCCTTTCCGGGTTCAAGCAGGAACTTATTCATATAATCAAAAAGCGGAATATGACATTCAGAAAGATTTGCACTTTCTGCCGCCCAATAGTTCATCTGCAAATTTACATTTGTATGATAATCCGAACTCCACGGAGCGGCAATGTCATTTACCCACAATCCTTGAAGGTTGGCAGGAAGCGATCCCGGACGGCTTGATGAAACAAGAAGATATCGTCCGAACTGCCAGTGCAATGCAAACAATCCTCCATCCGGAATAATAGCTCCGGTCACATACGCCAGCATACGCGAATGCATAGGCAAATTTTCCATTTCCTCAGCTTTCGGAAGCTCGATATCCGCGCGGTTCATAAGAGATGAAAAATCATCTGTATGGCGTGAGAGAAGCTCGTTATATACAAGCTTCGGGAATTTCAGTTCTTTTTCGAACTCCACACCTTTTCTGAATTCTGTTTTAATGTCACAGAAAACCGTAAGCTCGCTTGCATCAAAAGAAGTGAGTATTCCATCTTTGAAACAAGCTTTTCCGTCTGTTTCAATGCGTAGTCCGACAGCAAAGCGGTGATTCCCGAAAAGTGTTTCCGATACTGCATGGAATTCATTTCCCTCGCCTGCCCGCGAAAGACATTTTGCATATTCGTAGTTTACGCTTGCATCAAACTTCCCGCCGTCACACGTGATGTGAAAAACCATAACGTCGTCGGGATATGATATGAAAGACTCGCGTTTGTAATGTACGCCACCAAGGTCATATTCTACAACAGCCTTGCCGTTCATTATATCCAGATTACGTCGATAGTTCATGCAGGCATCACAGTTATGAAGAGATATTTTCAGCATTCCCGCCATACCGTATGAGCTGATGCGCTTATATTCGCTTGCCATATCATTCTTTGCGAATTTATCAGCTTCAATATCCTTACCTTCAAGAAGTAGATTTCGTATATGCTGTATCTTATCATATATTTCAGGTGAATGGTCGGTATTGTTACGTGACGAGAAAAGCGTTTCCTCGTTTAAATAAACAACTTCCTGTGCAACACCGCCCATAAGCGTTGCCCCCATTCTCCCGTTACCGATTGGGTATGAGTCAAACCACTCGGCAGCAGGGGTGGTATTTTGCAGAATATAGTTATGCATGGTTTTCTGTCCTTCCTTTATTTTTGTTGTATCTGCAATCAGCTTTTTTACAAAACAATTGTTTCCTTATCTGTTGATGCGTTTATTTTATTCGCAATGCTTACACAGCAAAGGCGCAAATCGAAATAACGCTCTATGTATATCTCATATTCTGAAAACTTATGTATAAGCCTTTTCATCGCAGCGGTTGCCATTACATAGTTTCCTTCAGAAAGATATGAAATGAATTCAGCAAAGCCAAAAAGCCACTCACTATGATACTCAAGTAATTTCCATGAAACCGTCTGGACTCTGAACGGTTTCTTTTTTTCTTTCTGTATTACCGGAAGAAAACTTGCCGCAAGTTCGTTGAATTTTTCGCGACAACTCGTCATTTCAGGGTTATAATACTTACCTTTTTCGCAATCACTTGATTTCAATCCTGATATATACTCAAAATCAAATATTTCACGCACTTTGTCCAGGTAATCCACAGCCTTCTTCCAATTCTCTCCAAAAGCATGAGAAAAATAGTCTTCGACGAGGTCATCAAAACTGACACTCTTGTCATACAACGCTTCACCATAGACGTAAAACGGAAATCCCGTTGGAAAAAAGCTCCTTTGTGAACCATCTTCAACTATACCGGAGAGACCTCTGGAATGAAGCGCATGAATATCATCATATAAAAGCTTACCAAGATATAATCCACTCTGATCCAGGTACTGTTGCATCCAGAAATGATATTCATAACAGAAGCAATCTCCACCCCAGCACTTTTTCCACTTTTCGAGATATCCGAGGCATTCTGCCATTCCCTTTGGAGTATCATTTTCATTAAGCTTAAAAGGTTTCACTGCCGTTTCATCAGGAATCTCTCCATATGTTTCCGTATACAACCGGAAAATAGGGGCATAGAGCATTGTAAAACGTTTTGCATTTTTAAGCCGCGCTTCCACAGGTGCCCAAAAGGTCTCTGTATACACAATAAACACAAGATGCGTATCAAGATTTCTTTTTGTAAGTTCGGCATCAATATCATTAAGCAAAATCACATACCAATCAGTCGGCGTTTTCTTCCTGCACTCATCACATTCGCAATGATTGTTTGTGTTATCGGCAAGCCATATGTGAAGGAAATCAACATTATTCTGCGTTTCGGCATAATCAGCAACATAATTTGCTACTACCTCGCGAGCTTTTGGATTGGACATACAGATATTGGTATCGCACGGCTTGACATAAACACCCCTTTTGCCATTGACTTCAGCTAAAAGCTCAACCGTTTCGGCAGGAACGTTCTCCGGAACCTCACGGAGCTTAAAATCAAGACCAAACGGCAAGCAAGTCCAACCATGTCCCATATCATGAAAATGCAAACTTCGCTTTTCTATTTCTGCTTCGCATTGGCGTTTCCATTGTAAAATCGTTTCTTCCGTGACAGGCTCCGGCTCACGGACAGTATTATGCTCATGGTTATAATATCTGTCATAATAGTAAGTGGGGATATCAAATTCAAGCATATAGGTATTCAAGCCAATTTTAGGTGAGAAATCAATGGACTCAAGCATACTTCCCTGATATTCAGAGCCCTCATTACACTGACCTCGATAACGATGATCTGCAAGATGGCGGTAAGAAACAGGATGGAGCGATTCCTTTATCGGAATATATTCCCCGTCAACTCCCGGAAACAGCCATCGGCACCCGCACTCACGCAGATAGCGATATACAGCAATAAGAAGTGCGCCATAATTTGATCCGGCAATTATGCCGCCGTTTTCCGTTGTATCTATGTAGATAATATCATCAAGGCTTGGGTCTTCCGCATCGGACACATCAAGACCAAAATCCTGCATAAGTCCAAGGCGAAAACTTTCATCTTCAACAGCACCAGGAGTTATTGATATATTCCCTCCGCGTGGAATCATCATCCGGAGATATTTTTTCAATTCTTCAGCTGCAAAAATTGCAGTCGGATGTGCTGTAACAGTAGTAATAGAATACATATTAAGACCTCATTTCTTGATTTTACGGCGCTTTTAATCGCCATCCATACCATTGATTGCATCAAGCCCAAAGGACGAGAGAACCTCAACAGCCTTTTGAACATCATCTCTTGTGGCATCAACTTCCGGAAGAGTATTTTCTTTTCCAAGCGCTGCATATTTTGCTTTTGCGAAGCTGTGG
>SVLF01000021.1 GCA_015068085.1 Oscillospiraceae bacterium
ATGAGAATTTTTTCCTGATAATGCTCGTTGACATATTTTATCGCTGAGAGCACCGGGGTGATTTTTGCGTGCCACAGATGCTCGGCTTTTGCGAGTTCTTTGCCTGTGGAGGCAAGCTCCGGAAGCAGAAAAATATCCTCAAGAGTTTTCCTGATTGCCGATATATCAGCGTTATATGTAGTGGATAAGACGACAAGCTGGGAAAGAAGGTTTTGAACGAGCATCTGTGAGGCTTTGTTGAGCGAGAAAATACGGAGCTTATCATTGCTTTTTTGCGTGAACGCATGTACAAAAAGATGATTTTTTGCGTTGAGATATTCATCGGGTTCGGTTTTAAGGAAAATGTCATAAGTTATATCCGCAGCAAAAACGTGAGCATATGTTTCTTTTGTGTGAACTGTATGTACCACACCTGCCGGGATAACCGCAAGAGTCCCTGTTGTAAACTTGCTGATTTCGCCGTTTATCGATATTGAAAATTCCCCATCGATACAGTACCAAAGTTGGGGGAAGTCGTGAAAGTGATCGGCGTTCTTCACCTTATAGGGATAATGCTCCATCTGGATGGATATCGGTTTGTGTGATAAGCGTCTGTGTGACGCAAAATTGTAACGGGACAGATTGTTTTTATGAGTTTCCATAAAACCACCTCCGATTATTATTCTATCTGTGAAAAAGAGTTTTGTCAACAAAAAAAAAAAGAAAAAAGAATTCCTTGATTTACCTAAAAAACGTGTAGGATTGTGCAACACTTTTGAGAATTGAAATGTTATAATTGTTTTAAAATCAGGGTGGAGTAAAAAGTAAGATGACAAAAAAGGTTAAACGGAGGTATTTTCCAATGTCGGAAGCAGTAAAATTTGATTTATCAAAGTATGTCGGAAACTTCAAAATTTTGAATGCAACAAACGGAGGTCCCTGGCACAAAAGATATACGAACGATCAGTGGCACTCTAATTTTGAATATTACAAAAAAGCCCGCATTCCTTACAGCCGAAATCACGATTCCAATATTTACTCCATTTACGGCGGTCCATATGCACACGATATAACGGCAATTTTTCCGAATTTCGATGCGAATGTAAATGATCCTGAATCATACGATTTCGCATGTACCGATGAGTCGATTCTGACAACGCTTGATGCCGGAACGGAAACGTATTTCAGATTGGGGCAAAGTATAGAGCATCATATCAAAAAGCACGGAACAATACCTCCGAAGGATTTTCGGAAGTGGGCTGAAATTTGTGAGCATATAATTATGCATTACAATGAAGGCTGGGCAGACGGATATAATTTAAATATACAATACTGGGAAATCTGGAACGAGCCGGATTTAGATCTCGATGACTCCGAGAACAAGCGGACCTGGGGAGGAACAAAGGCACAGTTTTTTGATTTGTATGAGATTGCGGCAAAGCACCTGAAAGCTCGTTTTCCGGATTTAAAAATAGGCGGTCCCGCCTTAGCGGAAAAAGAAGACTGGGCCGAAGACTTCTTAAAAGAAATGCGAGAGAGAAATGTACCCATAGATTTTTTCTCGTGGCATGTTTATGGAACAACTCCGGAGAAAATGGTTGGCAAAGCGGAAAGAATAAAAAAGCTTTTAATTGAAAACGGTTACGATAAGGCAGAAAGCCACCTTAACGAGTGGAACTATGTTAAGGGCTGGACAGACCAATTCATATACAGCCTGAAAAGCATCAAGGGAATAAAAGGTGCAGCGTTCACGATGGCTTGTATATGCGAAGCGCAAAAAGCTCCGATTGATATGCTTATGTATTATGATACACTTCCCGGAGGCTTTTGCGGAGTTTTTGACACGCTGACATGTGAACCGCTGAAGGGGTTTTATCCTTTATATTGGTATGGAATGTTCTATGACCTTGTAAGCGAAATCCGGCAGGAGAATAAAATTGATAATATTTATTCTCTTTGCGGTATCGATAAAGATAGAAAAACGCTCTCTGCTGTTACATATTACGACGATGATGATAACGCACCTGATAAAAACATCTCCATAGATTTTGGCAGAACCGGAGAATATGAAATTTATCTGCTTGATAAGGAGCATGACGGTGAATTAATCACAAAAACATCAGAACTTAATTTCAATATGAAAAACCATTCCGTGATACTTATCAAGGAGATTTAATCGGAATTATTTGCACGGTAGTTATTTATGTAAAGTGAAAATGGAGGATATCATGTCACAGCTTGTTTTATCAAAAAAAGAAATCAATTCCTTTGTTGGAGATATCAGAACGCTTGCAATAAGCGGCGTTGAGGATTTTTCTGCAGTCACATGGACGACAAGCAATCCGGCGATCGTGAAAATACGTGAATTTGACGATTATAAAAAAGGCGTGCTTGTAACGCTGCTGCAGGAAGGCACCGCTGAGATCAGCGCTACGCTCGGTAATGAAAGTGTAAGCTGTAATGTTTCAGCCCGACCGGGGCAGAAGGCTGACCCGAACGGCAAATTCAACTATTACATGGGTGATTTTCACGCGCACACATCGGAAATACATACAAGAGATGAATTCAAGGAACGTGTCGGCGAAAGTGCTGACGATATGTTATCTCAGGTGCGCAGAGAAGGAAAGCTTGATTTTTTCACTGTTTCTGACCATGAGTGCCTGCTTGACGGGGAGGAAGTATTTTCGGTATATGAAGCTGCCGAGAAAAATCAGACCGAAGATTTTGTTGCATTCCCCGGAATAGAGGAGCAGATTGATATCGACAGCACCGACCGCTATGATCTTCCGCGCCGCGATAGCGGTGAGATAGTGACGATTAATCCACAAGGTACCACCGATTCAAAATCATGGGAAGAATTTGTGGAAAAAATACAGCCGAGCCCATACACTATTGCAAGTCTTGCACATCCGCAGGTTCTCGGGTACAGCCGCTACGGAATCTGGAACTTTAAGCTTGCTGAGAACACCAAGCCCTTTATGCGCGATATCGTACATATGGTGGAAATGGGGCAGGGAAATTATGCTGACGGCAAGCTTCTGCGTGAGTGGAATCTTGTGAGCGAGAGGATATATTCAATAGCGCTTGATTGCGGCTTTAAGGTCGGCCCGAATTGCTCCAGCGACTGTCATGGGCCGGTGTGGGGTGTAACCTCGTATCCGGGACGGACGATTATCCTCGCTCCCGGAAAATCAAAGGAGCTTTTCCTCGATGCCCTTAAAAATGCAAGAGTATACGCCAGTGAGAATGGCAACACCAAAGTGTTCTATACGGTAAACGGTATGCAGGCTGCAAATACTCTTGAGATAACCTCCGATTACGAATTCAATATCCGAATAGAGCCGTTTGAAAAGCCGTGTGAAAAAATAAGCCATATTGACATTGTTTCCGACTACGGCTTAACGGTTTGGTCAGGCGAGTTTGATTCGGAAAACGTTGATATCACGATTAACCTGCATTCGGAAACCGCGCGTTACTTCTTCATCAGAATTTTCAGCGAAAACGGAATGAGAACATGGTCAGCCCCCATATGGACGGGGCGTGAGTTTGACGAGTGTCCTCTGCCGGAATTTAAAGGCAGGCCTATTGATAAGAATGACTGGAGTGTAGAGTCTGATTGCGGGAAAAATCCCGAAACGGTAATCAACGGTGATCCGAATACACCGTGGAAGGCTGACGGAACAAGCGCCACATTGACTATTGACATGAAAAAGGTCGAAACGGTATGTGGCTTTGGCTATTATCCGCAAATTCCCGAGCGTGGAGAAAGTGGCGGCTATGCACATTACATAAGCGATTATGAGTATTATGTAAGCGCTGATAACGTTCATTATAAAAAGGTAAGCGCCGGAATGTACAGAGAGTTTGGCGGCGAACAGATAGTACGGATAAAGCCCGTAGAGGCAAGATGGGTTCGATTGAATGTTTTGAGTACAACGGGCTCCGCCTCGCGCAAGCCCGGATACACAGACAAAGAAGTCCGCATAGGAGAACTTGACGTTTACAGCGTTTAAGCCCGCGGAGTGTATATAAAAAAGAGCGACCGTGTAATTTTTCACGGACAGGGAAAGGAGAATAAAATGAAAAGAACGAAAAAGCTTACAGCAATGATTTTAGCCCTTGTGATGGTGATAAGCTTTATCCCCGCAACAAGCGCAGACGTGGGTGATGTGCTGACGTTCAGATATGATGCATCAAATGCAGATATAACAAAGTATAACGCCAAGAACCTCTTTTGGCCGCTTGATTCGACGTCGAAGACTGATGAAAAAACAACAGCTTATCTTGATGATAGTTCAACGCACAGTCTCACTTATACAAAGGTGAATCAAATAAAATATACAACCGGTAGTGATATTTATTATATGTATGAACTAAAACCGGGCGGGACAAACAAGTCGTGGCCGGCTACTTATTCCGGCGGTGTGTTTTTCAATGTAAAGGTACCAAAGCTAACATATAAGATAAAACAGGTTTCTTATAATTATCCCTTATATAGCGGTGATGTTGCGATATACGTTGAGGGACAGTATGCCGGCACACAGTATAACACCGAATACGATGCAGCAGCTGCGTCGAGTGATTGTTCAAGAGTTACAACTAAGCTTAATACACTTACCATAAATTCTGGTGAGAAAGACTTCGTAAAAATTGAATTCAGACCCTTAAAGTTATACTATAACGGGGCACGCTCTGCTCGCATTTACCCGCTTGAAACAGTGTTTGAAGAGGTAGCGGAGTGCACGCTTTCCGACATGACCTATGATATAGGCACCGCAACAGTGCTTTTAGGTGAGTCGACGGATATTTCCGCAAGCGCGCTTATGAGCGACGGAACTCTGCATCACTTTGCAGATTACGATGCAACAGGAAAAGCTGATACATATGACTCCATAGAGATTACGCAGCTTGACGGAACGGATTTTGTGGAGCTTTCAGAAGTGCAAACAAAATCAGATAAGATCACGGCAAAAATAACCGCGAAAGCAAAGGGAACCGCTGATATAAAAATTTTGGCAAAAATAGGTAACGAAACAAAAGAGAAAATAGTAACAATAACTGCAACGGAACCTCCGAAGCTTGTAAGCGTCGCTTTAAGTGCAGATAAAGAAAGCATTCCCGAGGGAAGACAGGCAAAATTAACGCATACCCTCACGCGTGACGACGGTAAGGAATATATCGGAACGTTTGATGCAGTATATAAAGCTACCGATATTGAAGGCACCGATGTCATAAGCGTTGCGCAGGACGGAACGATAACTGCCAAAAACGAAGGTAAGGCACGGGTTACAATAAAGGTTACGGCGACCGACGGCACTGGTGTTGAGGTTGAAGGCGACGTTGAGATAACCGTAACGCCGCGCCCAAAGCTTTCGGATATAAAACTGCAAACCTCAAAGGATGCGTATGTTATAGGTGAAAAGGGAAATTGTTCCATTGTAGGAACTATGGATGACGGAATTGCGGCGACAGCAGATGAGATGAAGTCATACACCTTCACCTATGAAAACGATGACGAAAGCGTAATAAGCTTAAATATAGAAACGGGCGAATTTTCCGCAATAGGCGAAGGAACGGCGGAAATCACGGCTTCAACCGTAAATGAAAACGGCAGGACTCTCACCTCCCGCAAGGTGGTTGAGGTTAAGGCAGAGGCCGAACCGATAACTATCGACTTCTCGCAAACAGCAACGGTCAATAATCCCATAGACGGCAAAACTCACTGGGAAGCAACCTCCACACCCGGTTACGAAATAGTGACAGATGAAAGTAGTCTTTCATCATGGAGAAAGTTTACAACATGGCCTGACGGTATCGACCGCCTGCATATTGCGACTTCAGCAACCGGAGGCTTCTGGCCTGAAAGCGATGTTTCGGGAAAGAAAGTGACAATAGCTGTAGACTTTCCTGTTGCCGGATGGTACAGTGCGTATCTGACAGGCGGACAAACCTACGCCGGAGGGCAGTTCTCTGTTTTCGGTAATGGATCGTATCTTGGAGACTACAATTTCTATTATCCGACACAGGATGCGGCAAAGGATGGAAAAGCCGGTCCCGAAAAACGCCTGAACACTGCATACTATGAGGCAGGTAAAAATAAAATAACCTTCTGCGTAAGAGGAACGAATTATGCTACTCCGTATCTTCTTCTCCAATCACTTTCCTTTGTTCCGGAAAGTAAGGAGCCGGTAGCCTCTTATATCGAGAGTACCCCGGAAGTTCCGCGGGCGCTTGTTGTAGGTGAGAAGTACAACCTTGAAGCGGTTGTAAAAATGACGGACGGCTCAGATTACAATATCGGCGTAAATGCTGACGGAACTGATGATACAGCAAACTATCTTACCGTCGCATCGGATAATACCGATGTTATCGAAGTTTCAGAAGTTAAAGGCTATGAACCCGGTGCGTCCGGAAAGGTTACGTATAAAATCACCGCGAAGAATACGGGTAGCGCAAACCTTACGCTTTCTGCGAAGGTGCGAGGCGTTCCCGTTGAAAAGGTTGTGCCGATAGAAGTGACAAACGAGGATATCGGAAGCACCGAGATTACAGGCGTTCCCGATGAAATGTATATAGGTCAGCGCGTAACGCTGGGTGCGAAAAACGTTCTTTCGGGTGGGCGTGTTTTAGATGACGGAATAGCTGAAAATGTCTACAGCTCCGAAGATCCGGAAATAGCTTATGTTGAAGGAGACACTCTTGTTGCTAAAAGCTCCGGAAAAGTCGAAATCACAGTGGCAACAACCTTCCTCGGCAAGACGGTGTATGGCACAAAGAAAGTTAAGGTGTCCGACGAGGTAATAAAGGATATCAATATAACGGCAGGCGGAAGCGAGCATATCCGTCTGACCGATGATCCGAACGACACGGTTCCTCTCTATATCACGGCAACAACGAACAAGGGCAGAGAAGTTGACCTTACAGATGTTGAGGTCGCATACACGGCACATAACCCCGAGCGTGCCGATATTGATGAGAACGGAACAATATATCCCAAGGCAGAGGGTGAGGCGGAGTTTTCGGTTTCGTTTGAGTTTAACAACAGTAAGTGGAGTGCGAAAAAAACACTTACAGTAGCACGCGGCAAAGCGCGGTTTACTCTCTATACCGAAGAAGAGCGCGAGGCTGCCCGCGAAAACAAAGATAAGTATGACTGGGCAGAAAAAATCGTTGAAAAAACAACGACAAAAGCGGATGCATATGTAGATCAGTTAGATAAGCTCTACGATATGATACCATCAGAGGGCATCCCGCGCGGATATGTCATATCGGTAAAGGGCGATCCGGAAGCATACATTTGTAAGTATTGCGGAGTGGATCTGCGCAAAGATTACGGGAACTATTCATATAGAATTGACGCCTTAACCCGTCCGTGGAAAATACAGTGCCCGGATTGTAAGCGCCTTTTCCCGTCAAATGATTTTGCAAGCCTTTATAAGCTGGGGCTTAATGAATATGGCGAATACAGCGCAGAGCGGGCACGCGAAAAAAACCAAGAGCTTATAGATAGCGGCTTCTTTGCAAATCACACATCTCCTGCGGTAAGAAAATACGGATATCTCGGAAACGAGTTATATCCCGAAGTAGGCACCGATCCGGAGTGCCCCGTAAAACTTAATCCCGGTGAGGATCCGCTGGGGTGGGGCGCAGACGACGGACTCGGTTATGTTACGGGAAAAATGATTAACGAAACTCCTGAACGATATAACTTTATTGCATACTATCTGCATTGGGGTCTGTTCCGCAGTGCTCCGGGCGGATTCTCGGTTGGACAGGTGTATATCGCAATAAGAGAAACGGCACTTGCATATGTGTATACGGGAGATAAAAAATACGGACGCGTTGCAGCTGTTCTGCTCGACAGACTTGCAGATTTCTATCCGGGTTATGACCTTTCACTCTATGGAAAAAACATTCAGAATTCCGACGGCGGAACGATGAAGGGAAAGACCATAGGCCGTATATGGGAAACCGGCGCTTTAGGTACATACATACAGTCTTATGACGCTGTATTTGATATGTATGATGATCCGGAGGTACTTGCTTATATCGGCAACAAGGCGGAAAACATAAAAATGCGCCACGCCAAAAACACGCCGTCCCAGATCCGCACAAATATTGAGGATGGGCTTATCCGTGAAGGTCTTGAGGCAATAAGGAGAAATCAGGTTTCGGGAAACTTCGGTTACCCGCAGGTACCAAACGCATACGGCGCGGTTGTTCTGGACTCAATGCCCGAAACAAAATACTGGCTTGATTATCTCATGGCGCCGGGATTTACAAACAAGGGCGACTATTCCCCGGGCGGAGGAATTCTTGATCAGCTTGTAAATCAGGTAGACCATGACGGCGAGGGTAACGAGGCATCGGATTATAACACTGACTGGATGGTTACTTTGCTTGGTATTCAGGACGCTCTTGATGACTATGACCCGGATGCTTTTGCAAACGCAAGTCTTTACAACAATCCGAAATTTGTGAGAATGTTCTATCCGTATGTCCCGATGGTAATGGCATCTTATACTCCCGAGATAGGTGACAGCCAGTCCACCGCGGAAAGAAGCTTCTGGCTTGAAACGGAGAATGCGATAAAAGGATATCGCAAGCTCAGTGACGAGCGCACAAAGAAGGCTCTTGCGCAGTATATTTATATGCGCAACGGAAACACAACGGATGGACTCAACGAAGGTATTTTCGTCAAAAATCCGGAGGGCATTCAGGATGAGATTAAAAAGATAATAGAAGAGCACGGCACGCTTAATCCTCCGGCGGAAATGCTTACGGGCTTCGGCTTTGCGGCATTGCGTGACGGTGTTGAGTTCTCCGGCGTGACAAATCCGACTCAGTTTGATAACCGTCATGGCTTCTGGATGTATTTCGGAAGTAACGGAGCGTCTCACGCTCACCGGGACAGCCTGAATCTCGGTATGGATGCTTTTGGATTGAACTTTATGCCGGATCTAGGATATCCTGAGGAAACGCAGAAGCAACCGAACAGATTGCAGTGGATACGAAACACGCTTTCGCACAACACCGTTGTGGTGGACGGAGACGAACAGGAGGGAAGCGACGTCCGTGGTAAATCACTCCATTTTGATGATTCCGAAATGGTACAGCTTATGGATGTAGATGCGAAATCAGTCTATTCGCAGACAGATATCTACCGCCGCTCGGTTGTTATGGTGAAAATTGACGATAATAATTTCTACGGAGTAGACTTCTTCAGAATAAAGGGCGGAAATGACCATCTTTACAGCCTCCACGCCCTCTCTGATGAAATATGCGATACAGAAGGTCTCTCTCTTGTGCCTCAGAAGGATGAAAATGGAAACTATAAGGGTACCTATGCTGGAATTGATGCAAAGTACATAAAGAACGAGAAGACCGGAAAGGTGCGTGCGTATACCGAGAATGCTGTGCTTGCTGAAAACGAAGTTGTTCTCGAAGCGGAATTCGGACCTGACCCCAATTCACCGGATGCATGGGAATACGATACAATTTTCCCGCGCGGCTACACGTGGCTCAAAAATGTAGACCGTGATAACGCACAGTCAGAGCAGTTTGCGGTGGACTTTAAGATAAAGGACTTCAAAAAGGCACTTGGTGGCAAAGCCGGAGACTTGCATCTCCGTGCGACAATGCTTTCCGTGGGAGAGGGAACAACGGTTTCCACAGCCGACGGATATCCGCCGCAGAAGGCTGAAAACAAAGCAATTCCAAGCCTTCGTTATCTGCTTGTAAACCGCACGGGCGAAAATCTTGACACTATGTTCACCACTGTTCTTGAGCCGTATCGAGATACCCGTACACTTGGCGGCGCGCAGGAGCTTACGCTCAGCATAAAGGAAGGCACCGAAACGGCGAGAGATACGCACCGCGCAGTTAAGGTTACGCACAAGGATGGAACGGTTGACTATGTTTTCTATGCAACAAGCAACGAGGTGACCTACACTGTTGAGGATAACGGACAGACGATAGACTTCCGCGGCTTTGTCGGTGTTTACAGGGTAAAGAACGGCGTGAATATATACAAATATGTTTGCGACGGAGATATAATCGGTGAGAACACGGAAAAAACGGTTTCAATAAAGGGTAGGGTTTCAGGCTTCACCGAGGACCTTGCGTTTGAAAATGAAATACGTGTGAAGCCGTCAGCACCGGTTGATGAAGAAATCTTACCGGAGCTTGCAAACAGGTATGTATTTATTGAGAACAACGGCCAGAGAAACGGTTCGTATAAGATTGAGAGCGCAAAGCTTGATTCAGAAACGGGTGAGCTTGTGCTTGACATCGGAACGGCAACGCTTATTCGAAAGTATAAAAAAGCAGATAATCTTAACGGCGGATTTGTCTATAACATCGACCGCCGCAACGAATGCGTGATACCGTTAAGCTTCGAGGATGCAAGCCTTCCGACATTTGGAACGTATACGGATGGAACGGTATCGGCAGGCTCGCGCTATGAACAGGTGATAACGGCGCAGGATTCAAACGGCAATAAAGCGACGATTACCGGCGAGGATTTGCCGCGAGGTGCCGGCTTTAACAGCGAAACCGACACATTCATCTGGAAACCGGATTCCTCGCAGGTGGGAGAAAACCACGTTTCCCTTACGGCAACAGACGAATACGGAAGAAAAGCGACAATCCACTTTGTCGTAACTGTCTATGGTTCAACAACCGGCGGTTCATTCTCCGATAAAACGGAGACTCCGTCAACCGGAACTACCGACACTCCCGCCGGAAGCGGTGGTGGAGGAGGCGGTGGCGGTGGTGCCGCACCGACCGACAAGCCGGAGGATAAGACGCAGACTAACGAATCTGATACAAGCGGTGAAAGCGGAGAAAACGAAGAGAATGAAGGAAACACTGATAACACGGGCACGGAAAACACGTCTCTCCGCTTCACCGATCTTGGCAATCACGATTGGGCAACTGATGCTATCAACACCCTCGCTGATAGCGGAGTTATTAAGGGTACATCCGCAACCACATTCGCACCGGCAAACAATATAACTCGCGCAGATTTTGCAAGCCTTCTTGTCCGTGCATTTAACCTTTCGAGCGATAATACGGAAAATTTCGCAGATGTGTCTGCAAGTGACTACTTCGCATCCGAGCTTGCAATAGCACGCAACACCGGCATTATCAGCGGTATCGGTGATAACAAGTTCGCCCCGCGTAATACCATCACCCGCCAGGATATGATGGTTATAGTGTACCGCGCACTCGAAGCCTCCCTTGCCCTAAAGGGAGGGGGACCGTCGAATGACGGTGGAGGGATTCTTTCTGCAGAATCCTACCCCGACTTCACCGCCGTCGCTCCTTACGCAAAAGAAGCTGTCTCTGTCCTGATTTCCGCAGGTCTTGTCAACGGCAAGAACGGACGCATCGCTCCGAGTGATTACACCACCCGCGCAGAAGTGGCAGTGCTCATAAAGAGAATTTTGGATTATACGAAAAAATGAATTTAGCGGCAAAAGCGTGGAAGGTTTCAAAGGGAACTGAGCAAAGTTCCCTTTGAGAAAGCCCCGCCCGGCAGGGTGAAATGATACGGTTAACACACTTATGTGTTGATATAAAAAATCAAAAAACTGGAGGAAAAATCATGAAAAGAATTATTTCAAAAAGATTCATTTCCCTGGCACTGGCAATTATTATGGTTGCCGCTCTTATCCCCAGCACAGCCTTCGCAGCAGTAGGTGAGCTTGCAAATTATAATTATGTGTTCAGTACTGCTACGCATGGAATTGACGAACGAAATAGCAAATTGACATCCGGGAATCATGGTATTGACAAGATGGTATCCGGAAGCGAATCCTCGCCGTGGGGATTTGTTAATGTGTATGGCTTTGGAATTTCCACATTGTGGAAAGATTACTTAAGCTTGGCGATAGGAGATGCGGATAACGCAGGAGTTGCATTTGCTCCGGGGGCAAGCACCGAGGAGGTACATGGGAAGCGTACAGCGCTTGCATTTGAGATTTCCGCTTCGGAAGGAACTTACGATGCGAAGCTTTCGGTAAACCCGCAGACAACATCAACAGAGCTTGAGGTATACCTTGTTCCAAAAAGCAAATATGAATTTCCGGTGTATGACGGGACTAATTCGGAAACTTTCTATAGTAACGTAGAGGCTATGAGCGCAAACTACCGTATAGGTAAGGTTGATTTGTACGGAGAAAATGCAGAGAACACAGATCTTTATATCGGACGCGTAAAGCTTACTGAAGAGGATTATTATCTCGTTCTTGTCCCGAGCGGAGTAGATGAAAGAGCTGTAAGAGACGATCAAAACAGATGGATAATGCAGCCCACCGGCTTTAAGCTTGATGGTGTTGCTGAGAATACAGCTGTAGAGCAGGATATAAGTGCTGCAATTTCAACAGCAAAGCAGAGTGTTAATAAAAATTCGTATTCTAAAAAGTTCAATATTGCAGTCAAAGAAAATGTTTTGACTGTAGATGACGCTTGTATTTATTTTTATGGAAATACTGCTGATAAAATTCCACTTGTTGTAATGGAATTTGATGTAAACAAAGCCGGTAAATACAACATACAATTAAAAACCAATGCGGATGGTGTTTCTATCAAAAATTTTGCTGCAGCACCTCTTGTAAGTTATGCAAAGTATGATGAAAACTTTGCTACAATGATGACAAATGCACAGACTGAAATAGGAAAGACTACTGAAATATATACCGGTGATTCAATGTCTAAGTTCAAAGAGCTCGAGGGATATACTGAAATTGGATATTTTGATTTTTCGGAGATTTCGGCAGCCGAGACGTATTACAATGTGGAACCGAATGGCGCAAGCAACTCAGAAAATGGAGTATTAGAATTTGAAGAAAATGGAAAATACTTCATTGCATTCTCTTTGGATCTCGGATCTATTAAACTTTCAGGGGGGACAGTTAGTGAGACTGCATACGGAGGTGGTACGGCTAGTGGAAACGAAGAAGTAACATCGTATGAAACTAATATGAAAGCATATGCATATCAAGCGTTCATCATCTCGGGTATAAACCTTGTTCCAGTTGCTGACGAGTATGCAGACGCATACAAAGCCGACCGCAAGCTTTACGACGAACTTACAAGCGTTACTGCAGACAATAATGAACCGAACACACTTGCCGGATATTCATCGACCGCGACCGTTACCGTTGTTGCACAAGATATCGCAACGGGTGAGAGTGTAGCAACTGACGTTGTAAACGAAAACGTAGGTGTAAACACAGAATATATGCCGAGCGCACCGTCTGTCGGTGATGATTATGAGTTCATGTACTGGGCGATTGGACTCGGCGCAAACCGAAAGATTGTGTCTTTCGACAAAGATGAATATTCCTTTGAGGTAGCACCGGGAAGAAATCTGGTCTACGCAGTATACAGAAAGACAAACAACGAGACGAAATATGCATTCTTCTTTGACGGAAGCAAAACCGTTATGGGAAAGAAAGAAATTTCCGACGGCAGTGTAACGTTGCCGGCACTTCCCGGTGCAATGCCTGCCTTTGGCAATCCGACAGGCTGGAAGTACACCGCCGAAGAAAATGAGACAGCATTGTCGGTAGGTACCGCGGTAGAAAATCTTACCGATGATACCTTCTTCGTTGCAGATTATAACGGTAAGAAAACGGTCACGGTAACGATAGACGGAAAAGAGTATGATTTCACTTACGGGGAAGATGTAAAGCTTGGCGATTATGCCTCAGTCCGCGAGAATAAAAGCGGTGAAAACGTATTCAACTATTGGAAGAAGGGCGATGAGATCATCTCCTTTAAGCCGAATTACACCTTTAAGGCATATGAGGATTGCACTCTTACTTCAACCTATGCAAAGTATGAGCCGATTAATAAGACAGTAAGACGCATTTTGTTGTCGACTGATGCAACGACCGGAATAACCTTTGCGGAGTTTATCGGTCTTGACAACGCAATTGAGAAGGGCATCCTTTTCTGTGATGAAGACGCGAAAACCTATACGGATGCAAGAGCAAAGGCGGTTATGCAGACGGATGCAAATGTTTTCTCGGTAGTTAACGAAACCGGAAAAACAGCTGTTGGTTATGCTATCCTTAGTGACGGGAAAATAGTTTATTCAGACAGATAACAGACTAAAGAACAAAGCAAAAAAATCCGGAATTATTTCCGGATTTTTTGCACCGATACATTATTTAAGGAATACTTACGGAGGAACCGATATATGGATTTGAAAAAGCTTGTTTTTGATATTGTGAATTGCAGCTGGCAGGGGAATATCAAAGAAATTTCATGCAATGGGTTATATGTAAAATACAACGGAGAAGAAGCGGTCATCGGCGGCAGCACCGTTCCTGCAAAGGTGCGCGCATATATGCTTCTTGCAAAAGGAATTTCGGAGGGGAAGACGGAATTTGAAGTTACGCAGAGCGCGTCCTTTGATGAATGCGGAGTAATGCTTGACGTATCCTTCGGCTGCCCCTTGAAGGTTTCTTCAATCAAAAAATATCTCGAATATATGGCGGCTTTTGGGATGAATCTTCTTATGCTTTATACCGAGGATATGTATGAGGTTGAGGGATATCCTCATTTCGGCTATATGCGCGGAAGATATTCTGTTTCGGAGCTTCGCGAAGTTGATGATTATGCAGCTTCTCTTGGAATTGAGGTTGTTCCGTGTATGCAGACGTTCGGGCATCTCGGTAAATTTCTCCGATACTCCGCCCATGCAAATATAGCAGAAAATGTCACTGTTCTTCTCCCCGGAGAGGAAGAGACCTACAAATTTATCGAAGCATGCATTAAAACGTGCAGACAAGCTTTCAGATCAAAGCGTATACATATCGGTTGTGACGAGACCCGCGGATTGGGGCTGGGAAAGACCTTTGCGCGCAGTGGCTCATGCGACCGCGCCGGGATTTTTAAAATCTTCAACGAGCATGTTGCGCAGGTCACAGAAATATGCAAAAAATATGATTTCCACCCCATGATGTGGAGTGATATGTATTTTTCTATCGCCGCTCCGGGTAAAGGAACATATGATACGGAGATTGAGGTTCCGCAGTATGCGATAGACTCAATGCCTGATGCGGATATGGTTTTCTGGGATTACTACCACGAAGATAACGATTTTTACCGAATCAACATTGAAGCGCATAAGAAATTTAACCGCAAGTGCATCTTTGCAGGCGGAATATGGACGTGGAACGGCTTTGTCCCGAATTTCCGTTACACCTATGATACCGTAAAGCCTGCCCTTGAGGAATGTCTCCGCGGCGGAGTAAAATCCGTTTTTGGAACTGCATGGGCATACTCTGATATAAATCATATGCAAGCTCTTTTCTGCCTTGCAATGTATTCGGAATACTGCTGGCGCGGGCTTGACTGCACGCGGGATGATATCAATTCTGTCGGAGAATTTGTAAGCAAAACTTCTTTTGAGCTTACAGAAGCTATAAGCGACTTTTTCTGCGGACTTGTGGGCGATTTCAACATCGGAAAGCTTGTTCTTTTCAGCGATCCGCTTATAAATCTTCTTTGCTATGATTATGATTTGCCGGCATATGAAAAGTGCTTTGCTCATTCTCTTGAAATTTTTGAGAAATATCCAAACGCCCCATACATTGATTATTACAAAGCTCTTTTCCGAGCTGCGCTTTCTAAAGTCCGGTTGCAGCAAACCCTGCGTGATAACTACAAGGCAGGAAACAGGGCGTGGCTTTCGGATTTTGCGGACGTGACGGTGCCGGGAATGGTAAGTGAATTTAAAGCGCTTTCCGTGCTTTTCGATGAGCTTTGGCACAACGATCAGAAGACCTTCGGCTTTGAAAAAACCGCAAACGATTTTGCCGCAGCCATTGCAAGAATCGAATATGCCGGCAGGCAGGGGAAGCGCTATATTAACGGTGAAATATCCGAAATAGAAGAGCTTGAGCAAGAACCGCTCCGTGGTGAAAAACAACAGTTTTTGCCGGTTGAACGAGTTATGAATACTCTTGCATAAATGTTATAATTGATTAAGGAAAGGTAGAAAAAATGAACAAGTGGAAAAAAGGTGCAGTTACGCTTGCGTGTGACGAGCTGTATGAACGCATAAAAGGCAAAAAAATAGGACTTATGGTGAACACCACAGCAATAGACAATGAAGGAAATCTTCTCATTGATGCAATAGTGGACAGGGGCGTTGCACAGGTTGAGTTTTTCTTTGGTATGGAACACGGCGTTCGAGGTAATCTCTATGCAGGTGGCGGTGATTCTGATCCGGTTGATGCGAAAACAGGCGTAAAGATAGTAAGCCTTTATAAATATCCGCGTCTTCAGCCACCGGTCGAGTGGGTGGAAAAGGTTGATGCAATTGTGTTCTGTGCGCAGGATGTAGGTGTGCGCCACTGGACATACACTCCTTGGATGATGCTGCTTATCGAGACTTGCGCAAAAACGGGGTGTGAGGTGATTATCCTTGACCGTCCGAATCCTATCCGTGGTGACATAATTGAGGGCGCACCGGCAGAGGAAAAGTATGTGGGTAAGCATCTTCTTTCCGGATTTGCGTATCCGCTCCGCCATGGAATGACGATAGGTGAGCTTGCGCTTATGTATAATGATGTTAAAAATGTCGGCGCGAAGGTTACTGTTCTCAAAATGCAGGGGTGGAAGCGTGATATGTGGTATGACGAAACCGGGCTTGTGTGGGTTCCGGGAAGCCCGAATATGCCTGATACAGATTCTCCGCTTTTCTTTGCAGCAACGGGACTTTTGCAGTCGTCAAACTTTTCGCTCGGAATTGGAACGACAACACCGTTTGAATTTGTAGGTGATCCGAGTTTTGACGGAGAAGCACTGGCACGCGAACTTAATTCGAGAGATATTCCGGGAATTTATTTCATTCAGAAATACTATATGGCGATGACCTATCTGAAACCGCAGGAGGGAAATGGGCGTGAGCTTGTGCTGTGTAACGGCGTGTATATGGTTATAAACGACCGTGACGCATGGAGACCGGTCCAAACTCAGCTTCATATTATAGATGCGCTTGCAAAGCTTTTTCCGGATAAGGTGAATTTTGAGTATGAGCATCATGCACGTGGGCGAATGTGCACGGATGCAATCTGTGATGCGCTTAAAGCTGGAAAAAGCGTTCTTCCGATCGCGGAAGAATGGAAGCAGGGCGCCGAAGAGTTTAAAAAAGCAAGAGAAAAGTATTTGTTATATTAATTAAATAAAAAACGTTACCGCCTCGCGGATATTCCCGTCAGGCGGTAAAATAATGTGTGCTTTTTTATGCCGGCATGAGCTCAAGAAGAACTACTGCGTTATTTTCCATTGTAAGGCTTAAGGTGTTGCTTTCCGGTGAAACTGTTCCTGCGTCTTCTGCTTGGAGTGCACCTGCACGTCTTATTTCTTCCTTGATTTCTTCGCTTGCATCCTGAGGTCTTCCAAGCTCACAGAACTTGGTGTAGCAGTTTGCATGCGTTTTGTCGATGACGTATTTGGTAACCTTGTATTCCTTATCAAGTCCTTCAAAAACAGTGTCGAAGGTCTTTTCGGGAAGATTCACGGCAAACGCCGGGTCTGCATAGCAGAGAAGGGCAGAGATATGTCCGTCTGATGTATGTCGTGAGGGCATAATGGAAACTCTTTCTTCCTGGAGGTCAACGTAGTGGCAGAGCTTTTCATCACCGAGCTTGTTTGCAAGAACGTGTGCATTGAAAATCGGCTTCGGATAAAAGCTCTTTGAGAAGAAGTTGCGGTGTCCCATAAGGTCCTCTGTAAGGTCGTGCTGACCGGAAAGACAGATCATAAGAAGATCCTGATCAATAACCGATTCGTCATAATAGGTGAGAAGCTTTGCGTAGTATGCCGAATAAAGCTCGTTCTCGCGGAACTCAAACATCGGGCATTTGTCCATACCGAAATAGCCGTCTGTTGCACCGCCCCATTCGTCACAGATAAACGGAATGTCCTTAAATCCGCACATATCGGCAATCTTCTTTACGGTAAGTGTGTTGGGGTAGGAATCGTATGCATTGAGCGGACGGAGGCCTGCATTTGCTTGAGTGTAGAATGTTCCGTAGGAGTGATAGCTTAAGAAGTCAAACTTCTTGCCGGTTTTCTTAACATAGCGAAGGAAGTGTTCAAGAAACTCAAAGTGTGTTGGTCCCTCTGAAAGACCGCAGCCGCCGATTCTTATTTTTTTGCTTACCGATGTTACGCCTGCTTCAAAGCCATCATAGAGCTTGCAATATTCCTCTGCGCGCTCAACGTAGCTCGGTGCATTCTGATAGAAAAATGCAGTGAGATCCGGCTCGTTGTAGCAGTGAATGGGCCATTTTGCAACTGTGTCCTCGCCGTAGCGGTCAACAAGGTGCTGCGTATAAACGCGGCAGATTTCCTCCCACTTTGAGTAGTCCGATGCATATGATTTATGGAAATATACATTCTTGTATCTCGGCTTGATAAGCTTGTCATCCTGCTCAGCGGAAAGCCATGGCGGGATAAAGGCATAAACTATCATAAGGTCAAAGCCTTTGGAGAGAAGATAGTCAATTCTGTAATCGTTTTTGGAAAAATCAAACTGCATCTCGCCGTTTTCATCAAGAGTAACAATCTCTTCAAACATAGAGTAAATGCGCACGGTTTTTGCCGCGCCGTCCTCGGCAATTTTGTCGAGATAAGCTTTTCCCCAATCATCCTCAATGGCGTTTGTCGGGTGGAAAACTATGTGTCCCCAGAAATTCTTTAAATCCTTTTCCTTTTGGTTACAAAAAACCTTAATCATAATAAAATATCTCCTTAACAGACTTTATTTCTTCTTAAACTTTAAAAGTGAAATCGAATAATCCGGAAGCTGCATATCAAGCGAAAAATCGCTTCCGGCAAATTCTTCATCCGGATACCAGGGCTTCAGAATACTTGCCTGATTGACTGTTTCTGCCTCTTGTTGAGAGCAATGCTCCGGACGTCCAAGCTCTTTCCAGGCGGTGTAAGAATTGCAGTTTTCCTTATCAAGGCGATAGTGGGAAACCGTATATTCACCCTCCGGAAGCTTAACTGCAAGGCGTGTGTTGAGTGTTCCGTTCGGCTTTAAGAGATTTTTGGAATAGTTAAATATTGCAACTGCAACATCACCGTTTTCACAGAGAGTCGGAATAACTCCGATTTTATCATCCGCATTGTTTTCAAGAATTGTCTCACCTAACATCGCGGAAAGTGCATATGCATTATAGATGGGAGTTTTGAAACCGCTTCGAGTTGCGAAGGTGCGTGTGCCAACGAAATCTCCCGGTAAATTGTGCTGACCGGAAAGGCATATCATAAGCGCGGAAAGTGAAACATCTTTTTTGATGATATCCTCGATAAACGCAAAGTAGTGGGCAGAGAAAACTTCACTGTTGCGATATTCAACAAACGGATGTTTTGCAGTGCCTACAAATCCGCCGCCGGAGATTTCCCATTCATCCGAAATTATTTCGATGTCGGGAAAACCGCAATCTGCGGCAAGCTTTTTGTAGTTAATCAGCATATCGGTGCAGAAGGTATGGTCAAGCGTGTTTTTCTTTATGCTGTCGTGCAAATCCCCGTAAGTATGAACAGAATAAAAGTCAAACGCGGTTCCGGTTTTACCGTTTGCGTGGTTCTTTCCGTTTTTGACGTGAGTAAGAAATTTTTTGATGAACATCGCATCAACAAGAGGCCCATACTCGTCTGTGCGCGGTGCATCGGAAAGAAAAGCAAAGGCTGCAGAGGGGCCGCCAACGCGGATTTTTTCTGAAACGCCTTTGATTCCTTCGGCAAAGAAATCGTAAAGTTTTATGTATTCGGTTGTAACCTTTTCCCATTCTCTGCAATCGCTCATCCAGAATGCATAGAGATTTGGCTCGTTCCAGCAGTGGAAATACCAGCTTGAAACAAGCTCCTCACCGTAGCGTTCGATGAGATGCTCTACATACTTTGCGCAGACCTCCTGCCAGAGGCGATAATCGGAGGGGACAGAGGTGAAAAGATGCTTGTTTTTATATCTTGCAAGCTCGGAAATCAGCGTTTTGTCTTTGGCAATTGCACGCGGCAAGAAATTCATACAAATGAGAAGCTTAAAGCCTTTTGATACCATATAATCAATTCTCTTGTCGGTATCGGAGAAATCATATAAAAGCTCGCCGTTTTCACCTTCGTACACAATATCCTCAAGCATTGCGTAAATTCTGACCATTTTTGCCGCTCTGTCTGCGGCGACAGAATCGAGAATTCTTTGTCCCCAAACATCCTCAATGGCATCTGTTGGATGAAAATGGATGTGGTTCCAGAAATTATTCACCTTTTTTACAGGCTTTTGAGCATCGACAAAAACTTTCTTCATAATCAAGTACATCTCCTTTTTTATTTTGTTGCATCAAGTATTCCTTTTAAATATCCTATTGCAAAATATCTTCCGATTGCGTCATATCCCTGATTTTTCATATCCTCGCCGACCATCGTCGGAACGTGGTCAACGCGAATCGGCACGTCAACTCCGCATTTTCTGTAAATCTTCATAACCTCTGCCATATCAATTTCGCCGTTGTCGTGATATGTCTCCTGATACGAATTGATATTGCCGCGCGTATTGCGGAAATGAACGAACATAATCTTATCAGCAAAGCGAGGAATAACTTCATCAAGCTTCTCGCCCATAATGTGATAGGTTGCCTGACACAGCGTTATGCCAAGGCTCGTGCTTTTCACAATGCCGTTTACTGCACGGTCGATGTTGTCGGCGCTTGTCATAATCCTTTCTACTCCGCCGAGATCTCTTGGCGGGTCATCGGGGTGGAGGGCAAGCTTTATTCCGTGCTTTTCGGCATAGGGGAGAACTGCGCGTATAAAATACTCATAATTTGCCCAAAGCTCATCCCTTGTTATTTTAGCTTCAACCGGCTTAAAGTCGTTGATGTCAAAGCCGGTGACACGCGCCCCGCCGCGTTCCGGAATGTCGTTTTTTGTACGGAACCAGCCGATGTGTGCCATGAAGTTAAAGCAGATGCAGCGGATGTCAAGTGCATCCATAATGGGGAACATCTTAATTGCTTTCTCGATGCTCTCATCGCGCTTTTCATCGCCTGCTTTGATGTGGTCGTGAAGCTCGTTTGGCATAGGCTCAATGATAACCGGCTTGAGACCGTAATCCATAAAGCCGTCATATACTGTCTGCCAGTGGGATTTATCCGTCAAATCAAAATCTGCAGTTTCCGGGAGACGTATAACGCCGTGGGAAACGCCGCTTTGTTTTGCGATATCCCATGTGCTGTCCTTCGGAAATCTGAAATAATCTGTAAGTAACATAAGCTTTACACCCCGCTTAAGGTAAGGAATCCGCCGTCAACCGGAACGGTAACGCCTGTTACGAAGGAGGAAGCCTCTTCATCAAGCAGCCAGCGCACGCATCCGCAGATGTCGTCGGCTTTGCCAAAGCGCTTTGTCGGGGTGTGATTTATAACCTGCTGACCGCGCGCGGTAAGTCCGTCCTCCGGTGTGCCGAGATACTGCTTGCTGCGCTCGTTCGCGATAAATCCCGGTGCAATTGCGTTGATGCGGATGTTTGCCGGAGCAAAGTATGCCGCAAGAGATTGAGTCATATTCACAACTGCCGCCTTGCTCATTGCATATGCAAAGCAACGTGTGAGCGGGCAGTAGCTGTTCATGGAAGCAAAGTTAATTATGCTTCCGCCGCCGTCGCGTGCCATGCGCTTTGCAAATGCGCGGATAGGGAGAACAGAGCCCATTGTGTTGATTTTTATAACGCTCTCAAAGCAGTCCATATCAATGTCGTAGAATCCGCGTGTACCCTCGGGAAGGGTGCCGTCAATTTCGCGCTCGTCAAACTGAGTGATTGTCGGCATAGCCGCGGTCTGGTTGCCGCCTGCACCGTTTACGAGAAAATCGCATCTGCCAAAGGTTTCATAGACCTTGTCTGCAAGCTCCTCTACCTTATCGGCATCGCACACATCGCACGCGAAAATGATGCACTCTCCGCCGGCTTCTTTAACGGCCGCTGCTGTTTTCTGAAGCTTTTCCTCTGTTCTGCCGACAAGTGCAAGCTTAACTCCGCACTTTGCAAGATCAAGTGCAACTGCAGAGCAGATTGTTCCGCCTGCACCCGTTATAACTGCAACCTTATCTTTTAAATATGTATTCATTTTTAGTTTCCCTCCTGATTACAGCGCCGTCTGTGTATCGTTCGGATCGCCGTTTATTGCCGCGTCATATTCCTTTGACCAGTCAAGGTCACGGTACTGCTCACCGCGCGGGTCGGTCTTTATCCAATCCATCAGCATGTCAAGCATCTCGACCGTCCAAGTGTTGCGGTCAATCTGAGCTGTTGTAAACTTGTTCTGAGAAATCATCTCAAAGCCGAAGTCGTCCTTTACGTGCGTTTTTGCCGCACCTTCAACAACGTCGCCCACAAGATGGCTCGGAATGAAGAGAACACCGCCGCCTGCACCGAAAACAACGTCACCCGGAAGGCAGACTGCACCGCCGAAGTTTGTAACGCTGTTAAAGCTCTTCATAACGAATTCACGAATAGGAGTCGGGTCAATTCCGCGGTAATATACCTGAACATCCGGAACCTGCTTCATCTGCTCAACGTCACGGATTCCGCCCCATACAACAGCACCGCCGTTTTTCGTGCGTGTCTTTATCGCGGTAGTAAGGTTTCCGCCGAGGAAGGTGCCCTTGTATATCTTGTCGTACATATCAACTACAACGACATCGCGCTCAACGAGAGTATCAACAACCCACTGGTTGTAATTTCCGGCTCTGCCCTCAGCCGCGCCGCGCGCGAACATAACGTCATGCAAATCCGGACGTGTCGGGCAGTAGCTGCAGGTTACCGCGCGTCCGATAAGCTTTCTTCCGTCATCGTGGAGAACCTTCAGCGGATTTTCACCGCCGCCGACAAACTGGTTTTCATAGCCCAGAACATAAATCGGCTTCCAGACCTCTTCAAGCGTCATTTTGTAAAGCGCGTCGAGGTGCTTGTCGGGAACCTTCGGACGTCCGTCCGGGAAACGCTCGCCCTTCCACAGGGGAGTAAGCTCAATGATTTCGTCTCTGTCGTTAAAATGCATTTTAGTTACCTCCTAAAAGTCTTTTTGCGTTTTTATAGCATATTCTTGAAACTGTGTCTGCAAGAAGGTTAAAATCCTCCGGCAGTCTGTTTTTGCTTACTTTATCGGAAATCCACTCGCAAAGCACGCGTCTGAAATAGTCGTGGCGGACAAAGGAAAGAAGCGAGCGGGAATCGGTCGTCATACCGATAAAACTTGAAAGCACGCTGTGGCACATGAAATTATCAAGCATATCGCAAATGCCCTGGTAATGATCGCACCACCACCATGCCGGTCCCTGGCTTACAAACGCCTCCTCACCGTCTTTGGAGTATGAACCGCAAAGAGTTGCCATAACAGCATTGTCAGCGGGGTTAAGCGTGAAGAGAAGAATGCGCGGAAGTCCGTATTCGCCCTTTTCCGCAGAATCAAGAAGCGTGGTGAGTGCTGTAACGTCAGCGCAGCTTCCCGCGGCGGCATATCCACCTGCAGCGCCGGCAAGGGTGCGCAATCTTGTGCTTGTGCTGCGCTGTGCTCCGATGTGAAGCTGTACGGTAAAGCCGTGCTTTGCATACAACGCGAACAAGGCTTTTAAAACATATGAGCGGAGGAATGAGGCATCACTGTGGCAAAGCTTATCGCCATGCAAAAGAGCAGCAAAGCGCTTTTCGTTTGCGCCGTCATCATCGGCATAATCAAAGCCGTTATCAAGTGCATGGTCTGAAAATATACATCCTGTATTCTTGAAAGCGGCAAGTCTTATATCTATGGCATCAAGATAGCTTTGAAGTGTAGATATACCTGTTTTTGTAAGCTCTTCAAGCTTTGTGATAAGCTCCGGTGCGGGGGAAAGTAAATCGTCTCCGCGAAGTGACGGGCACAGTCCCGATGCCGTATTAAAAGGGGACAGGTCATCGCAGAGGGAAGCGCAAGGCGCACTGTATTCGATATTGAATTTCCCGAGAATGTCGCGTGCGCTCATTCCGGAAAGGCGGTGGTTAAGCTCGTCCCAGACCTCCTTTGCATTCGTGAGAGGCAAAAGCTCAAAATCAAAAACGGTTCGCATCTCCATTATTGACCAGTCAAAGAGCGGGTTCCCGATAAGACGGGGCAGGGAAGCATACCACTTTTCAAACTTCTCGAAATCGCTTGCATCGCCTGTTATGTATTTTTCCGGAATTCCCAGAATCCTCATTGCGCGGTGCTTGTATGGGTCAGATGTAACCCAAAGCTTTGCGATGTTTTCGGGTTTTATGTTTTTTGAAATGTCGCCTACCGGTAAATGATTGTGATAATCAATTATCGGAAGGTCACGAGCAACCTCGCTGTAAAGCTTTTTTGCAAGCGGAGTTGTAAGTAAAAAATCAGTGTTCATTTAAAGCCTCCGTTCTGAAAATTAATTTTTTTTAAAAAATATGATTTGACTTTGCTTTATATATGTTATATAATCATTTTAGTGCATAAAAAACGGAGAGTAAATTCGCTATATTTACAAAAAAGTTCGATTTTTTAACATGAGGTGAGTGCGTTGAAGTATGTTGAGCTTCCGATTGAGCAGATGCTTCCGAGAATTATCGATGCGCGTGAGTTTCAGTATCGGCACAAAAATCCGATAAAGCGCAAGCGAATAACGTATGTTTACGAGCTTGGTTTCTATCTCGGCGGAGACGGACGTATATTCATTGAGGACGAAGCGTATCCCGTGCATTACGGAGACATACGCTTTTCCAAGCCCGGAACGCAATTAAACAGTGCGCCGAAATATAAGTGCTATACCCTTGTGTTTGATTTCGGGGAAAACAATGTGGTATACGAAAATCAGATACTTGATAACATTCCGCCGTATTTTTCAACGCGCGGAGAGACTGCTCACCTGTTTGAGGAGATAATACGCTGCTGTCGAAGTAACGATGCTTCCGAAAAGCTTCATTGCAATGCGCTTCTGATGCAGCTTATCTTCGAGCTTTTCCATTCACTTCATTCAAAAAAAAAATATTCCGATGCAGTAAGGCTATGTATCGGATATATGGAAGAAAACTATAAAGAGGGAATAACGCTTGAAAAGCTCGGAGAGCTTTCCGGATATTCGCATATCCATATAATGCGCCTTTTCCGACAGGAAACGGGGCAGACGCCACATGAATGGCTTACCGGAATTCGCATAAACCGTGCCAAAAACCTTCTCAGTGACAGCAACCTGACTCTTGAGGAAATTGCAGATGAGTGCGGATTTCGCTCTCCGTCCCATTTTAAAATACTTTTCAAAAAGCTTTGCGGCTTCACTCCCGGCACCTATCGCAAAAACACCAGCGGGATATATTAGAAACCCTAAGGATAAGAGTATACTTAGCTTTATAGCATGGCTTTTATGTAAAGAACTTGATTTTATATGCAATCAGGTGGTATAATGATATTAAAGATATAAGGAGGTCGTGTTGTGATTTGTTACCATGGCAGTGATGTTCTTGTCGATGTTCCGAAAATTTTTGAGGCAGCGCGTCCGTTGGATTTCGGCGGTGGTTTTTATGTAACTACAAGTCGATATCAAGCAAATAAATGGGCAGTTAAGGTTTGTTATCGAAATAACAGCAGAATTAAATATGTCAGTAGATATGACTTTGATATCGAAAGAGCAAAGCGGGATCTTGTGGTTATTCAATTCGCTGTTGCAGATGAAAAATGGCTTGATTTTATTTGTAAGAACAGGAGCGGGCAGCAAACAGGGAGTTATGATATAGTTATCGGCCCGGTTGCAGATGATAAGGTTTACAGAGTTGTTGTTGAGTATGAAAATGGGGATGTGGATAAGCAAACGGCACTGAAAAAGCTTAAAACCGAAAACTTGTGTGATCAGATTTTGTTTCATACTGACAAGTCGCTTGAATATTTGAAATATCTTGATACGGAGGAATTTGACAATGAATGAAAGAAGTTTTGAAATCCTTTTGTATGGGATTACAGCTAATGTGACATCGAAAATTATGGAGCTCAATGATTGGTCTGAGAATACAGCGATGGAAAGATTTACGCAGTCTAAGCTATATTCCTATTTGGAAAGAGAAGAAACAAAAGTGTGGCAGTACAGTGCCGTTATGCTTGCGCGGCTTTTCAATGAAGAGCGAGAGGGAAGATTGATTTTACCGGAGGTGTAACATATGTCTAAAACTTTGGAGTTCAAGTCTTTTTGTTTTGAAGCGTATCGAGCTGAAAAAAAGCTTGGAGGGAGAGAAGCGATGCTCTTGTTTAAAAAGTATGGCGTTCTTGATTACCTTGGAACATGCTTTGATGTTTTGCATACTACCGGAAGAGCGTATATTATCGAAGATATCGATGCGTTTATAAATGTGAGGAAAAATTAACAAACAATATAAAATACGGAGATGTGGTAAAAATGAATGTGCCGCACTCCGTTTTTTATTGACAAAATCTCTCCGTTGGGTTAATATAAAAGCAGAAGCCGGAGGTGAAAAAATGATACATATAGATAACGGCATAACGCTTGAATACGTATCGGCAGGACTGTTTTCCACCGAGCAACAGTGGATTCACCCGCGCCGCACGATTGACAGCTATGAAATAATTTATGTAACTCAAGGCAAGGTCTATATTGAGGAAGACGGGCGCGAATATACGCTTTCCCGCGGAGATGCAATGCTTCTTCTTCCGGGAACGTTGCATACCGGAAGCCGGCCGAGCGATGGGATAACCGAGTTTTTCTGGGTTCACTTCATTACAGATAATATCTCCTTTTTCGGTCTTGAAAAAATAACAGCTTGCGAGGGTGACTATATAACGCTCAATCTTTTCCGCGAACTTCTGCACGTAGCGAACACAAATGCAATGCCGGATTACGCAAAGGATTTATCATGCGGAAGTATCATTGCTCACCTTGCGTCGGTAGGAAAGGCAAACGAAGCTGCGCCGACTGTTGCGTTTACGAAAATCTCGGAATGGGTGAGAATGAACATTCGTCGTGATATGAAGGTTTCAGACCTTGCCGACATTTTCGGTTATAATAAAACATACATAAGCCGCCTGTTTAAGAAATATTCCGGAAAGACGCTTAAGGATTATATAAACAGCGAGCGAATCAAATGTGCGAAGGAGCTTCTTCTCACCACTGAACTTAGCGTAAAGCAAATTGCTTTTGAGCTTGGCTTCGGAGATGAAAACCTTTTCGTTAAATTCTTCAAGTACCACGAAAACATGTCTCCCACAAGCTTCCGCAATATGTATTTTAAAATCCATATGAATAATAAATAGAGCTGACTGCAAAAGCGCCGCGTAAGCGGTGCTTTTGTCGTAAAGAAGAAAAAGTATATTTCGTGAGAAAAAACAACCAAGAGTTTGACATTTCTGACTTGGCAATGTATACTTTACTTGATTACGAGCGAAAGGGAAAACGAAAGATGAAGGTTTGCGTAATTCAGCCGGAGTATTCGGTGGATTGGTCACGGTCAGATGAGCTGTTCAGACGTGAAATTGAGCTTTTGCATCAGTGTGACGAGAGCATGGACCTGATAGTTATGCCGGAATACAGTGATATACCGTGCAAGGCGTCAACGCTTGAAGAGGATAGGGTAAGTGTTTCGAGATACACGGACATTCTGATAAAAGAGTGCTGTGGAACGGCAAAAAGATGCAATCCGCTGTCAGCGCACCATGAGTATATAGAAATCGGGTGCCGCGCGTGGAAATACCGTCCGGCCGGAAGCGCGATAGTGCGATATGATGCGGTTATGCCGTATCCGCGCGTCTGCGCACAGCGTGGATTTAGCGCTGTTGCGCCGGAAAACAGCCTCGCTGCATTCGGTGCTGCTGTTGCAATGGGTGCGGAAAAGGTACAGTTTTTTAAACCGTATATAAACCGTAAAATGATAGAGCGGGCGCACGAAAACGGTATCAGATGTAATGTGTTTTTTGCAGATACGAAAGACGAAGCGGTTGCGTTTTTAAAGCTCGGTGCAGACACCGTTCTAACAAATGATTACAATTTAGTAGCACAAGCTGTAAAGGAGTATAAGAAAAATGAAAAGAGAGCTTGGAATATCACTGAAATCTCCAAATGAAGAGGTTTTTGCATCCGGACTTTTTAACAGCGTGGAATACGTTGTTGTCCGACCCGAAAGCCCGAAAGAGGAATATTATGCTGAGTTTTCGCAGATAACTGATGAATTTGTACGTCTTTCGAAAAAATATGGCGTGAAAATCAATTCATTTCATCTTCCTTTTGCAACGAGTGAGTTTTTCAATTTTCAACCGTCGGCCATTCGGGAAGATTTGCGTGAGGATACGCTTGAAAATACAAAGCGCCTTATAGAAATATTCAGGAGGACGGGGATAAAAACTGTTGTTCTCCACGGCAGTATGCGCGTTATTTCGGATGAACTTCCCGCGCGTATTGAAGCGTTTATTGATTATCTCAAAAAGCTGTGCGATTTCTGCGCTCCGCTCGGGATAAAGGTTGCCGTTGAAGACCTTATGCCGGGCTGGATAGGAAGCTCGGCAGAGGAGATGCTTTATATAATGGAAAGCGTCGGACGTGATAACCTCGGTGTTTGCTATGATTCAAACCATTTTCTCGGTTTCGACAACGAAGGCTTTGTCAGAGCGGTGGGCAAGTATATTCTCACCACCCACATTTCCGATTATGACGGTGAGTGGGAACGTCACTGGTTCCCGGGGCGCGGAGTTATAGACTGGAAACGTATACTTGGCGCACTTGATGATGCGGGCTATGAAGGACCGATTCTCTTTGAAGTAGGTTTCGGTGGTAAAGATCCGATCGCGGCTGATTGCCGTGAGCTTGTTGAGTGTTGGAAAAAGGCGAGCGAGTAAACACGAAAATGACGGAAAAATATTTGTTGCTTCGGGACACCGCAATTTGCGGTGTCCTTTTCTGTTTAATCGAAATTTCAGTGTAACAATTATGAAATAAGTCGTTTTTTCTCACTATTTACATTTATTGTTCATTGATAAACAATTTGAAATTTATTAGAATAAAACTGTAAGATAGACAAGTGTTTTCAACGGAGGTAAAAATGCTAAAAGCAAAACACATAGATTTCACCGAACTTACGCTTTCCGGCGGCTTTTGGAAAAAACGTCAGGAAACAAACCGCAACGTCACGGCGTGTGCAGTGTATGAGCGCTTTCGCGATACCGGACGCTTTGATGCAATAGCGTGCAACTGGCAGGAGGGTTTGCCGAATCGCCCACACGAATATTGGGACAGCGATGTTGCAAAATGGATTGAGGGCGTGGCGTATATAACCGCTCGCAAAAAGGCACCGGAGCTTGAAAAGATAGTTGACGAAACGGTCGATAATATCGAAAAAAATATCTTGCCGTGCGGCTATTTTAATTCCTACTACATAAACATTGACCCGGATGCGCGTTTCACCAATCGCAACAACCACGAGCTGTATTGCCTCGGCCACTTTATTGAGGCGGCAATAGCCTACAAAAAGGCAACAGGCAAGGATAAGCTTTTCTCACTTATTTTGCGTTACGTTGATTATGTGTATGACGTTTTCGTGAAAGAAAAGAGTGCAAAATTTTTCACGCCCGGGCATCAGGAGATAGAGCTTGCGCTCTTTAAGCTCTATAAAGAAACAGAAGATAAAAAGTATCTTGAGCTTTCGCGCTACTTCATTGAAGAGCGCGGACGTCACGAAGAGCATATGTGCCTTCCCGAATATCCGAATAAAATTTATCCCGATGAAGAGTTCCAAAGCCACAAGCCCGTGCGCGAACAGCGTGAGGCGGTGGGGCATTGCGTAAGAGCACTTTATATGTACAGCGCAATGGCAGACCTCGCGGGAGAGCTTGATGATAAAGAACTCTTCAATATATGCAAAACTCTCTTTAAAGATATAACGGAGCGGAAGATGTACATAACTGGTGGCGTCGGCTCTGACCGTTACGGCGAACGCTTCACCCACGCGTATGACCTTCCCAACAACGTTGCATATACCGAAACCTGCGCGGCGATTGCGATGATGTATTTCTGCCGCCGTATGTCCGAGCTTGAAATTGACGCGAAATACGCCGATATAATAGAGCGCGTTATGTATAACGGTATGCTCTCGGGTGTATCGCTTGACGGAAGAAAGTTTTTCTACACAAACCCGCTGGAGACTGATCCGCGCCTGCTTTCGCGCTATGATATATTCGACGAACCACCGACGTATCAGCCGATTCAACAGCGTGTTGAGGTGTTTGAGTGTTCCTGTTGTCCGCCTAACATCTTAAGGCTTATCGCATCAATTGAGGAATATTTTTACTCAGTATCGAGTGATACCGTTTTTGTAAACCAGTTCGGAGCGGGAGAGCTTGATTGCGGCAACGTGAAAATTACGCAGAAAACAGAGTATCCGAAAAACGGAGATATCTCATTCTCTGTATCGGGAAATATAAAGAACCTCGCAATCCGCATCCCTGCATGGTGCGATAATTACACTATCGACCGCCCGTATGAGATAAGAAACGGCTATGCGTATGTCGAAAATCCGCAGGGTGAGATAAACGTATCGTTTGAGATGGAGCCGTTCTTCGTTCAGGCAAATCCGAACGTTATTGAAAATGGAGGAAGGGTGGCGCTTTGCCGCGGTCCAATCGTCTATTGCGGCGAAGCCGATGTCGGAACAAACCTCCGTTCACTCCGCTTTGTGGATGATAACTTCATTGAAGAGTTTGATGAAGAAATCGGCGCAATAACGCTTACCGGAAAGCTTGAAGCTACGGAAGTAAAAGAAAATTTCGGGCTTTACCGCAAGTATACGGCGCCCGATACGGAAAAAGAGATAAAGTTTATTCCGTATTATTCCTTTGCAAATCACGGCGAGCAGGAAATGCTTGTCTGGTTTAATATATAGAGCAAGTATATATCAAAATTTTTAGGAGGAAAACTAAAATGAAGAAAATGTCAAAAATTCTCAGCGTAATCCTCGCAATTTCTATGGTAATATCAATGATACCCGCAACCTTCGCAGCAGAAGGGGATGCCGCAAACACAAAAATTGTATATGATTTTGTGGATAGCTACTCTGATGCATTTTATGAAGAGCGTACTGAAAATTCAGAAACTGCTGTTCAGAACATTTTGAAAAAATCATATGATTACACAAACGGTTTCTGGATGCTTGGGGAAGGCGGAAAAGTGGGATATCCGTCGTTCAACCATTATTATAAGTATGTAAATAAATATGGAGTGACTACTGACGGTGTACGTGTCTATTTTGAAAAGAATGATACGGGAACGAAAGATCGTTGTTGGTTCTCAATGAAGATTAAAGTTCCTGTGGCAGGAAATTATATTCCGAGTTTAAAATATGATCAAGCTTCTTCTTTTGAAAAAGAACTGAAAATTTATATTCTTGATGTGAATACGACGAAGGCTGAAATTGATGAAAAAGTATCGGATCCAAGTGATACCGCCGGTTTTGTGGGAACTGTTGATAGTTGTGGCGATGCAAAAGATAAAACCACTTCTCTTTCTTTAATTCCGCTTGAAGCAAAAGAATATCTTGTTGTATTTTATTCACCAAACTACAATAATATCAGAATTAAGAACCTTACATTAACAAGCGGAGACGGAAGTAAAACTGTTCCGATGTATGCTGAAGCAACGCTTTCGGATAATACACTTGATGCAGGAAAAAATGAAACAGCAACGCTCGGCATCACTAAAATCCTTATGTCCGATACAACATGGGTTGAGGGCGATGCTGTTGATGCACTTGGCATAACATATGAAAGCTCCGATGAAAATGTTGTGAAGGTTGAGAGTGGAATCGTTACTGCAATAGCAAGAGGTAAGGCGACTGTATATGCAAAAATGGGGGAGAGTGTTCTTGCTGAGAAAACAGTTACGGTAGAAGATACGTCTCTTTGCGGAGTTAAAGTTGTATATCCTTTTTCATCCAAACTCGCTGATGTGATATATGCGCTTGATAAAGCAGCAGAAGATGCAGGTGAGGAAAAGAAATCAATAAGAGGACTTGAATATACCACAGAAAAAAGCTGCGGTCGTGCGCAATGGCATAGCCAAAAGCAAAATAGTGGTCTTTTGGCAAGTATATCTTCATATGCGCTGTGTATATATACCGTGGATGTTCCGGATGATATCCAGTACGCAGCTTGTGAAATTTATGTTCCTGCTGCCGGTAAGTATGATGTAAAGCAACAATATGTAGCTGCTGTCAACGGAACGAAGAATAATATGTATATTCTTGATTATAATACAACAGATATTTCGGCTGCTTTAAAAACAGCTACTCCGGTCTTATCAATAGATTGCAGTGGAAACAAGAGTCTTGATAATAGTTTAATAAAAAAAGGAACGGCTCCGTATGCATTAGGAAAATGGATAGCAACTGTTCCCGGTAAATACATTGTGGTATGGACTGGAAGCGGAGAACTTGATGATCGGAATGCTTCGGATAGATGGGTTGCATTTTTAGGAGACCTTACTCTCGATGGAGGCGATGGAGCAGCTATTACAGGCGGAAAATTTACCGCAGATGATTCTACAATCGTTAAGGGAAAGACGACTGCCACAAAGACAAGCGGCTATCTTTCAACGACCGGTACAGCGCTTACATCTTTCACCTACACATCCTCAAACCCCGCAGTTGCAACAGTTGATGCAAATACAGGTGTAGTCACCGCAGTAAGCGGCGGCGTTGCAAAGATTACAGCAACATGTGCAGAAGCAATTGACGGCTACAACTCCGTTTCAACTCTTATCGCGGTTGATGAACCGACAACAACGGTCTCCTTCGGATTCGATTCAAGTGTTGATGGGATTTCCATCACATCTGACTATACACAGGGCGAAGTTGTCTCTGTTCAGCGCGAGACAGAGATAGCGGTAAGCGCTCCTGAAACTGCAACGGTCGGCGGCAAAAACTACGTATTCCGTGGCTGGGTACGCGGTAAGGCTGACGGCGGCCGCGTAATCTCGCTTGATGCGGAGTACAGCTTCACGGCAATGACCAACACGTATTTAACAGCAATCTACACCGAAGCGGCGGATGAGGAATACTACGCATGGAATGGTGAGTTCCTCGGAACAACGAAGCCGAGCGCACCAGAAGTCGTTGGCTACAGCTTCTCTGAATGGAAGGAAAGCCTTGTAAACAGCGTAAAGCGCTTTGTTGCACAGTATACTCAGCTTCCTGCAACCTACGGCGTAACCTATAACGGCAAGACAACACAGCATAAGTATGACGCCCCGGTAACGCTTACATCCAATGAAAACGTCTACTGGTTCCGCGACGGAAAGCTTGTGGATTACGGAGAATCCTACACCTTCAACGTATGGGACGAAACAGAGGTTACCACCTCATCCGAGGGACATGACCTTCCGATGCTTGCTCTTGATGCAAAAACAAAAGACGATAACTACATGGTAGAGTATGATGCAAACGGAAAAACAATCCTTGAAGTAGGTATTCTCTTTAATGCAGAAGCGGATGGCGCACCCATAGTTTCCTCCTGCAAGGAGAAAATGAGCTCACAGCGCAATCTGGCTGAGAATCCACACGGTCAGTTTGCTGCAAAGGCAGGCTCTTATACCAAGGCACGCGGATATCTTATCTATGAAGACAACGGCGCATACAAAGTAATATACTCAGAATAAGGTACTTGACAGGGGAGGATGGATGGCTTTCATCCTCTCTGTTTTTTGAAAGGAGAGCTTTATGAGAAAATTATTATCACTTTTGCTTACGGTATGTATGCTTGTTTCCATGCTGCCTGCCGTAAGCATAGCACACGCCGCTGAAAAGTCCGGCGTAACGGTAGTGTATCCGTTGTGGCAGGGAGCATACGGAGGAACGCTCAAGCCGTGCGAAATAACATACACTAATCAGTACAGTGCGGGGCGTATGCAGTGGCATTCGGACACAAGCTCATACACCCACAATCCCGGCTGGGGAAAGGGAACCATCGGGCTTCATTTAAAGGCGGGAGAATATGCCGCGTGGACGATAAAAGTTCCGGCAAGTGGTATATATGATATCTCCATGACCTACGGCGTTAGTGCCGGAAACACAAAAGGCATGATGTATCTCGTTCCCGGTGTTTCAAAAAATGTAATGTCAGAAATTTCGGAAGATAACTATGTGATGACAGTTGATTTTAAAGCTAAAGATGGCGAGAGCGAAACTCTTTGGGCAGATTTCGATAATTTCTATAATAAGAACAAAGGAACACTTCCCACAACCGAAAAGGTTGCAAAGGAGCTTACAGCAGGAGAGTATACCGTTGTATGGGTAGGTACGGGAGATACGTCCTCAACCCTTGCCGGTCGATACCTACTCCGCCCGGCAACGATGACGCTCGACGGCGGACCCGCCACCGTTCCGATGTATTCCGAAAGCCTGCTCTCAAAGAATAAGCTGAATATTAAGCTTGGAGACTTTGCCGAAATTTCCACAAGCAAGGTAGTAAAGAGTGATGGTTCTGTGGGTTCAGCCAATGACATCGCCGCGCTCACATACAAAAGCTCTGACGAAAACGTTGCAACGGTAAGCGGTAAAAAAATCACGGCGGTCGGCGCAGGAAACGCGAAAATTTATACCATGAGCGGCGATTTCATCATCGAGGAAGACGAAATAACCGTGGTTGATGAAGAGCTTGCATGGTCAGGTACAACGGTTATTTACCCGTTTGAGTCCAAGGACTATCCGGAATGCAACAACGCGGAAGAAATCAACTACATAAACAGCGGTTGCAGAGTTGAATTTTTCAAAAAATCTGTCGGTGCAAAGCCTATTCTTGAAAATCTTGCTTGGCATAGATATGCGCAGAGTATTCATATCCGCAAGGATGAGTACTACGCATATAAGATCAATATCCCCAAGGTTGGTTTCTATAACGTAAATGTCGGTTACCAGAAGATTGAGAGCGGAACTCTTGCAAGTCTTTATATTCTTCCGGGAGATACAACCGATATAATTTCTGCTGCGGCTTCTGCAGAGCCGGTTATGACGGTTGATTTTAACGGTGAACAGCTTCCTCAGCAGGAAGATGCACCTTTCTTTGCAGAAGGATTATATGAAGCGAAAGAAACCGGCGATCATATCCTTGTATGGATTGGAACGGGCAATGTAAACAGTATGGGACGCTATGTTCTCCAGCCGCGTGATATAACCTTCAACGGTGGACCGGATATTGTCCCGATGGGCGTAAACTTCAAGCTTTCAAAGGCACTTCGCCCGACAACAACTCTTGCAATGAGTGATGGTTCAGCTCTTGATGAAAAGGCAATCGGAGCAAAGATTGAATACGCATCCTCGAATGAAAGCATTCTTAAATTCAACGAAGCTACTGGAAAGTTTGAAACTCCCGGAAAGGGAGACGTAACCGTAACTGCATCTGTTGAATACGATGGAAAAACATATTCCGCGACGGTTGAGAGAACCATCACGGGAGAGGAAATTCTTCCGTACAGCGGCGCGTATGCAATGTATGACTTTTCACAGAAAAGTCCGTTCTGGGTACCCGTTTACTGGCAAGGAAGCGCTGCTCCTAAGTCTAACGACATTCGCGGTATAACTTATGAGTATACGTCCAATACCGGTGTCGGTAACTGGCAGTGGCATGAAAGCTCAATCCCGAACGTATACACTGAGACTGCAAACACTGCTGTTAATACCTATGTTGCAACGGGAATTGACGGATATATGCAGGTTGGTATCAGCAAAGGTAAATGGGTTGCTTTCAAAATTAAGGTTCCGGCAGCAGGAAGATACCTTGCAACGGCAACCTATCGCAAAAACCGCTCCGGCCGTGTTGCGGCAGGTATGTATATTCTTCCCGGTGACGTTGAGGGCATAGAGAATATAGAAGCGCTTCTCGTTGAAGATAACTACATCGGAATGTTTGACTGTAACGACCCGGATGAGTTATCGGCATCTATGTATTCAATGCAGTATCCGGATGTTGATATCCCGGCAAAGAACCTCACGGCAGACGGCGAAGCAATTCTCGTTTTCAAGGCTCTCGGTGGAGGATACTTTGAAGTAAATTCCGTTTCAATTGATGGTACACCGGGGCTTAAATCTGCGGAACTTGCGCTCTCTGGCGACAGCATTGAAGTTGGAGAGAGCAAAAAGCTTGATTTGAAGGCAAAGCTTCTTGACGAATCGATAATTGACGTAAACGACCTTGACGTAAAATACACCTCAAAAGCCTCCAACATTGCCGAAGTCTCAAAGGACGGCACAGTTACGGGTATCTCCGCAGGAACTGCGGAAATTACCGCGAGGGTAGCTTACAACGGAGCAAAGGTTACTGCCGTAGCGACGGTTTATGTTAAGGACACAAGCGAAAAGCTTTCCGGAAATATATCTGTTGAGAAGGTTATATCTGAAAGTGCACGCAGACGCATTATATTTAATGTAAAAACAGAACGCGGTAGTATTATAGAGCTTTCGCCGGCTGAGCTTAAATATGAACTTACTTGCGAACCGGATGGAGCTGCTTATGTAGATGAAGACGGATTTTTCAACGCGATCGCTGCGGGAAAAGTAACTTTAAGTGTTGCGCTTAAGGAAAATCCGGAGATTTGCGATGAAACGGAAATTGAGATTATTCCCAACGAAGGCAAATCCGAGGTAACCCTCTTTACTGAAAAAATGCGAGAGACCGCCCGCGATAACGCAAAGAAATATGACTGGGCAAAACAAGCACAGAAGCAGGCGATAGAACGCGCTGAGGAGTATGTGCAAAATCTGGACTTTTATTACGACCATATCATCGGCGAGGGTATCCCACGTGCAATGAAGATGGGAACCTATAACAACCCGGATTATAAATACTGCAACTACTGCGGTGTGGATATTGTCTCAAAATACGGAAATGACGGCGCGTATGCATACAACATAAGCTTTATGGCACGTCCGTGGAAAATCCAGTGTCCGGATTGTAAGCGTCTTTTCCCGAGTAACGACTTTGGCTCGTTCTATGAGCTCGGGCTTAACGAGCACGGTCTTTTCGATATAGCTCTTGCGCGGGAAAATCACCACAAAATGCTCTTCCATGAGGAAGGTGAGGAATGTACCTGCGAAAAACCCGCTGAAGAATATTCGGAAGCATGGCATACTTTCTATGGATACGGGAACGAAAAGGGATATCTATATAATGAGCTATACAGCGAAGTGCGTGATTCCAATACCGATCCTAACCCGCAAAAGAAGGGGCGTTATGTGAACGGAAACATCTGGGGCGTTGACGACGGCTTCGGGTATGTTCCGAGAAATGAGAACTGGAAGCAATACACCCATTCTGACGGAAAGCTCGAAATGCATACTCCGATTGCATATTTCAACAGTTATACGTGGTTTCAGGATATAAGATCAGCTGTTCTCCGCCTCACAAATGCATACCTCTATACGGGTGACGAGCAGTATGGCAGAGCGGGAGCAATTCTCATTGACCGAATCGGCGATGTCTATCCGGAAATGGATTTATTTAAATATTTCAAGGTCTATTGGCCCAATACCTCTACCGGCGACGGTGCGATTGTGGGAACAGTACAGGATGTTAACTTTGGACAGAATTTTGCCGATGCCGCTGATGCGTTCTTCCCGATGACAGGAGATGATTTTGTTATAAAATATCTATCGGCAAAAGCGAAAGAGCACAACCTTGAAAATAAAAAGGAAAGCAGTTTCGATATCTGGAAAAACTGGGAGGAAAACATTCTGCGAGAGAATTACCGTAAGGTGAAAAGTGCAGACCTTTCCGGTAACTTCGGTATGCATCAGGCGGTGCTTGTTAAAAGTGCCGTTGCAATAGGTAATGAAGCCGACAGTGAGGAAATGCTTGATTTCCTCTATAAAACCGGAGGGTATGAGGGGTATTTATCTTTCTCAATGTCGGGCGGAAACGTCTCTAATATGATTGTTGCTGACAGTGATCGTGATGGATTCTCTTTTGAGTCATCTCCGCAGTATAACTACTTCACTCCCGACGGTCTTATAATGATAGCTGATGCTCTTGCACCGTATAAGGGTAAGAATGCAGAAAAATATAACATCATCGACAATCCGCGCTTTGCTCAAATTGCGGCGAGCTCTGCGGGACTTGTAGTAAGCGACAGCCACACAGTCCAGATAGGAGATACGCAGGGTATGGCAACGCTTGATTTTGTCGACAATACGGCAGACCTTCTGATTGCTTTTAAATATCTTAAGGATACGCCTGTTGCCGAAAGGCTGGCAAAACAGATTTACTTCCTTGAGGAAGGCGATTTTTCGGAGCTTCACTATGATATTTTCACCGAAAACCCGGAAAGTGTTATTGATGAGCTTGAAGTGCTTGTAAGAGACGCTGAGCAACCGAAAAGTAATATCCTTACGGGCTACGGACTCGCTCTTTTACGTGACGGTGAGCGTCACGATGCGATAAGCCACACAGGCGCAAATAATTCTCTTCGTACCTTCTGGATGTATGGCGGTTGGGGCAGCTCATCCCATCACCAGCGTGATAGTCTTAATATCGGTGTTGAAGCATTCGGACTTAACCTATCACCGGATAACGGATATCCAGAAGCTGCGGGAACTGATCCGAACAGAGTGCAGTGGGTTGAAACAACGCTTTCGCATAACTCTGTAACCGTGGATGAAGATATCCAGGCACAGACTCTCGAATCTGCCGACCCGCTTCACTACGACGGAGACGGACGTGTAAAGCTTATTGATATGAGAAGTGAAGAAGCGTATCCGGAGCTTGATGAATACCGCAGAACTCTTGTTACGGTGGAAGCGCCGGGTGATATTGCATATGCGGTTGACTTCTTCAATGTTCAGGGCGGAAGCTCGCATATTTACAGCTTCCACGCGCAGTCTGAAAGTGCGCAGACGGAAGGACTTACCATGGTTCCGCAGATGAAGGATGGCGAATACGCAGGCTCCTATGCCGGCGTTGATGTGCCGGGATTTAAGCAGGATCCCGGAACTGTCGATTCAAGCCTTTTCTATCCAAAGGGCTTTACGTGGCTTCGGAATTTAGATCGTGCCGAAAATCCGGAGGGTACGTTTGTTGTTGATTTTGCGATAACCGACTACAACAAGGCAATATCCAACAATAAGGATATTCATTTGCGAATGACCCAACTTGCTGATACAGGCGCAGAATTTACCGAGGTAACCGTTGCTGACGGTTATGTCCCGAACAAGCAGGTGAATAAAAATCTGCCGCGCGGAATTAAATATGCGCTCGTAAAACGCGAGGGAGAGAACTTAAAGAGCTTATTCACAACGGTTCTTGAACCGTACCGCGGTGAACGTTATATAAAGAGCATCACACCTGTAGAGGTAACTCCCGCACCATCCACCGGAGAAGTGAAGGCAGTATGCGTAGAGCTTACAAACGGACAGAAAGATTATATAGTATATTCCACCGACAGTTCGGTGCGGTATAACGTCGGCGGCGTGTTCGATTTCCAAGGCTTTGTCGGGGTTTACTCCGTAGATAAGAACGGACAGAACGTATATTCTTACATGAATGACGGAACGGTTATCGGAGAAAACACAGATCTTACTAAGGAATACAGCGGTACTGTCGCAGAATTCAACAAAGATTATGCGTATAACAATTACATAACTCTTAATATGCAGGTTGAAGATGCCACAGCTCTTGCCGGAAAAACCGTAAGAATCGAAAACGACGGAATTCAGAACGGTGTATACTTAATCGAGAGCGCAGAAAAGCTTTCTGATGAACAGGTTAAATTAAATCTCGGACTTGTTACTACTATCCGCAAATATGTAGATGAAAACGATTTTACAAAAGGTTACGTGTACAACATCAAAGAAGGGCAGACTGCTACAATTGCAATTGAGCATGAGGAAGATTACAGCCCTGTATTTGAAGCGCTTACTTCAACCCCCACCGTCTCGGCGGGAAGCTCGCTCTCAATTCCGATTAAAGCAAAAACAGAACTTGACGGAGTTACAATTTCGTATGTCGGAACATCTTTGCCGCGCGGTGCAAGCATTAATGAAAACACCGGTGTTCTTACATGGAAGCCTGATGCATCTCAGGTCGGTGATAACCACGTTTCGGTAACGGCGCGAGATTCAAGCGGAAGAGAATCTGTGTGCCATTTTGTGATAACTGTCTATGGGTCAACAACCGGCGGCAGTTCAAACGACACACAGACAGATGAGAATGAAAATTCACCGTCCGGTGATACACCTCCCGCCGGTGGCGGTGGTGGAGGAGGCGGTGGCGGCGGTGGCGGCGGTGCCGCACCGACCGACAAGCCGGATGTTGACGATGAAAGCCTTCTCCTTGAGGAGAAGGTGTCGAGCGAAGGCGAGGCGGATGAGGTGGAAAAACCGCAATTCACAGACCTTGGCAACCACGCATGGGCAGCGGACGCGATAAACACTCTTGCAGACGATGGAATAATAAAGGGCACGTCTGCAAGCACGTTTAGCCCCGCAAGTAACATAACCCGCGCAGATTTTGCGATACTTCTTGTACGTGCGTTCAATCTAACGTCAGAAAATTCGGAAAACTTTGCAGACGTATCAGCATCTGACTACTTTGCATCTGAGCTTGCAATAGCAAGGAACAAAGGTATAATTAACGGTATAGGTGATAATAAATTTGCACCGCGAAACTCCATCACCCGTCAGGATATGATGGTGATAGTCTACCGCGCACTTTCAAGCCTTCACCTTGAGGGTAGTGAGGCGCAGCCGAATGTCGGCGCGGCAATGAATGATAGTCCGGTGGACTATCAGAACCGCGACGTGACCGAGCCACAGCGAGACGGGGACCGCCGAATGGCGGTGGATGAGGTGTTATCGCAATACCACGATTTCACCTCCGTCGCTCCTTATGCCCGCGACGCCGTTTCAGCCCTCATCTCCGCCGGATTTGTCAACGGTAAGAACGGATGCATCGCACCAACAGATTACACAACACGAGCCGAGGTTGCGGTTCTTATCAACAGAATACTTAATTCTTTTGATGAAAAATAGCGGGAGAAATGATTATGCTTAAGTTTAAATTTAAAGGTCTTGACGATCTGCAACTCAAAGGAGTGAAAGAACTGAGTTCAATTCTTGAAATTGAACTCAGCAATGACGGGATTGAAGTTACATTCACCCAACAGGACGGAGATATCCGTATATTGTGGGATGGAAAATGCGGAGAGGTGTTCTACTCAAAGCCGCACCACATTTTCCGCTGCATAGGCTTGTTGGTTGAAAAAATGAAGGAAGGAACGAAAGCGTTTGGAATATCAGAAAATCCCTGTTATGATGTCCTCGGCTTTATGCTTGATTGCTCAAGAAATGCTGTTGTAACCTTTGAAACATTCAAGGAAATGACCTGTCGCCTTGCTCTCATGGGATATTCTATGATACAGCTTTACACCGAAGATACGTATGA
>SVLF01000022.1 GCA_015068085.1 Oscillospiraceae bacterium
ATAAGTACGCTCCGCGCAATACGATAACCCGTCAGTATATGAGGGCTATAGTCTACCGCGCACTCGAAGCCTCCCTTGCCCTAAAGGGAGGGGGACCGTCGAATGACGGTGGAGGGATTCTTTCTGTAGAATCCTACCCCGACTTTGACACCGTTTCGGATTACGCAAAGGAAGCCGTCTCCGCACTCATCAGCGAAGGACTTGTCAACGGTAAGAGCGGTAACATTGCACCGACAGATTACACAACCCGTGCGGAAGTCGCAGTGCTTATCAAGCGGATACTTGATTATACGAAAGAGTAAAATCTTCCTTCGGAAGAATCAGGAACCGCCGAATGGCGGTGGAGTGATGCTTCAAAGGGAACTTAGCTCAGTTCCCTTTGGAACCTTCCACGCTTTTGCCGCTTGGCGCGCACCGGATAAATTATCGCGCTCATCACGAAGCCTTCTGCTAATGGCAAAACTCCGTTTTGCACGCGAAGCCTTTGCCGAGATTTCGCTGTAATTTATTACCGTTTGCGCTTATAGGCGGCGCTATACCATAACGTTTCAACACCCTGTGTCATCCTGAGGCGAAGCCGAAGGATCTCCCCGCACGTCAGCGCGAAAAAATGAGATTCTTCGGCAAGCCTCAGAATGACATGAGGAGTGAAGAATGACACGAGGAACGACTTCCTGCCGCGGGCAGCGGCAAACTAAAACGGTTAACACACTTATGTGTTAACATAGAATTAAAATTGGAGGCGAAAACAAAATGAAAAAAATGATCGCATTAACCCTCGCAACCCTCATGCTGCTCTCCCTCTGCGCGTGCGGCGTGGAAAAGACGGGCGGCGAGATATCTTATGATATCCCCGAGGGAAAACAAATCCCCGATGATGCAGTTCTCAATATTATGATATCAAGCCACCCTTCGTGGCCGTATGACGAGAATTGGAAGGTTTGGGAGTACATCAAGGAAGCGGTTGGCGGAACGATAAATATAAATGCCGTACCGGAAACCGACTTCAACACAAAATTCACGCTTGTTATGGCGGCACCGGATCAGCTTCCCGACCTCTTCTCATTCGGTGGATATCCGCCGGACTTTGCAAGCTATTGCGAGCAAGGGGCGTTTCTTGCGTTCGATGATTACCGGGAGCTTCTCCCGGACTACAACGAGTTCTGGGAAAATGTTTCCGAGGATGAGCGTTGGATGATTGAAACGCGCAAAAGCGCCGACGGTAAGGTGTATTACACACCTGTTCACGGCTTGGAACGCAGCACAAACATTCGCGGCTGGCTCTATCGCAAGGACATTCTGGACAAGCACGGCTTAAAGGTTCCGGAAACCATGGATGAGCTTTATGAGGTATCAAAGAGATTGAAAGAAATCTATCCGGATTCATATCCGTTCTGCCTGCGCACGGCGTTGCGCAATATAAACGTTATCGGCTCGTCATGGAAAGAAAACTTCCATTACGACGCGTATTACGATTTTAACGCAGACGAGTGGTGTTACGGCACACGCGAGGATGTGATGTATGATATAGTGGTATTCCTCAACAAGATGGTATCGGAGAAGCTTGCCGCTCCGGACTGCTTCACGATGAACACCTCATCATGGCAAGAGCTTGTTACCACCGACCGTGGCTTTATTATGCCGGAATATCAGGTGCGTATAGACTTCTTCAACAACATAGCGCGCGCAAACAACCCCGAATTTACCATGGCGGCTATGATGCCGCCGAAGGCAGAGGACGGCGTAAATAAGGTTAATAAGTATAACAACCCGCCACAGGGCTATGCCGTTGCAAACACGGGCAACGCAGGTAATATAGCAAATGCGTGGAGATACATAAACTGGCTTTATACCGATGAGGCGTGCGAGCTTGTTTCATGGGGTAAAGAGGGTGAGACGTATGAGGTCGTGAACGGCGAGAGAAAGTTCATAACCGGCGACGCGGGCGAATCCGTGCAGACGCTTTACGGCATCAACACGCGCGGTACAACAATCCGATTTGACCCGGATGCTATCGGCGCAACAATTTCAAAGGAACAGTATGATGTAACTGATTTCCTGCTTGAACACACGGTGGAAAACCTAAACCCGACAACATGGGTTGCGCTTTCTGTTGATGAAAGTGCAAAGATAGCAGACCTCAACACATCGCTTGACACGTTCATTTCCGAAAACATCCAGAAATTCGTTATTGGTCAGAGACCGCTCAGTGAATGGGATGATTTTAAAGCAGAGCTTTCAAAGCTCCCTGTTGATGAGCTTTTAGCCGTCTACGAGGAAGCGTATAACAGAGTGAAGTAATTGAAGGAGGAAAGAACAGAATGAAAAAAGTAGTATCACTTATCCTCGCAATCGCAATGATTATGACCCTTGCACCGTCGGTATTCGCCGATGATACAGAAACAACCGCTCCGGCAGATGTGGTGTATGATTTTGCAACATATACAAACAGCTGGTCAAAGTTGCTTTATAATAGTGGCAATTATACCACCATACCTTCCGGCTTGAGTTACACAACTCCGACGGAAAATGGTACCAATTATTATATTGTGCAGCCGAAGAATAAAAACTTCAGTTTTAATTATAGTACAGGGGCAAACGACTGGAAGATTGGCTTAACCACAACAAACAGTACCGGTGGCGCTACTCGTGTGGCTGCTAACGGTAATTGGGAGTCAGGAGCCGGTAAATCTTCTAAGGCTGCGATAGATATTGTAGTTGATAATCCCGGTTGGTATTCTCCGAGTTTCACCGGAGGTCTCACTGCCAAAGGCTTCAAGGCATCAATATATCTTACTGCAACAGGTGAAGCTGCCTCCGGAACAAGCTATCTCGGTGATTATGACTTTACATACAACGGTACTGAGACTTTGGCTAGTGCGACATGCTTTGAAGGAACCGAGAAAAAGCTTAATGCAGTTTATTTAACGGAAGGAACGCACACACTTTATTTTTGTTTTAGAGCTGGAGTGAATAGTGAATATCCGTACTTTATAAACTTTAAGCTTTACGGGCTTGCCGGCGAGCCTACAATTGCGGCCGTAAATTCAACTGTTCCCACCGATATAATGAATATTGGAGAAACAAAAGAACTCACGGCGCAGGTTATTGATTCTAACGGCAATACAATAAGCTTCGGCGACTTTGCGACTTATAGTAATAAAGATACAAAAAACACAACTAACTACCTCGAGGTTACCTCTGACAACGAAGATGTAATCAAGGTTACAAGTTATGCAAAGGGTGGTCTTTGCAATTCCGAGAACACAAATTACACGATAGAAGCTATCGGCGGCGGTGTTGCAAACCTTGTATATACTCCGTATATTGACGGCGTGGCACAGACATCTTACACAAAGAGTGTTTCTGTTTCGGGTCCGATAACGATTGATTTTTCAAAATCGACGGATAAAGGTGTATCGACGCCGGGGTACCAAATTAATGAAAGCGCCGGAACTGCGGCCACTAACTGGCGTAAGGCCGGTAACTATATGAGAGTTACCACGACAAAGCCTGATGCCACTCTTTCTAACGTCTGGCCTACAGTATACAACAGATCCACCAAAGCGACATTCGATATCAATGTTCCTGTTGCGGGTTTTTACAGCATAAAATTCCTTGGAGGTCTCAGTACTGTAAGTGCCTTGGGCTCAATGTATGCAAATGGTTCATACGTTGGAGAGTATGATTTTCGTACCAAAGATACAACTACAAATGCAGATAAAGCTGTTGATGGAACCGAAAGAACACTGAATACAGTTTATCTTAGCGAGGGTAGCAATACTTTCTATATCGCAATACACGGTCTTACTCCGAATGTTCAGCCGCTCACATTCATACGCAAGATCACTCTCACGCCTGTCGATTCGCTCGCAGGAAAAACCACAATAGCTGTCGGCTCGGTAAGTTCAACCGATATCCCCACAACAATGACTGTCGGAGTTACGGCAGATGCTACTGCGTCGGTGACAATGGAGGATGGCTCTACACGTTCTTTCGCGGCATGGGCAGCTGATTCGCCTAAGCAAGACACCACCGACTCTGTAACCGTTACCTCATCTGCACCTGAAATAATCAGCGTTGAAAGCGTTGAGGATGATGCCCTCGGCGCATCGGATAAAACTACGTTTACTCTTCTCGCAAACGCGGCGGGAAGTGCGGATATCACAGTAACCGCAACGGTTGGAGAGTCAACCAAGACCGCAACATATACCGTGACGTCAAGTGAGTATAACCCGAATGATGTTACAACGAATCCGAATGTTTCGGTATATATTGTTGCCGAGAATGCAGATTCAAGTCTTATAAGCGTAACTCAGGGCGATGTGACTGCAGGTAACGTTGGCGGAGAGGTAGCTCGCGGAACAACAATTACGGCAACTGCAACCAGCAATGAAAACTATCAATTCCTCTACTGGATGGATAACGCAAAGCGTTATATACAAGACGATGCAACGTACACATTCACAGCGGGAACGAACACTGCAGTCTGGGCAGTCTATGCAGATAAGACTGACAATCTCAAGCTTGTTGATTACTTCACCGATTACGGAACGCGCGTATACAGCATCGAAGCTGAGAGTGAAGACGGTGTTACGGCACCGGACCTTGAAATGACGGGGTATTCCGGCGGTGAGTGGAAAAAGTCTATTGATAATGACGAGTATGTAACCTTTACTCCGGATTGGGAGAGCGCAACAAAGAGCGCCGTCTCGGTAACTCTTGACGGAGACGCTTACAAAACGGGAAGCTACGGCGATGATTTTACGGTTGAAAAGACTTTGGACGGCTTTGTTTCATGGATGAAGAACGGTAAATTGGTAAGCTATAACGATAAATACACGTTCTTTGCGTGGGACGAAGAAGAAGCTCTTGTTCAGTTAACAGAAGGTGAGAAGAGTGCGTTCCCGGGAGTTGTTCTTTTCAACGACGAAAGCAAATATATGCTTGAGCTTGTAAACTGCGAGGATGTCGATATTGTAGAAAAGGGTATTCTTTTTGACGGAACGATAGACAGCTGTCAGAAAAAGTTTGTTTCAAGAACTAATCTTTCTCAGTTCACAATAGTTGAGGATACCTTGACAAATGCAAAAGCATATGTGATTTACAAAGATGGCACGGATTTGCGTGTAGCTTATTCAGATTAGTAAGAACATTGAAAAGCCCGGCTTTGCCGGGCTTTTCGGCAACATGCTGTTAAATGAAAAACGGGAGGAATGCTTATGTTTATCGGAATAGACATCGGAGGAACGAAGTGTGCGGTTATTAAGGGTGACAGCGTATGTGGTGTTGTTGATAAAATTAAATTTGATACAACGAATTTGAATGACACGCTGAAAAATATTTGTGATGCTGTTGAAAAAATGGGTAACGCCGACGCGATAGGTATAAGCTGTGGTGGCCCGCTTGATTCAAAAAAGGGTGTGATTCAGTCACCGCCGAACCTTCTGGGGTGGGATAATGTTCCGATTTGCAATGTGCTGAAAGAGCGTTTCGGCGTTCCCGTTGCCTTGCAGAATGATGCCAATGCCTGCGCACTTGCGGAATGGAAATACGGAGCGGGAAAGGGAACGGAAAATATGATTTTTCTGACCTTTGGAACCGGTCTCGGTGCAGGCTTGATTTTGAATGGCAGGCTCTATTCCGGCACAAACGATATGGCAGGCGAGGTCGGGCATATAAGACTCTCGGAGTTTGGACCCGTAGGGTATGGAAAAAGCGGGTCATTTGAGGGGTTTTGCTCAGGTGGCGGCATTGCAGAGCTTGGGAAAATGCTTGCAAAGGAAAAGCTGCAGCTCGGAGAGAAAACTGCTTTCTGCAGCGGATATGATGAGCTGGATAAAATCAATGCAAAGAGTATTGCGGAATGTGCAAAACTCGGCGATGAAACGGCGGTTAAGGTTTATGACATATGCGCAGAAAAGCTCGGTGCAGGGATTTCTGTTCTGATAGATATATTAAATCCCGAGTGCATTGTCATAGGAAGCGTTTTTCAGCGCAGTGAAGAGCTTTTGCGGGAGCGTATGGAAGCGGTAATTGAACGAGAAGCACTTTCGTTTTCAAACGCAGTCTGCAGAGTTGTTCCCGCGGAGCTTGGCGATTCATTGGGCGACTGGGCGGCGATTGCCGTCGCGGAGAATTATTATAAAGAGGAAATTGTAAAATGAGAGAACTGTTGGAAAGACATCCGAAGCTTCTCGGATGTGAAGAGGATATAAAAAAGGCGCTTCGGCTTATTAAAGATACATACGAATCCGGAGGAAAGCTCCTTCTTTGCGGCAACGGAGGAAGCGCTGCAGACTGTGAACACATTGTAGGCGAGCTGATGAAGGGCTTTAAGAACATGAGAAAGGTTTCGGATGAAAGAGTTCCGGAGGAGATAAGAGGTAAGCTTCAAGGCTCGCTTCCTGCAATTTCTTTGCCGAGTCAGAGTGCGATTATATCGGCGTTTTGCAACGATATTTCACCCGAAATGGTATATGCACAGCTTGTGTACGGCTACGCAAAACCGGAGGATTTAGTGATAGGAATTTCAACATCGGGTAATTCTGTAAATGTTCTGAAGGCAGTAGAGCTTGCAAAATGCATTGGGGTAAAATCAATCGCCATGACCGGAAAAAGCGGTGGGGAACTCTCGGAAATTGCGACGGTATCAATAAAGGTGCCGGAAACTGAAACGTATAAGGTTCAGGAATTGCATTTGCCGGTATACCACTATCTGTGTGCAGAAATCGAAAGGATGTTCTTTGAAAATGACGGACAAGAACCTAAATAAAAGACGATATCAGCTTATGAAGGAGAAAAACGATGAAAAATTTACTTGATTTTAAATTCACATCATCAAACGGTGTTGTTTTAAGTGAATCCGGAGAAAAACAGAGCTTTGTCGCAAAACGTGAGCCTATCGGCGAAAAATGTTTTGCTGAAGACACTGTGTTTTCCTTTGTTGCAAACGGAGATGTTGAGCTTTCGGAATATATTGTTCTGGAATATTCCTGCTTTGGAATTCTCCGCCCGGAAGAGAATGATGCCGCAGTACTTTCGGCGTTGCGCGCGGATGATAAATTTCCGCTGGTTGTTTATTCCGACATAACGGCGAATAATGCGCTTCACAGAGTTATTGCAAAGGCGCCGTCCGGAAAATTCAGCGCAATTTGCTGTGAGTATCGGGCGGATAAGATGCCGGTTGCATGTTTTGAAATTCACAGTCTCTATACCTGCGGGAGAGAAGAGCTTCCCGAGGCGTTTGACAAGGGTGAGAATATTGCCGTGAACGAATTCACACCTGTGGATATTTCGGGATTGTTTAATGATAAATATAATTTTGACGAAAACAAAAGTATAATTGACAGCGGCGTATTCTTTAACAAAAAAACGGTTTCGGCATACGGAGTTCCTTTTAACGTGGGAACAGATGAGCGGAATATAGTTTCGCCGGATGCCCCGCCGAAGGAAAATGATGAACCGATAGTCAACTTCGGCGCGCATACAACGCGGGGGCTTTGCAGACCTGTGAGCCGCGATAGTGAAACCGTGGTTGAGATTGGCAAAAAAGCAAGTGAGATATTTTTTATTCTTACGCTTTCGAAAAAGCGTCATATGAGAACGAAGTACGCCGTGGTAAGCTCGGTTCTCGGTACACCGTACGTCGATGTTGTGGAGCCGTTAAGGGTTGAGGATGTCGAGTTTTTTATGGCAGAGGTTGTTTATAAGGATGGCAGACGTGATACGCATCTTCCGCTCAATCTTTACACCGGAAGACATGGCATTTCAGGTGATGTATCCGTATACGGCATTCCGTGCGACGGAAGTGAGATAAAAAAGCTTATTATCCGCAACAGAATGCTGGAAACAGATGTTTCGCTTGCGGCGGTGACGGTCAACGAAACAGAAAAACGTCTTTATCCCGATATGTGTATTCCGGAAAAAGAAGAAAGAATAATGCATAATGCAGACGGTGAAAAGCACATAACCCTGGATGATAATATTCTTACCGTAAAAAACGGCGCATTGTATATGAAGCTTGATACCTCAAAAGGCTTATGGCTTTCTGAAATGAAAAACGCCTTTATTCCGGGTATGAAGATAAAAAGCGGAAGTATGCTGAAACTTCGTGATGAAAAAGGAAATATTACATCTGATTTTCAGTATATTTCTTCTACTGTTAGGGAAAATACGGCGGAAATAAAATACGATTTTAACGGCGTTATTTTCCAAATCGGTGCGGACATAAGCGGAGAAAATTCGGTAAAATGGACGCTTGAGGTTAATAACCGAACAGACGCGGAATTTAAAAAAGGTATTATCTTCCCATGTATTTCGGGGATTGATTTTGGTGATGCTTCAGACAACTGGTATTTCGTGCCCAAATATCAGAACATAGAAAGCAACGAGATGTTTTTTATGTATGAGGAATCAGCTCCGTCTTTCCCGATGCAGTTTATGGATGTTTTCTCGAAAAAGGCACAGGGCGGAATGGCGCTTACAACCGAGGAGCGCGGACTTGTTACGCGAAAATATGCGCTCGAAAAGAATGACAGCGGCATAGAGTTTTATGTTGAGTATCCGGTGATTTACGGAGATATTGGTGCAAAGGAAAGCTTTAAAGCTTCGCCTGCTGTTGTTACCTGCCACGAGGGTGATTGGAAAAAAGCGTTTGATATCTATAAAGAATGGCTTTCGTCGTGGTATAGTCCGTATAAATGTCAGAACAAGCAATGGTATCGGGAGTGCTTCTGGCTCCTTGCGGAAATAACTGATTTTTATGAAACTCGTGAGATTACAAAATTCCCGTGCTGGTACGACGAAGGAAAGAAAAAATTCAATTTTCGTGATATTCTTGAAGAACAAAAAGAAATTACGGGAGTTTACCCTGATATCCTGCACATGTGGTCATGGACAAACCAGTTTGTAAATGGTGAGTATGCGATAAAGTGGGGGAATTTCGGCGGAGAAGATTATGACAAATACGGCGGGGTAGAGGCTTTCAGAAATGCGCTTCACGATATAAAGGATAATATGGGGATAAACGTTTCTCTGTATATGCATCCGACGCTTCTTACCGAGGCATATCCACAGTCGGAAAGGTTTTTCCCGACAAGCAAGGTTGTCAATGAAGCCGGCGAGAATATAACCATTATCGGAAACTCAACAAGAATGTGCCATGCGGAGAACAGCTGGCGTGAGTTTGCGCTTTCAATGTATCCGAGGATTTACAAAGAGCTCGGTATTACGCTTCTTTATGTTGACGAGTTCTCGCTGAGAATTGAAAACAGATGCTACGCGCCCAACCACGGGCATAGAGTTCCGTCAAGTCTGCTGAAAACAGATAATGACTTTATCACACGCCTTCGCGAAAGCATGCCGGAGGAGGTTGTGCTTTATGGAGAATATGCGGCAGTGGATGTAAATGCAAGATATATCGACTGTAACATTTCGTATTACATTCTTGATTCGATTGTTGATATGATTGAAACGGCAAGACGTGTCGGTGACGGAGATGACAGAATGTCACGCGTGTTTATGAATGTTTACAGGTTTGCGTTCCCTAAAATTGTTCAGTTGATTCTTCCAATGGCGATGAGAAAAATAAGTTGGCATCCACAAAAGTTTATGTTCTTCAACGGTGAGGCTGTTTATGATGCCTTTTGGGATACGGAGGAATCAAGAGGTACAGAATTCAATACAAAAGCGTATAAAATCAAAAAGGCATATGCTGACTGCTTCACAAGTGATAGCCCCGAAATGATGATTGAAACAGAGTCTCCGGCTATATGCATAAACAAGTTCCCGGCAAAGATAAGGACGCTTTACACAATTTATAATAGGGCGTATTCGACATATCGCGGTACGGTGTTAAAAATCCCTCATACTGTAGGAATGAGATACTATGATGTATGGAATGAAAAAGAGCTTGAAGTGAATGTTTCTGACGGATTTGCGGAAATTTTCATGGAAATAGGTGCAATGGAAATGGGATGCATCGTTGCGGAAAAGGTTGAATGCTAAATTTGTGTATACAGGAATTGGTGCGGCGAAGCGGATGCTTCGTCGCATCTTTTGTCGCTCACATATTTTGCAAGGCTTGGAAAAAATAAAAAATCTATTGCATCGAAAACTTAAATTTAGTATAATAGATATATTATATAAAAAAGGAGAGAAGTGCTTTGAAAAACGCTATTTTGGAATTGCTTGAAAAAGATGCGAAAATGTCTGCGGAGCAGATTGCGTCTTCGCTTGATATGAAGGTTGAGGATGTTGCCGCCGCCATTGAAGAATACGAGGAGAAGGACATTATTGCGGGGTATAAGACTCTTATCGACTGGGATAAGGTCGGCGATGAGGGCGTTACGGCACTTATCGAGATAAAGGTTGTTCCCCAGCGCGGACAGGGCTTTGAACGCATTGCAGAGCGTATGAGCCAGTATGAAGAGGTTGAGAGCGTGTATCTTATGTCCGGCGCATATGATCTTGCCATCACAATCCACGGTAAGACCTTGCGCGAGGTTGCAGGATTTGTGTCAGACAAGATTGCGCCGCTTGAATATGTCACAAGCACAGCAACTCACTTTGTGCTTAAAAAGTTCAAAGACAAGGGCGTTATGTATACGAACACAGAAAAAAATCAGGAACGCGGATATGCGTTTTAATAATTCCGGAGGAGATATATTATGGACTATAATACAAAACTGTCATCCCGTGCAAGCAGTATAAAACCTTCGGGAATTCGTAAATATTTTGACCTGATATCGGGAAGTGATGTTATTTCACTTGGGATAGGCGAGCCGGATTTTGTCACGCCGTGGCATATTCGTGATGCGGGTATTGCGTCTCTTGAAAAGGGCTATACATACTATACCCCGAACGCGGGAACAATGGAGCTTCGCCAGGCTGTAACCGATTATATGAAGCGTTCGTTTTCGCTTTCTTATGATCCGAAGGATGAGGTTGTTGTTACCGTCGGCGGAAGCGAGGCTATTGACCTTGCTATGCGTGCGCTTATAAATCCGGGTGACGAGGTTATCGTGCCGGAACCATCGTTTGTTTGTTACGGACCTATTGCATCGCTTGCGAGCGGTGTTCCGGTTCATGTTGCAACGGTAGCGGAGGACGATTTTAAGCTTACTCCGGAAAAGCTTGAAGCTGTGATAACTCCGAAGAGTAAATTGCTTGTTCTTCCGTATCCCAATAATCCTACCGGTGCAATTCTCGAACGTCATGAGCTTGAAGCGCTTGCGAAGATTATCGTAAAGCATGACCTTATGGTTATTTCCGATGAAATATACTCCGAGCTTACGTATGGGACAAAGCATGTTTCGATTGCATCGATTGACGGTATGCGTGAACGCACCGTTGTAGTAAACGGATTTTCAAAATCCTATGCAATGACAGGGTGGCGCCTTGGATATGCATGCGCGCCAAGTGAGATTGCTGCGGTTATGACACGTATTCATCAGTATGGAATCATGTCGGCGCCCACTATGGCTCAGTTTGCCGCGGTTGAGGCGCTTAACAACGGTGATAAGGATATAGAAGCAATGCGCGAGGAATATAACCAGCGCCGCCGCTTTATGTGTGACAGATTCAATGCGATAGGGCTTACATGCGCTATGCCGCAGGGTGCGTTCTATATGTTTCCGTGCATAAAATCGACGGGTCTTACCTCGGATGAGTTCTGTATGCGTCTGCTTCAGGAAAAGCACGTGGCGGTAATTCCGGGCAATGCGTTCGGCGAGAGCGGCGAAGGCTTTGTCAGATGCTGTTATGCGGCTTCGATGAAAAATATTGCGAAGGCTCTGGCGAGAATAGAGGAATTTGTACAGTCACTTTAACGGTGTGGGTGTGATACTATGAGATACGGTTTTGCAAAGGCTTATGCAAAGCTTAATTTAACGCTTGACGTTTTGGGGTTACTTGATGACGGATATCACGATCTGGAAATGGTGATGCAGAGTGTGTCGCTCTGTGATTCCGTTGCTGTAAGAATAGGCTGCGGCGGGGATGTATCGTGTATATCGAATATATCGTATATACCTAACGATGAGCGCAATATTGCCGTGAAAGCGGCACGCGCATTTCTTGATGCTACGGGAATAAACTGTGGCGGAATAGCGATTGCGGTAGAAAAACGGATACCGTCAAGCGCCGGAATGGCAGGTGGAAGCGCTGACGGTGCCGCAGTGCTGCGGTTGCTTAACGAGTTGTGCAATTTCCCGCTTTCGGATGAAGAGCTGTGCGCGGTGGGACTTACCGTGGGTGCGGATGTCCCGTTTTGCCTTATGGGAGGTACAGCTCTTGCCTGCGCAAAGGGAGAGGCTATGACTGAACTCCGAGAGCTTCCTGATTGCTTTTTCGTTATAGCGAAGCCGGCTCGAGGAATGTCAACGAAAGCGGTTTTTGCCGAAATTGACAACCACCCCATAGAAAAGCATCCGGATACGGCGATGATGCTTTCTGCGATAGAAAAGGGTGATATATCATCAGTTGCAGCGAATGTATATAATGTTTTTGAGCCGGTTGTGGCTGCTGATGTGAGGGATGTTGCTCGTATAAAAAACGTCATTCTTGACGGCGGTGCACTTTGCGCGGCGATGACCGGCAGCGGCAGTGCAGTGTTCGGGATATTCACGAACCGTGAAGAAGCGGAAAGGATAAAGAGAAAACTTGGTAGACGGTATGAAGATGTGTTTGTTGCAGAACCGGTCAGTTCAGAAAAGGTGCGCAGATGTGTGCTGATACCGTAAGATATAACTTTTTTATTAATGAAAGTTGCAGATATAAATAAAAGTTAAAACTGCTACTTTCTGCTTGACATTGGACTAATTTACATATAAAATAATAAATAGCGACTTATACTGACTAAAAATTTAGGAGTTGAATAAAAAATGATTAAAGAAATGAAAGCTGATAAGCTTAATATCAAGCTTTGCGAGTCCCGCTCAGAGCTCGGCGCTGTTGCTGCAGCAGATACTGTTGCTGCAATAAAGAAGCTTCTTGCAGAGAAGGACGAAATCAATATGATTTTCGCTGCTGCTCCGTCTCAGAATGAGTTCCTTGAAACTCTCAAGAACGACAAGAGCATTGACTTCTCACGCATCAATGCATTCCATATGGATGAGTACATAGGCCTTTCTGCTGATGCACCGCAGGGCTTCGGTAACTTCCTCCGTGACAGACTTTTCGGTCAGGTTCCGTTCAAGTCCGTCAACTATCTCGATTGCTCCGCTGAGGATCCTGAGGCAGAGTGCGCACGTTACTCCAAGCTTCTCGAAGAGAACCCGACAGACATCGTTTGTATGGGTATTGGCGAGAACGGCCACATCGCATTCAATGACCCGCCTGTAGCTGACTTTAACGATCCGAAGCTTGTTAAGGTTGTTCAGCTTGACCTTGTCTGCCGTCAGCAGCAGGTTAACGACGGTTGCTTCGAAAAGCTTGACGATGTCCCGACACACGCTCTTTCTCTTACTGTTCCGGCTCTTATGCGTCCGAAGTACGTCTTCTGCATGGTTCCGGCTGCTACAAAGGCTCAGGCTGTTCATGACACAATCTACAACACTGAGATCAACGAGAAGTGCCCGGCAACAATTCTCCGTACACACGATGCTGCAACGCTCTATATCGAGCCGGACAGCGCGAAGCTTGTTAAGTAATTAAATAACCCTGAAGTTTAACAACCGCAAAAGCCATCTGCTTTTGCGGTTGTTTTATATAGTCTTTTATATTCACTTTTTGTCGCAGACTGTTCATTCTTATGTCAAGCTCTGCGCTGAGCTGTGAACAAAGATACAGATCTTTTGCCATTTCATCGGTGAATTCTGTATCTTTTTTGTATTTGAGCTGATACTCGGCAACGGAAAAGATTAGCAGTTTACATTTTTTATAATATATGCAACAATATAGATAGAGATTGGGATGTTGTTTTGTGCAATTTACAGAATATACCAGTTGCAGCTCCGTGAAAATCGCACAAAGTATTTTTTGTGCAATATTTTGGTATTGTTCAGTAATATTTTAGGTTCACTATTATATTACTGTCTTATATAATTAACATATGAAATGAAGAGGTAATGTGTTATGAAAACATATTTGCGTTACAAAGTTCTGAATGTGGTAGACATAAAGGAAATTATCGCTCTTGAATATCTTGATTTCGAAGGTAAATACAAGAACTATGTGGAAAAACATGATTTCTGGGAGCTTTGTTATGTGGAAAGAGGAACGGTTTTTCTCGATATGGATAATGAAAAACACAAGCTTTCTGAAAATGAAATTATGCTTATAGCTCCAAACACAATCCATTCTTACTTTTCGGATAACGGAAACGAAACAAAAGTTTTTGTAATATGTTTTGAATCCTCGTCGCGGTTACTTAAATCTATGGGAGATATCCGCTTTTTTGCGGATGCTGAGAGGAGAGAATCTCTCAGAAGGATAATAAGTGAATGCAAGCAGACTTTTTGCTTTGATGAGAATGGAGCTATGGAGCTTCAGGAAAATCCTGCATTCGGAGGGATTCAAGCTATTTTGGTTCAGCTTGAGTATCTTCTCATATCGCTTTTGAGAACGCTTTCAACAGAAAAGAACCGGGAAGTGGTGTTTTTAAATGAGGATACATTTTACGAAAGTATAACCGATGTGATTATAGAGTTCTTAAAGACGAATGTTGAAAAGAAACTTACGCTTAAAGAAATTTGCGCTAAGGTTAATTACTCAAGTTCGTTTTTGTGCAGAAAATTCAAAGCGCAAACCGGAGAAACGATGATAGAGTTTTTCAATCGCCTTAAGGTTGAAGAGGCAAAAAAACGGTTGGTTGATACAGAGAAGGCTGTGGCGGCAATTTCTCTTGAACTTGGGTTTTCCGAGGTTAAATATTTTGGAGCGATATTTAAAAAGAATACCGGGCTGTCTCCGACAGAATACAGAAAGAAAAATAAGATAGGAGGAAAGCTATGATTACAACAGTACTGGGGGACATTCCTTCAACAGAACTTGGCGTAGTATCCTCTCATGAGCATATATTTATAGATATGCGTTGTTGTGTCGACATTACCGGCAACGAACTGGAATGCTTTTATGACAAAATATCCATGGAAAACCGTGCAGAGGTTTTCGCAGACCCTTATGCAATTTTAGATAACGCGCTTTTAGAAGGCGTTGACGATGCGGTTTTGGAGCTTGAATACTTTAAAAAATGGGGCGGAAATACAATTGTTGACTGTACACCTGACGAAATCGGACGCAATCCTGTTGCACTAAAAGAAGTCTCCGAACGAACGGGGGTTAATATAATATTAGGTTGCGGTCATTATTACCACAAGGCGCATTTTGATTATGTGAAGGATGCGACAGTAGAACAACTTGCCGTTGAAATGCGAAAGGATATACTCGAAGGAATCGGCGACACTGGAATAAGAGCGGGAATTATTGGCGAAATAGGGACAAGTGAGGTTGTTACGGAAGATGAAAAAAAGGTGCTGACAGCGGCAGGTATTGTCGGCGCAGAGACTGGAAAGGCGATTCATGTACATACCGATTTGTATACTGAAAACGGATTCGAAGTTATAGATGTTCTGACCCGAGAAGGCGTAAAGCCTGAAAAAATATGCATCGACCATATTGATGTTCTTCTCCGTCCGGATTATATCCGCGCACTTTTAGATAGAGGTGTGTATGTGGAATTTGACAATTTCGGCAAGGAGTTTTATGTTTCTGAGACCCGGCGCTTTGCATATGACCTTGAAAGAGTGCGTCTCATAAAGCAGCTTGTTGATGAGGGATACGGCGATAAAATTCTTGTTTGCAATGATATTTGCCTTAAAACTATGTGGAAAAAGTTCGGCGGTTGTGGCTATGCGCATATTTTGCGTGCAATCAAGGATATGGCAATTCAAAACGGCATAACTGAAGGTCAGTATATGTCAGTTTTAACTGAAAACGTAAAAAATTTTTTAATGTGATATGAGGTAGATACAAAATGAATTATCCGAAAATTGAAGGTAAAGAATATCTCCGGAGAATTGAATGCCTGCGCAAGCAAATGGCAAAAGACGGTGTAGACCTTGTGGTTGGTTTTTCCAATCTTCTGGAAATCGGTATTGTAAGATACTATTGCGGTTTTGCACCGGTCAACGAAAGTGCGGCGATTGTTATCCCGGCAGAAGGTCAGGTTGTCGTGTGCAGCGGTCAGGCTTCTTTTGACTTCTGCGAGGTGGAAAATAAGCTTCCGGAAAGCAGAATCGCTATTCTTCCGGAGATTGGTGAAGTAAGCGGTTTCGAGTATGACACCGAAGGTCAGCTTGATTTTGAAGAGCTTTTTAATCAGGTTAAGTCAGAGCATCCCAGCGTGAAGAAAATCGGATTTATCGGCAGACTCATTTTCCCGGCTATCATTATGGATAAGATGAGAAAAGTTTTCGCGGGTAGTACCTTCGTTGACTATGATGATGTTCATTATGAGCAAAGAATAAGAAAAAGCCCTGCTGAAATAGAAATCCTTAAAACTAACTGGGATATAACATCTGCTATGTTTGAAAACGTTGTTCCGAAAATTGAGGTAGGAATGACAGAACGCCACATAGGCGGGATGTTTGAGGCTGAAATGATGAGCCTCGGAGCTGAAAGCTATGTGCAGTCGTTCGCACCGATGGTTGCAACGGGGCAGAAAAACTCTTACATAAGCATGTATCGCAATTCCCTGCGTCGTATAGAAGAAGGCGAGATTTTAAATCTTGCCGCAGGTGTAAGCTACGAGGGATATAACGGCATAATTTGTTCTCCGCTGGTTCTCGGTGAAATTCCGCAGAAAATCAAAGATGCAGTAATGTGTGCTTATGATGCGCTTAATTATGCTTCGGAGAAAATGACAGCCGGAACTCCGTGTGATGTTGTGCTAAATGCTTATACAGAATATCTTACAAAGTACGGTTACATTGATTATTGTCCGTACGGAAGCCTCCACAGCACAGGTATGCTTGAGTGCGAAGCACCTACATTCACAGCTGCAAACAAACGCGTCATTGAAGAGAATATGGCAATTTGCATCGACGCTTATTTTAAGGGCATGGAATGGGGTTCTTTCCGTATTGAGGATTGTTATCTTATTACAGCCAATGGTGCGAAAAGAATGACAACTTACAACGACAAAGCAATTCCGAGGATTTTTAAATAGGAGAACGAGTGATGGAAAAGGGTAAGAAAAATTGGGTGTTTTGTGACGGTTATCTTCCGCCTCATGGCGACAACCCGGACTTTGAAGGCCACGAAGCACTTATGCTCACAAACTTAAATGATGAAAAGGCAACAATCGAATTGACTTTTATTTTCGAGGACAGAGAACCAGAAACCGGTATCAATGTCGAGCTTGACGGTATGAGGACAAAATGCATCAGACTTGACAAGCCGATGGGGGATAAAGGCTTTAAGCTTTCCGAATCGGTACAGTACACTGTCTGGGTGAAAAGCGATATTCCGATTTGTGCATGCTTTGGCAGACTTGACGTTCGCCAGACCAATATGTCTTATTACAGCGTGGAAGGCTATACGTTCTGATTGAAACTGAAAATATGAGAGGGGAAATGAATTATGGCAAAATTAATTGACAAGCTGTGGAATTGGGGACATCTTGAAGGCTCTCACAATGAATATACCAAGATGAATTGCAATATGACACCCGAAGGCTTTGCAGAAGAATATGGGATAAAGAATTCATTTATTATTTCATACGGAGGGAATATTCAGCCACCCTTTGACGAGTTTGCAAAACGCTTTTCTGTTCTCAATGAAGTTAAATGGTCAGTGCTTGGCGACGCAAGCACACCGCTTCCGGAGGCTGAGCTGGGCAATACTCAGGATGTTATTGATGCCCTTGCCGTAAGCGGAAACATTACCGGTGGTATTGTTGATGATTTCTTTTCTCCGGAAAGAATGGAGCGCTTCACCCCTGAGGTTCTTATGAAGATGAAAAAGGCACTTAATGCAAAAGGTCTTGATTTCTGGTGCGTTCTTTATAATTTTCAGCTTGATATGGATCTGGATAAATATATCGATTGTTTTGACGGTATTACCTTCTGGATTTGGGAATGCGATAATATCGTAAATATGGAAAGCTATATTGAAAAGCTTTTTGATATTGCAAAAGGTAAGCCGATTATGCTTGGCATGTACTTGTGGGATTATTCGAAGAAAAAAGGACCTATGGACAGCGCTTTGTTTGAAGAACAGTTGTCGTATTATTTTCATCTTTTGCTTTCAAAGAACATAGAAGGCGTGATTTATTGTTCAAGCACTATAGGTGATGCTGATTTGGAAACGAATCGGATACTTAAAAAGTATATTAATCTGTATGGCGACGCACAGATTGATTAAATAAAAAACGAGGAGGAATGACAAAAATGAAAAGATTTATCTCATTACTGCTTGCGGGAATTATGCTTTTTGCGCTCTGTTCCTGCGGCGGTGGCGGCGGGAACGCAAACTCGGCGGTGTCCTATGATATTCACGAGGGCAAGCAAATCTCTGATGATGCGGTGCTTGACGTTACAATCGCCAGTCACGCATCCTGGCCGTATGACGAAAACTGGAAGGTATGGGAGTACATAAAGGAATCCGTCGGCGGAACGATAAACGTAAACGCAATCCCGGCTACGGATTTCGGAACAAAGTTCTCGCTTGTCATGGCAGCACCGGATAGTCTGCCGGATGTTTTCGGATTTCAGGGAAAGCCCGGTTCGTTCTCGGATTATTGCGAGCAGGGTGCATTTCTGGCACTTGATGACTATGCAGAGCTTCTTCCTGATTACAATGAGTTCTGGAATTCGCGTTCTGATGATGAGCAATGGATGAAGGACACCCGCAAGGGCACAGACGGAAAGGTTTACTACACTCCAATTTACGGCATGGAGCGTTCAAAGAACATCCGTTCATGGCTCTACCGTAAGGATATTTTTGAGAAGAACAATCTCGAAGTACCGGAAACGATGGACGAGCTCTATAATGTTTCGAAGAAGCTTAAGGAGCTGTATCCGGATTCCTATCCGTTTTGTATGCGCTCCGGATTTGCCAATATAAACGTTATAGGTTCATCATGGAAACCGAATTTCCACTATAACACATATTATGATTTTGAAAACGAGAAGTGGAGCTTTGGTGCAGCAGAAAGTGAGGTTATGTACGATATTGTCACCTTCTTGAAAAAGATGGTCGATGAAAAACTTATGCCGTCCGATTTCTTCACAATCAGCGCATCCTCGTGGCAGGAGCTTGTATCTACCGACCGCGGTTTTATTATGCCGGAGTATCAGATTCGTATCGACTTCTTCAATAACATTGCCCGTGCGAACAATCCGGAATACACGATAGCGGCAATGAAACCGCCGGTTGCCGGAAACGGACTCGGCGTTGCAATGGTGAACAAGTTTAACGACGACCCGACCGGTATGGCGGTTCCAAACACCGGAGATGAAGCGAGCATTGCAAATGCAATGAGATACGTCAACTGGTTCTACTCCGATGAGGGAAGCGAAGTTGTTTCCTGGGGCAAGGAAGGAGAAACATATGAGGTGGTTGATGGCAAGAAACGCTTTATCTTCCCTGAAAACGAAAATAACGCGCAGATTCTTTACGGCTTCCAGACTATCGGCTCATATCTCCGTATAGATCCTGCGGCGGCAGAGGCGTGTATGTCGGAGGAGCAGGCAGCTACTACGGATTTTGCACTTGAGCATACGTATCCTGAGCTTGACCCCACTCAGTATATGAGCATTTCTTCCGCTGAGGCTGCGGAGATTGCAGACTACGCAACATCGCTCGGCACACTCGTTCAGGAAAATATCCAGAAGTTTATTCTCGGTCAGCGCCCGATATCCGAATGGGATAAGTTCCAGGAAGAGCTTTCTGCGCTTCCGATAGAAGAGCTGCTGTCTGTTTATGAAACGGCATACAACAGAGTAAAATAATTGTCGACCTCGACGCAAAGGCATATGCCTTTGGGATTTTGAGAAATCAAAATCCCAAACAAACTTAAATGAATATACGGGAGGAATAACAAAATGAAAAGCAAAGTATTAAAAAAACTTATGTCATTGGCGATTGCAGCAAGCCTGATTATTGCGGTGCTTCCATTAAGCTATGCTGAAGGCGAAACCCCCACAACGGTGAAATTTGATTTCACGTCGAGTAACATTATGAAATATGAAACTGTTGGCGAAGATTATGAAGCAGCCACATTCCAGTCTGATGGAGTTACGCCTAAATCGGTACTTACTAAGTCGGTGACGGATTATTTTGCAACGGGAGACTCTTCTGTTAGCGGTGGAGAGTCATACTGCAGAAATTGGAAGTATTTTGGCGCATCGATTGATATGTCAAAAAGAGCAGATAACATCACCAGTGCGGATGGTATGACCTTTTATTTAAAAAGTAATGAATGGGATGAAGCGGATGCTTCATTATGGATAGCTTTTAAAGTAAAAGGTCTTGTCGCAGGTGATTATGTTTTGTCTTTGAATCCGAGAACGTCAGGTAACAAAGATGGCTGTGTTTGGGTATTCTATATTCTTGAGGACGATGAGGCTTATTACACTGAGAGTGTGGTTAACACAGCTGCAGTCACTGATGCGATAGACACTCTTGCGGACGGCGTTACCAAGGTCGGCGAGGTTGATACATGGGGAAATTCCAAATCTTCAATGGAGATCGGAAATGTAACGCTTTCGGGCGGCTCCGATAAAGAGTATATTGTGCTTATGCGCTCTGAGCGTCCCGGTGCTATTGCCGATGGTGAAAGCTCTTCAGCTACTGTTAGCCAGGACAGAATCAGAATGCTCGGTCTTACCTTCACTCCGACAGATGCAAACACTATGGCAAACGCTGCGTTTGACGCCACGGAAGCGGCGGCAAGCTATGAAGCACCGACGGTAACCGGCATAGGTACAGACAACGCAGTTATTTCGCCTGCGGATAACGGCGATGGCTCATTCACGCTTACCGCACCTGATAAAGATACGAACGGCAATGCATTCCTCTGCTGGATAAAGGGTATGGAAACGAAGGACAATAAGCAGATAATTTCATTTGAAAAGAAGCTTACATACTACCCTGAAACCACCGGAGTAAACTATCTTATTGCGGTGTATGACGACTACGCCCCGACCACTGCGGAATTTTACAACAGAAACGGTCAGCTTATCACAACGGGGACGCAACCGGAGTCTGTTTCGATGGCAGGCTATGGAAGTACCACGAATTGGAATCAGTACGGAACTACAAATATTTACGTTGCAAAGTATGACAGTGAGGACCCGGTAGCTGTTACCGTAACCGTGAACGGAACTGAGACAACCTATAAATACGGCGATGAGGTTAAGTGCACTTCAGCTGCAACTAACTTCCGTTACTGGACAAAGACCGTAAACGGTGTCAAGGAAATTGTAAGCACAAATGCTGAATATGTATTCAATGCTTGGGAAGACTGCACGGTAGAAGCAGTTTGCGGCGGAGACGAGATAAGCCTTACGAATGATATGAGAAAAATCATTCTCGGTAATTACACCGCAGGTGATGAAAGCGTTATAATGGCGGAATTTATCGGCTTTGATGATGCGGTCGAGAAAGGTATTGAGATTACTACTTCGACTTACGGTTCAGCATGGTCATATGCTACACAGCGTATAGCCATGACGAGTAACAAAACACAGTTTGCAATAGCAAATGACAGCGGTTCGGCAAAATCCGTAACAGGCTATGCGATAGTCAAGGACGGAAACGGCGGATATATTGAAGTAACGGACGGCGAGCTTACCGTTGCTCCATAAGTAAGTAAATAATCCAAAGATACACCGGAGTGAGGCACAAGAGAATAAAATCTTGTGCCTCTGCTTGAAAGGAGATTGCAATGAAAACTAATTTTTTCAGGAAGGGAATATCACTTGTTCTTGCGATTGCAATGCTTATAAGCATATTGCCGCAAACTCAGGTGTTTGCGGCGCCTTCCTCCAAGATTACGTTTACCTTTGCCAATGCAGAGACGAAGCTCGGGGCAGAGGGAACGGACTGGAGTTATTGGACAACCGCGCAGGGGGCAAGCAAAGCAAATACATACGTTAACCTGCGCTCATTGAAGAACTATTACAGCAACGGCACCGATGTGCGTAATTGGAGATATTTTGACGATACGATGGTAAATAAAGATGCCGCTAAGCCGTTTGGCGGACTTTATTCGGCAAGCGGCGGAACGTGGGCGACAGGTTCAGCTACGACGTGGGGCAATTGGCTTGCTTTTAAGGTGAAGGGACTCCATACCTCATCATATAACGTAAGCTTTACAGCTCTTGATACACGAGGCTGCGTTATCGGTATGTATGTTCTTGATAATGCGGTCTATGGGAACAGCACCACAGCTGAAATAACAGAGGCGCTTGCAAATTCCTCGAACGGTGTTACCAAGGTCGGAGAGCTTGATTTCTTCGGAGCTGCAAAGGGAACAAAAATGCAGTTTGGAAGTGTGACACTTTCGGGAAGTGAAAGTACCGAGCATATAGTTGTTTTTAAAATGGAAGGAGCGGGAACGCTTGATGAGGGTGAAACAAGCGAAAAGACAAGCAGTGAGCCTCGCTTGTACATCAACTCTCTTGTTTTTGAGGAAATAGAGGTGCTTGCGGAAATTCGCGGCAGCAAAACATCTGCCACGGTAGGTGAAGAGGTGTTGCCTGACTTTTCGTGGATTTCAACATCCGGTGCCGAGTGTGCGGCGGAGAAAGTTATCGATGAAATAGTGTTCACGGAAAATGATGACGGTGCCGTGCTTCAAGGCAGCAACGGAAAGCTTTATGCCGTAAAGGCGGGACAGGCAAAGCTTTACATAAAAGGAAGTCTTGCAAGCGGACTGGGAGGCAGTAAGACAAGTGATGAAATTACAGTGACCGTTAGTGAAAACAGCAGAGCCTTTAACGGAGAAAGTGTTTATTTTGATCTTTCGGCTGTAAATCTTGTAAAAAAAGAATTATTTGAAGAGTCTGAATATACAAATCCTCCGACTAATTCTGCGGTTTATACAAGGGCGCTTGATGAGTATTGTGAAAACGGCACCTACTTAAGAAATTGGAAATATTTCGGGCAAACGCTGCCCGGAAATATGGAAACGACTTCCGCGGACGGTACGCGTTACACGGGAGGAAAACTTGAACAGTGGACGGCATTCAAGGTAAAGGGTGTTCCAAAGGGTTCATATAACATCATCTTGAATAAAAAGGCAGAACACGATCGTGGATGCGTATGGGAAATGTATGTTCTTGATGCTGCATTATACGAAAACTGTTCAACCGAGGAAATCACAGCGGCGGTTGAAGAGCTGCGTGCGGGCGTTCAGAGAGCAGGAGAGGTTGATAACTATGCAAGTACTGCAAGTGCACTGAAGTTCGGTGTCGCCGATTTTGCAGGTGACGAGAACAGTGAATATATTCTTCTCCTGCGCGCCGAACGTTACGGCGCGGTTGATGCCGGTGAAAAGGAACCAAGCACCCAAAAATCTGAGGTGCATTTTAAAATACAGGGTATAACGCTTGACGGAAACTATATTGCAGATATCAATACAGAGCTTGAATATACTCAGCTCGGAGTAGGCGAAGAAACAAAGATTATTTCAACAACAGGCAGAAAAAACACAGGTGAAAGTATTTCAGATGTTTCGGAGCTCGGATATGTAAATTACGCCATTGTTGAAGGTTCGGAGTTTGCGGAAATATCCAAGGATGGAAAAAAGATAATTACCAAAAAAGAGGGAACGGCTGTTCTTGAAACAACAGCATTTATTGATGGTTGTATTGTGACAGACAGAGACACCATTGCGGTGGCAGATGAATTTGGAATAGCAAGCGTTTCCCTAAAGGGGAATACCACTGCATATCTTGGAAATCAATTTCGGCTTGTTCCCGTTACGGTGACGGGAAACGGCTCTGAAATTGTACCAGCAGATGCTGAAATAAGCTACACTATAGACGCGAAATATGCGGATATTGTTACGGCTTCGGGTGATACACTCATTGCAGGAAATGTTGCAGGAGCTGCTGAGGTGGCTTTAAGCATTACATGCCGAGGAGTAACAATTAAAAGCGGGAAAATTGCGCTCAGCGTAACCGACAAGCTTGAGCCTCTCTCGGGAAAGACGGCAGAGGTTGCGCTTGGCGGTCTTGCGGTTGAAAGCGAGAATGCAGCGATCGGTGCTGTGAAATTTAATGTACCGGAAACGGGGAGATATCAGCTCACACTTACCGCAAGCTGCAACAAAAAGTCGGGAATGCTTGATTTTTATGCAATTCCGTACAGCGAGGCGGCAGAGAAAAATCCTGAAATGTATCTTTATGGCGGCTACAAGCTTGCCGGTGCGAACCTTTACAGCAGTCCTGCGGCAGTAAGGGATATAATGCTTGAGGATGCCGTCTTTGATGAGCTGGGAGAGTATTTGCTTGTAGCCGTCATCAATGGAAAAAACGGAGCAAGTGAAGGATATGAAGCCGCGATGGAAAAGCTCACGCTTGACGGTGTTTCTGTTATTTCGGATGTTATGATAGATGTATATTCTCCGCGTCTCGGACCCGGTGATGAAACAGAGTTTGAGATTTATGCGTATCTTTCAAACGGAGCTTCTGTTCCGGTGGAGATGGCAGAGCTGAGCTTTGAATATAACGTGGATGAGCTTACTGTTGATGTTGATACATTGACATTGAAAACGAATGAGGAAAATCAGGATCCGAAAAGCAGTGATTTAGCCGTTACGGTTACATATAAAGACTACAGTGCAACCGGAACGACAACGATAAAAATTGATGAGCTTTACGGTGTGAATGCGGACAAGCTTCCGTATTTATACGGTGATACGGTTGTTTCCACCGGAAACTATCTGGATATTAATCCTGCGTTTGAGCTTAACGATCAGACGGTAGTTAAAGCGGTCGGTTGCGAGGTAGAATATGTTCTTGAAAACAACGAGGACGGAGTCCTTGCTCTTTTCAGCGATAACACGGATGTAAAAGCGTTAAAGCCCGGCGAAGCTTCGGTTTATGCAAACGTTAAATTTCGCGGAAAAACCTACAAGACCGAGACCGTAGAAATAACTGTCGTTGAACAGGAGCTTTCTACTGCAAATATTGACATAAACTTCACCAAGGGCGGTCATGCGGGAGATGGCTTTGAAAAACTGAACGATGTTACGAGCTACACATCAGCACGAAGCTGGGTGTTTGATTCGGTTGTCGGAAAGAGCCCTGTATATACGATGTCTATGCAAACTGAATACGCAAATCTGGTATTTGATACAACTGAAGCAAGACAGTACATTGTTCTGCGTATGAAGGTTCCGGGCTCGGGTGTGTTTAATGTTACTGCGTTTTCAAACTGGTGCCGTTTCCGTACCGGACGTTGGGATATGTATATATTCCCTGCAACGAAAGAAGCGGCAGCAGATATTCCGGCGTGTCTTGTATCTGATAATTTTGTCGGTTATATGGACTTCTATATAAAAGGGTCGCAGGGTGAGTCTGGAGAAGTGCTGACGGTAAATGACAGCTATGAATTTACCGGAGGCGGTGAATATTATGTCGTCCTTAATCTCGTGGTGGGCGCTTCGGGTAAGCTTCAGGACAGTGCCGGTGACCAGATGTGTCCGACATATATTTCCTTTAGAAATGTTGAGGCTATGGATGCTGCGAAGTTGACGACCGAAAAGTCAGCCGTCGATATCGGTGAGACTGTTTCGGGGAATATTGAAATGTATAATTGTATGGGCGAAAAGCTTTCAGCAACGCCCGACAGCATTGTGTACCGTTCGAGTGACACATCTGTCGCGATAGTTGACGAAAATGGAAATATTACCGGTGTTGGAGAAGGTAAGGCTACGATTCGCGCTGTTGTTTACTACGGTGGTGCTGCGAAATCTGTATCCTGTGAGGTTTCCGTTTCGGATGTGTCAGAGCTTCTGGATATAACGCTTTCGGCGGATAAGTCGATTTACGTATACGGAGATACGGACCTTTCAGCGATCGCACAGATGTCAAGCACCAATAAGATTGATATTCCGTACGAGTATATAGAGTGGACGCTTTCGGACGACAGTATTGCAGAAATAGATGCGGAAAGAGGAAAGCTTCGTGGCAAAGCACTCGGACAGGTGACGGTAAGTGCGAAGATAAAAGAAGGATATAAGGCGGGAGCAGAGAGCTTGATTGTTGAACCTATTACCGTTAATGTTGTATGGGATTCGACAATTGATCCTGCGATATACACAATAAAGGAACGCGAAAATGTAAAGACGAATACAAACCGCTATAGCTGGGCAAGAAGTAAAGTTAAGTCAACTGTAGAAAAAGCGGATAAATATCTTGCAAATGCTGAAGCGATTTTTGCGCTTACTATTCCTGAGGGTGTTCCGCGGTCATATTTTGTGGGGCATAGGTATGACCCGCAGTGCTACAACTGTCGATATTGCGGTGAGTATCTGGGGTCAATTTATAGTTTCATAACCGAGCCTGTAAGCAGACCTTGGAAAATTCAGTGTCCCGAGTGCAAGCGTCTGTTCCCGTCAAATGATTTCGGAAGCTTCTATGAGCTTGGTGTTTCAGAGGACGGACTGCAGTGGAACTATGAGGTAGCTCTACAGAAACACCACGAACTTTTTGTCTGCGAATATGTTAAAAACGGTGAAGAGTGTAACCATATATCTCCTGCAAGCACAGCACCGACTCCCGGAGGAAAAGAATGGATGGCAGCTGACCCTCGTGATGAGGCGTGGTATGAATATTACGGCTATAACGTAGAGGGCGGATACTTAACCAATGACCTTTATGAGGAAATGGACGAAAAGCTCGGCGTTTCAGGCTGGGGCGTCGACGACGGCTTCGGCTACCGCCAGCCATATGTTTCAGATCCGACTCTTCCCGGGTATGATGCAAGCTATTATGATGGTGGAGACGGCTACGCGAGGTATGTATACAACTCGACAAAGAATGCACCTATTCAGCACACATATATATCTTATTATTTGCATGAAGGTATATGGTACGGCGCGGGAGGAAAACCTGCGGCAGCAACGGTTAAAAATGCATTGACAGCATTCAGAGATGCATTTCTGTATACAGGAGATGCAAAATACGGTCGTGCGGGAGCAATTTTGCTTGATAAGATTGCGGATATTTATCCATCCTTTGACTTGTGGCAGTGGAATGAGTTCCATAAAATTGATAAGCGAGGTACGATGACGGACAGAATCTGGAGTCATAATCTTGCAGAGCTCTTTGCGTCCTCTTACGATGCGTTCCTGCCAATTTACAACGACAGTTATGTTATAGATTATCTGTCGCAGAATAGTGCAAAGTATAAGGCGGATGAAAGCGGTAGCTTTATTCTTGATGAAAACGGAGAAAAGATTCCGACTAACCTCAAAAACAATCCGGGAGCTGTGCGGCAAAATGCAGAGGACGGAATTTGTCGTGCTGTGTTTACGCACGCTAAAAGAGGAAATATCAACGGAAACTTCGGTACCCACCAGCGTTCAGTTACGACGGCTGCTCTTGCTCTTAATAAGATGCCGGAGACAGGTGAAATGCTTGATTGGCTGTTAAAATACAGTATTGAATATGGTTCGGGCGACTATACGAAGGATAATGAAGGCGGAAACTTTGTAATAAAATTAATAAATGATGTTGACAGAGACGGTCATGGCAATGAGAATTCCCCGCATTACAACTACACGTGGTATATGCATATTTCGGAAGTTGCGGACATGCTGGAAGATTATGATAAATATACTAAAGTAAATCTTTTGGATAATCCCAAATTTCTGAAAATGGTCGGCGCTCAGCTGAAGCTCACTCTCGGTGGTTACTATACTCCATCGATAGGTGACACGAACGGTACGGCAAGTATCGGTTTCTCTGCAGATCTTACATCGATGCTAAACGTATACAAGCATACACACGACAGAGAGCTCGCTCAGATGATATGGCTCTATAATGAGCTTCAAAATGGCGGAGATACCGAAAAGCTTCGCGGTACACTATTCGATGATGATGCCGAAAAAGTAATCCGTGATATTGAGGCTGTTATAGAAGAGGACGGAGAGTTATCCCTCGGCAGCGAGATGCTGACGGGCTGGGGCTTTGCTGCACTTCGCGCAGGCTCGGGATACGATTCCGCAAGCGCTTCTACAAAGATGAATAACACACGTGATTTTGCGGTTTACTTCGGAGGAACTTCGGGACACGGACATTCAGGAGCTCTCGATCTTAGTATATCGGCATTCGGTCTCAATATGGCACCGGATCTCGGATATCCGGAGCAGACGGGAACTCAGCCAAATCGTTATCAGTGGGTAAAGAATACTATTGCTCACAACACGGTTGTTGTAAACGAAAAAGAACAGCTGGCAAAATCTGCCGCAGGGCATACTCCGTATCACTTTGATGATGCGGGACGGGTAAAGCTTATGGATGTCAGTGCTGATGTTTATACCGAAGTGAATGAATACCGTAGGGCAGTAGTTATGGTAGACGCAAATGATGATGTTTCGTATGCGGTTGACTTCTTCCACGTAAATGGCAGTGAGGACCATCTTTATAGCTTCCACAGCCAATCTGACGAAATTGTTTATACAGAAGGACTTGGTGAGGTTGAGTCTTATCCGACTGTAGAGCAACCGGACGGTACTCTTGTCGGAACATACGCCGGACCCAATGTCCCTTTTGGACCCGATCCGGGTGGAAATTCACCAAAGAACATCTATCCAAGCGGTTATACATGGCTTAAAAATGTCCGTACCTACAATTCTCCGGAAAAGGATTTTGCGGTTGAATTTAAGGTTAAGGACTGGAGAAAGGTTCTTGATAGCAACAAGGATTTAAGATTGCGTCTTACTATGGTAGGCGAGGAGCCGATGAATGAAGTTTCGTTCGTCACGGGACTCCCGCCGCAGATAGACAGAAATGATGATATTGCTGAGCTTGAATACCTGCTTGTCAGAAATAAGGGCAAAAATCTTGACACAACATTTACAACAGTTTTCGAACCATATGAGAACGGAAAAAAATACATTTCCGATATTCAGAAGGTTCCTATGGTGCGTGATGATAATTCCCGTCCCGGATTATATGATTCATATTCGGCGGTAAAAATTACGCACACAAACGGTCACGTTGACTATGTTATGTATTCAACCAACACTGAGGCTAACTATGTGATAAAAGACGGAGAAGTTGAAATTGAGTTTCGCGGCTTTGCGGGAGTTATGACTGTGGGGAAAGATGAGAACGGAAAGTCTGAAGTTCTGTATTCTTACCTCAATGACGGTGATGTCTTGAAGCTTGCAGAGGAAGCGGGAAGTGAAGGTGCAAGACTTCCGGCGTATACCGGCGAGGTTGTAAGCTTTACAACTGATTTAACGACAGAAAACTATATCACTGTTGAATTCAATGAAGGGCAGACTCCCGATATGTCGGAGCTTTCAGGAAGATATATTTATATCGATAATTCGGGAGTCGAAAACGGAGTATATAAGATAGAACGGGCAACGAGGACAGAAAACGGAGCAGAGCTTTATCTCGGAAATGTTTCTTTGATACAAAGACTTGTTGACGAGACTGACCATGAGTCAGGTTATATCTACAACATAAAAGAGGGCGAAAGCTTCAGAATTCCGGTTTCCTATAAATACGACCCGTCTCCTCTCATCGATCCGATTGATGAAGTAACCGTTTCTGCCGGTAGCTCAGTAACGATTCCGTTTGATGCAACAAGCCCGACCGGTAAAACGCTTACGTTTAATAATTCAATTCTCCCGCGCGGAATGTCGGTAAATGCAGATGCGCAGACACTTACGTGGAAGCCGGACAGCTCTCAGGTTGGTGAAAACCACGTTGCGCTTATCGCAAGCGACGGAACGCTTGAAACTGCGGTTCACTTTACAGTAACCGTCTATGGCTCGACAACAAGTAAGCCGTCAACCGATAATTCAGGCACATCCGGCGAGGGGGCTTCCTCTGGCGGTAGCGGAGGTGCCGGTGGCGGAGGCGGAGGTGCTGCACCAGCGGAGAAACCGGACGATGCAACAAACACCGACGAAACCGACAACAACGATGCTACACCCCAACCCGATGTAGGGAACACAGTTCCTAAATTCACAGACCTCGCAAACCACACCTGGGCAGCGGATGCGATAAACACTCTCGCTGCAGACGGCATAATCCGCGGCACATCGGAAACAACATTCTCACCCGCAAATAACATCACCCGTGCAGACTTTGCATTGCTGCTCGTCCGTGCATTCAATCTCACGTCGGATAATACGGAGAACTTTGCAGATGTTTCTGCATCGGACTACTTTGTATCTGAGCTTGCGATAGCACGAAATACAGGAATTGTTGGCGGTATAGGTGATAACAAGTATGCACCGCGTAATTCCATAACCCGTCAGGACATGATGGTAATAGTATATCGGGCGATGCAGAACATGGGTGTAGGGTTCGGCGTTTATGACGAACCGCAATACCCTGATTTCGACACCGTCGCAGACTATGCAAAAGAAGCTGTATCTGCACTTATCTCCGCAGGTCTCGTCAACGGTAAATCGGGACGTATTGCACCGACAGACTACACCACAAGAGCAGAAGTTACAGTGCTTATTAAAAGAATACTTGATTATGTAAAATAAGCAAACTTGCACAAAGAGCTGTTGTGGTATTTTCCAACAGCTCTTTGAAATGAAAAACAGCACTTAAGCTGTAATGAAGAGGAATTCATATCATGGATTTTAGAAAAATTCCCACGTCTTCACAACCTGCATATACATGGCTGTGGAATAGCACAATTACGCGGGAAGGCATAAAAAAACAAATAGACGAAATGTACGACAATGGAATCCGGGCTTTTTATGTTTTAGGAGAGCCAGAGAATTTCAGACCTACATTGCGTCGTACACATCTATCTCCAGAATATCTGTCGGATGAATATCTACATCTTGTGCGCTATGCCTATGAATACGCCAAAGAAAAAGGAATGTACACATGGCTTTATAACGAAGGAGGTTTTCCGTCGGGAATGGCATGTGGAAAGATTCGCGACAAGTTTCCCCATCTCGCGATGAAGGAATTGATAAAAACAACTGCCGGAGAATATATGATTGAGGACACTTGCGGTGCGCTGGATAGAATCCGCACAGATATAGCAAAGCGCGAGACAACCGACGAATTTATTCATACGACTCACGAAGCTTACAAGCGCGTGTTCGGAGGTGCCCTTGGATCGGACATCACGATGATGTTTGATGATGAAGCGTATATGGGAAGGTGGACGGACGGCTTAGATGAGATGTTTGAGCAAAAATACGGCTACAGCATGGTACCATATCTTCCATATATAAGCGGAGATAAAACGCCGATAACGGAAAGAGAAAGTCGCGCGGTAAGCGATTATACAATGCTCTGCGGAGAGCTTGTGCGCGATAACTATTTTATCCCGATGAAGCAGTGGCTGAATAAGCATAATATGCTATCAACGGGGCATCTAGATCTTGACAATCAGACGGATGGTGGCAAGGTGCGTCGCTACGGGAATGTCATGGCAACTATGCGCGCGTTTGATGCCCCCGGTGTCGATGTTATCTGGAGTCAGATAACATATCCAAAGGATGGAAAGTGCTGCTTTGAGGGGAATGAATTCTGGGTAAGGTGTGCATCAAGTGCCGCCCGTCAGCATGGGAAGAGTCTTTGCATCAGCGAAAGCTTTGCAGTTTACGGAAGTCACATAACGCCTGAGGAAATGCGCTTCGTAGTGAATTTTCAGGCAGTTAGAGGAATAAGCCGTTTTAATTTCATGGTTGTATCTTATGATCGCGAAAGTGCAATGGCTTGTCAGTACCGCCCGAATTTTATAAAAGAAAACCCCGGTATGGATATGCTGTCGGAAATTAATGATTACACCGCGCGCATATCGCATATTCTCGAAAGCGGCAAAGCGGAAGTGAAAACAGCGCTGTACTGTCCGTACCGCTCAATATCCGGCGGTGGTGATATAGGAAAAGCTGCCGCGAGTGAATATGAAAAGCTCGGGCATATGCTGGAGCATGCAGGCGTTGATTTTGATATCATTGATGAGGATTTTGTAAGAACGGCGTGTGTAAAAGACGATGTTCTTTGTGGTGAGTTTATAAAATATAAAAATGTTTTTGTTCCTTCCGGTGCGCTTGAGGATGCGATTGTGACAGAAAAACTATCTGCTATTCCGTCGGAAATTGTTCCGTGTATAAAGCGTGAAAATCCGGCACTGTTGTCACGAAAGGTAAGCTTCGAGGATGGGACATACGCATATCTTATCTGCAATACATCAAATGATACAATAGAGGAAAAAATCTCCTTTGCTGCAAATGGAAATGTTTATAAGGTTGACCTTGAGGACGGAAGCTTTGTTTGTACAGGTGTTGAAACAAAAAACGGTGAGGTCTGCGTGTCGGTTTCGCTTCTTCGTGGTGAAATGGCGGTGTTCTATGTTTCTGGTAAGAAGGAAAACGCAAAGCAGGAAGCTGAATGTACTTATCTCTCTGAAATAATAGATATGACGGCGCGTGTTGTCCGCGAATTTGGCTTTGGTGAAAAGGGAATTCTAAATACGGTTTATGAAAACGGAAAAAATATTCCCGTATTCCACTTGTGGGATGAGGGTTTTTCTGGCGAGGTTGAATATAAAACCATATTGAATAATATCACCTCGGAAAACATCCTTCTTGACCTTGGTGATGTGCGTCATTTTGCAAGAATTCACGTTAATGGAGAAACCGTTGCGGAAAAAACAATGCCACCATACAGAGTAGAGCTTCATGGCGTAAAGTCCGGCGATGAGCTGAAAATACTTGTTGCCAACACTGCCGCAAATGTATGTGCCCGAACGGATTATTTCAGCCGTCAGGATATCGCGGATGTTGGGCCTTACCATGAAAAACTGGTAGTGGTAGAGGAAAAAGCGACTGCGGGAGGACTTCTCGGTCCTGTGAAACTGTATATGAAAAATGAGAAAACAAAAGGAGAACAGCGAAAATGAAGCTTTTAATTTGCGGAGATATTGTTGCGACAGATATAAGCAGACAAGTGTTTGCAAATGCGGATGAAAAAGCCGCGTTTGGCAATGTTCTTGAGCATTTCAAATCTGCCGACAAAGTTATGGTGAATCTTGAATGTGCGGTAACAGATTCGGACGAGAAAATCATGAAGGTTGGTCCGTGTCTGAAAGCGCCCCTTAATACGGTAGAAACACTGAAAAAAGCCGGTGTTACCGATATTTGCCTGAGCAACAACCATGTATTTGATTTTGGCAAAAAAGGATTGAATGACACAATCTCAGCCATTGAAAAAGCAGGACTTAATTATACGGGTGTCGGTGATAATTATGAGGGCTCGCGCGAAAATCAGATAATTTCCGACGGTAAGATAAAAATCGCAATAGTGAATGTGTGCGAGCATGAATACTCTTACGCAACCGATGACAGATGCGGAACACGTCCGTTTGACGAGTTTGAAACCATGCACGATATTAGACAGGCGAAAGCAGAGAATGATTACGTCATAGTCATTTATCACGGTGGTAAGGAAATCTGCCGTTATCCGTCACCGAGGCTTATGCGCGCCTGCCGTGAAATGGTGCGTTGCGGAGCGGATGCTGTGTTCTGTCAGCATAGCCACATTATCGGTTGTTTTGAAGAGTTTGAATGCGGACATATTCTCTACGGACAGGGAAATTTCCATTTCGTATGGGACAATATGGGTGAGAGCTGGAAAGAAGGTCTCATGGCAAGTCTTGATATAACTCCCAAAGGAATAAATGTAATATATATCCCCGTTGTTGTTGATGGTGCAGGGATAAAGCTTGCCGACGAGAAAAAAGCAAAGGGAATTCTTACAGATTTGGATAAAAGAAATGAAGAGCTTTCAAGCGGAGAATGGAAGCGTGGCTGGCGTGAGTTCTGTGAAAGCAAGCGCGAATGGTATGACGGTGTTAGACTTGGCGAAAAAGTTGAAGCACCCGGAGATGCAACACAGATGTTTGCACATTATCTTGACTGTGAAGCACATCGCGATGTATGGATGGAACTCTTCCCGACATGGAATAAATCTAATTGAGAAATCAAACGGAGAGTGTTCAAGAATGAAAATACATAACTCGCACGAATACATAAGAGAAAGAGCGGAAAACATTGTTCCGTCAATGCGCTACAAAAAAAGCGAGGATTTCTTCAAGTGGAGAGACATGGCGAAGAAAAAGCTCACAGAGCTTCTTATGCTTCCGACTGAAACTTGCGAAGACATGTTCAGTATTATCGCTGAAAAAGATTTCAAGGAATACAAAAGGATCGACTTTGAGTTTCAAAGTGAACTGGGATACTTCGTATCTTCGTGTTTTTTAATTCCTAAGAACCATAAAGGGAAAACTCCGACCGTAATATGCATTCAAGGTCATAGTACGGGAATGCATATCTCTTTTGGAGAAGCAATTTATGATGGTGATAAGGATTTGATTGCAGGTGGCAGAGATTTTGCACTGCGCACCGTTTCTGAGGGTTTCTGCGCTGTAACGATTGAGCAAAGATATATGGGAAGTGCAGGACATAACGAAGAAGGTCAACCTGCATGTCTTTCCGATAACGAAGGGATGGCAACGCTCCTTCTCGGAAGGACGGCTATTGGTGAAAGAGTTTGGGATATAAGCAGACTCATAGATGTTATAACCAAGTATTTTTCGGAATACGTAGATACGGATAAAATTGTATGCCTCAGAAACTCTGGTGGGGGAACGTCAACTTTCTATGCTTCATGTCTTGATGAACGTATATTCCTTTCTGTGCCGTCTTGCTCGGTCTGCACCTTTGAAGATTCGATAATGGCAATGTGGCATTGTCCGTGCAACTTCATTCCGGGAATAAGAAAGTATTTCGATATGGGCGATCTTGGTTGCCTTATTGCTCCGAGAAAGCTTATTGTCGTTTGCGGAATTGAGGATAATATTTTCCCGATAGCCGGTGTTGAAAAAAGCTATGAGATAATTAAAAATGCATATGACTATATCGGAAAAAGCGAAGATTGCAAGCTTGTAAAAGGAAACGGTGGGCATCAATTTTATCCTGATGATGCGTGGCCAGTAATACGCAACTATTTGAAATGAGAGGGAAATTATGGAAAGGCTAACATATAAGACACTGATCGAATCGGGATATACCGGTTTCATCCAGCCTGATGCACCTGAGCGCGTTTTGTAGTTTGGTGAAGGAAGCTTTCTTTGCACATTTGCTGACTACTTCTTTGATATTTTAAACGAAAAAGAAGGGTTCAACGGTAAGGTTGCAATGGTACAGACAATAGAGTGCGGACTTATCGGTCCGATAAAATTATATATCGAAAAATGAAAGGATATGTGCTAAAAAGCAAGAGTTGAGATGTTGCGTTCATCTCGACTCTTGCTCCTTTTATATATTCACTTTTTTGCGCAGGTTGTTCATTCTTGTGTCGAGCTCCGCACTGAGCTGTGAACAAAGGTACAGATCTTTTGCCATTTCATCGGTGAACTCTGTATCTTTTTTGTATTTGAGCTGATGCTCCAAAGCCGCCCAGGAATCCATTGCGATTGTGCGGAATTGTATTTCCACCTTCATCTGCTTTTTCTCGTGCAGCAGAAATATCGGAACCGAGATGATCAAATGCAGGCTTCTGTATCCGTTGGGTTTTGGATTTTTTATGTAGTCCTTCGTTTTTATGAGCGTGATGTCATCTTGTGAAAGCAGTGCTTCTGCAAGCATATAGACATCATCGACAAAAGAGCATATGATGCGGACACCTGCGACGTCGTTGAGTGTGGTTTCGACAGCCTTCAGTGAAAGAGGTGTGTTGTCACGCTGCAATTTCTGGATGATGCTGTCAAGACGTTTGAGGCGCGTTTTTATGCCGCTTATAGGCGTGCGGTCGTACCGGAGTGAAAATTCCTCGTTGAGTACATTGAATTTCGTTTCGATTTCCATCATCGCACATTTATAATAAGCCATAAGCTTTGAAAAAGATTCCATTGTATGTCTGACTTCGCTTGCTTTTTCAGGGTTGTTTAAAAAGCTTTGCAGAAGCTTTTTGTCGTTTTCGGTTACAATCGGTGCTGGTACTGACATATGTTCCTCCGTAAAAAGTGTTTTATTACATATTATACATTATCATTGCGTGAAGAAAAAGTCAATGAACACGGTGTAAATTTTGATGAAAAAAGCGGGAAAAAGATTCAAATGGTTTTTGTCCCCCACCTTCCACCACGGCAAACCTGTGGAAAAAACTTTGGAAAATGTGGAAAACTCTTTAATATTTCAGTTTGATTACAAAAAAATCGAAAAAAGTGTAATGAAATTTTAAAAAAACTATTGCTTTTTCGGAAGAATGCGTTTATAATATAAATACACTGTGGTGTAAAGTGGTTTAAAATGGAGGTGAAGCTGTGAGAGGCGAATATGCACACGTAATAGACGACAAGGGCAGACTGTTTATTCCGTCAAAATTCCGCACGGAGCTTGGTTGCAGCTTCGTCCTTACAAAAGGGCTTGGGAAATGCCTTGCGGCATATCCCCTTTCGGAGTGGGCTCTTTTTGAAGAAAAGATAAAGTCGCTCCCCACCCGCAAATCACGTGAACTCCAGCTCTTCTTCGTTGCTCCGTCTCAGGATATGGAGCTTGACGGGCAAGGGCGTATTCTTGTCCCTGCAAAGCTTCGGGCGTATGCGGGGCTTGATAAGAATCTTGTTATTGTTGGTATGATCGACCACCTCGAAATCTGGTCTGAGGAAGAGTGGAACGCTCAGAATCTCACGTCCGATTATATCATGGATGTGATGGATGAAGCGGGGATATAGCGATGCATGAGCTTCATTTTCCCGTCATGCTTGATGAGTGCATCCGGATGCTGGATATAAAGCTCGATGGGGTTTATATCGACGGCACGTTCGGGCGCGGCGGTCATTCGAGAGAAATAGCAAAGCGACTGAACGGCGGCAGGCTTATCTGCATAGACCGAGACAGTACGGCGATAGAATACGGCAAAAGAGAGTTTGCTGAGTTTAAAAACGTAGAATTCATCAAAGGTGATTTTTGCGATATACCGTCACTGGTATCTGAAAAGGCGGACGGAATACTTCTTGACCTCGGTGTTTCGTCGCCACAGCTTGATGAAGCCGAACGTGGCTTTTCGTATATGGCGGACGGGCCTCTTGATATGAGAATGGACAGGGAATGCTCGCTCACCGCTCGCGATATTGTAAATGAAAGAAGCTTTGAAGAGCTTCGGCGCATACTTTCGGAATACGGAGAAGAAAGATATGCGGGGAAAATTGCATCGGCAATTGTGCGCGAGAGAGAAAAATGTGAGATTACAACCACATCGCAGCTTGTTGAGATTATAAAATCTGCCATGCCGGCTGCGGCACTGCGCGAAAAACAGCATCCCGCAAAACGGAGCTTTCAGGGGCTGCGGATTGCAGTTAATGATGAGCTTGGGGAGATAGAAAAGTTTTTGGAGGCTCTTCCCGATATGTTGAAATCGGGTGGACGCGCAGTGATAATCACGTTCCATTCTCTTGAAGACAGGCTTGTAAAGCACGCCTTCCGCAAGGCGGAAAAACCGTGTACATGTCCGCCGTCACTTCCGGTGTGTGTCTGCGGTAAGGTTCCCACACTTAAGTGTGTGTCGAACAAGCCGATTCTCCCAAGTGAAGATGAAGTAGAAAAAAATCCGCGCTCGCGCTCGGCAAAGGTCCGGGTCGCACAGCGGCTGTAAGAAAGGAAAGGGCATAAGAATATGCAGGCAGTAGCTAAAAGTAAACCGGTATACGACCTTTCAAGATTTGACCGCAGTACAAGTGTAAATAAAAAAGGAGCAAAGGCACGCACAGCGGCAAGAAGCGCCGCACGTGCAAAGGCAAGACCGCAGATCAGCGGATTCTCCGTTTTTTGCGGAGCAGTTGTTTTTGTGATGCTTATCGCTCTTCTTTATTCATATGTTCACCTTACGGAGGCATCGGATATTAACCGCCGCCGTGAAGCAGAGCTTGAGGATTTGCGTGAGCAGGTGCAGATGCTTGAGGTGAGCCGCAATCAGCGTATGGGCGCGCTTCAGGTGCGCGACTGGGCAGTTACGAAGCTCGGTATGAGCAAAATTGACAAGTCACAGATAACCTATGTCTCTACATCCGGAGGAGACCGCTTTGAGATAGGCGAGGAAAAGCCGCAGACGACATCGAAGCTCGTTGCAGGGCTCGCAAAAGGCTTTTCAACGGTTATTGAATACATAAATTGACGGTGTCCACAATATAAATTATAGGCAAGGATTATCAGCGGAGTTTGTGATTTTGCATTCTCCGCATCTTTATATAGTCGGGGTGATATTAAAGTGGCGAGAAAAGGACCGTCAAACAAAATACTGGGCAGAATAATATTCTGTATGTTTTTCTGCCTTACGGTAGGATTTCTTCCTCTCGTGGGGGCGCTTGTGAAAATTCAGCTGATTGATTATAAAAAATATCAGTCTATGGCGATAGAGCAACAGACCCGTGATACAGTTATCACGCCGAAGCGCGGAGTTATCTACGACCGTAATATGAAGGAAATTGCAGTAAGCGCAACTGCGGAAACTGTGTTTATTTCTCCTGCGGAGATGGAGACTGAGGAGGATGCCCGTACTGTCGCAAAAATTCTTTCGGAAACGCTTGAGCTTGAATATGATGACGTTTTAAAGAAAACGGAAAACAAGAAAAGCTATTATCAGGTAATAAAAAAGAAGATAGATATCGAGGCTGCAACAAAGCTGCGCGAACAGATAAAGGAGCATGGTGTGAAAGGAATTCACCTTGCCGAGGATACGAAGCGCTATTATCCTTACGGGAGCTTTGCATCTCAGGTTATCGGTTTTTGCGGTGACGATAACACCGGGCTTTTCGGTATTGAAATGAAATATGAAAATGTTCTTAAAGGAATGCCGGGAAGAGTTATTGCCGCAAAAAATGCGCGCGGAACGGATATGTCATTCCAGTATGAGGAATATCACGACGCACAGAACGGACAGAATCTTGTCCTGACGATTGACGAAACGATTCAGCAGGTGCTGGAAAACCATCTTCGCACGGCGGTTATTGACGGAAAGATAGAAAACCGCGGAGCAGGAATAGTTTATAACATAAAAACAGGCGAAATCCTTGCTATGGCAACTTACGGGGATTTTGACCTGAATGCGCCGTTTGAAATAACGGATCCTGAGGCTATCAAAAGAATAGAAGAAGCGAGCGAGGATGAAAGAAAAACGGTGCGCTCGAATGAGCTTCAGGCATCGTGGAGAAATAAGTTTATTTCAGATGCATATGAGCCGGGATCGGTTTTCAAGATACTCACGGTAGCCATGGGATATGAAGAGGGAGTTGTAAACGAAAACTCAAGCTTCAACTGCCCGGGAGGACTTCGCGTTGCAGACAGAACAATCCACTGCTGGAAGCGCGAGGGACACGGAAATGTTTCGCTTTCCCAGGCACTTGAAAAATCCTGCAACTGCGCGCTTATGAATATTGCGGCAAGAATAGGAAATGAAAAGTTTTATAACTACTGCGAGGGCTTCGGGCTTCTTGATAAAACGGGCGTAGACCTTATCGGCGAAGCGAGCGGCTACTTCTTTAACGAGAAGGATTTTAAAAATCCGAAGAATAAGGTAAGCCTTGCGGTTGCGTCGTTCGGTCAGACGTTTAAGGTAACGCCGATGCAGATTGTGTGTGCCGTTGGTGCGGTGGTAAATGACGGCAAGCTTATGAAGCCGCATCTTGTAAAAGAAATAGTGGACGATAACGGTATAGTTATAAAAAAGAATGAAGCGGAGATTGTCCGGCAGATAATATCGGAAAAGACATCCGATTTTATAAATGCTTCAATCGAAGAGACTGTTGCAACGGGAACGGGTAAAAACGCAAGGGTTTCCGGCTACAGAATAGGCGGTAAAACCGGTACTTCCGAAAAGGTTGACGAATATACCGCTGAAGAGGGGAAAAAGTATATCGCTTCTTTCTTTGGCGTTGCACCTATGGAGGATCCGGAGATTGCAATTCTCGTAATGCTTGATACCCCGCGCGGCATATACCTTGAGGGCAGCCAGCTTGCAGCACCCGTGGCGGGAAAGGTTTTCGGCGAGATTTTACCGTATCTCGGATTTGAACCGACATACACTGCAGATGAGCTTGTAGGAGCAGAGGTAACAATGCCCAACCTCATCGGAGGAACCGGCGAGGGTGTAAACAAGCTTTTAAGCACAAACCGCAACTATTCATCATTTACCATAAAAACGGTAGGCGACGGAAAGGTTTGTACGGATCAGCTTCCGGCAGAAGGCTCGAAAATTCCGAAAAATTCAACGATTGTTGTATATATGGGCGGCAAGGCGGAAGGCGAGCAGGTGGAGATGCCGAATGTTATCGGTATGACGCCTGAGTCTGCAAATAAAGTGCTCACAAACGCAGGCTTGTATATGAAAGCAAACGGCGCGGTTTCAGAGCGTTCGTCTGCTGTGGGAGCAACGAAGCAGCAGTATCCGGAAGGAACAAAGCTCAATAAAGGCACTGTGGTATCGGTAGAATTTTATGATATCGCCGGCGTATCAGAGGGTATTTCACGGTAAATTTAAAGAAAGGCAGAGTAGTCTTATGAAACTTCGCGACATACTAAACGGCATAGAAGTGCTGTCAGCTGATGTGGATTTTGACACCGAGGTGTGCGGTGTTGAGTGTGATTCGCGCAAAGTGGGGAAAGACACCGTCTTTGTCGCAATCCGCGGTTACGAGACGGACGGAAATAAATATATAAAATCTGCATTTGAAAACGGCGCGTGTGCATTTATTACAGATAAAAAAGATGCACCGGGCAAAAGCAAAATTCTTGTAAAAAACGCAAGATGTGCGCTTGCCGCCGCCGCAAAGAATTTCTACGGAAATCCGACGCGGGATATGAAAATGATAGGTATTACCGGAACCAACGGAAAAACAACGGTAACATATCTCATAAAGCGCGTGCTTGAAGAAAACGGTGCGATGTGCGGGCTTATCGGCACCAACCAGAATATGATAGGAGATACCGTGCTTCCGACGGAGCGAACAACTCCGGAATCGCACGAGCTCTGGGCGCTTTTTGCGAAAATGCGGGATGCGGGGTGCACACACGTTATTATGGAGGTTTCCTCTCATTCGCTGGAGCTTTCGCGCGTTTTCGGTATAGAGTATGACGTTGGTGCGTTTACAAATCTCACTC
>SVLF01000023.1 GCA_015068085.1 Oscillospiraceae bacterium
GTCTCAGCTCGTGTTCATCACCGGCTGCAAGCTGTTCGGAAACCTTTGGAACCATAACGGAGGTCAGGGATGCGATAAATGCAATAGGGAACATAAGAAGCGGCATAGTCATACCGAACATGGCACCGAAGGCCTCTGTTGCAGTGCGCAGGCTCATTCCGGCACATTGAAGTCTTCGCGGGAGAAGAATGGAGTTCACCGAGCCGAGCAGATTGTTCACTGTTGCCGCTGCCGATACGGGAAGGGATATAGCGAGAATATCCGCCGTTTTTACAGGTTCGCTTCGACGGGAGGAAAGGCGTCGCTTTTCCGGACGGTAAAAAAGAGAAAGCAGGGATGAGCTGAACAGCTCGCTTATCACCATACCGAGAAAAATGAGCATAGCGCTGATGCCTGCATCACCGGTGCGGAAGGTAAAAAGAAGTGCGGCAACGGCGAGAGCGCGGATTACCTGCTCGGAAAGCTCGGAGATTATCTGAGGATATACTTTTCCCACTCCGTAGAAATAGTTTTTGAAAATGTTTTCAATCCCCGTAAGGAAAAGGCAGATAAAAACAAACGGGAGGGAGAGCATAGTGCGCCTGTCACCGAGAATGTTCCGTGAAATCACGTTGGGGAACAAAGTGCAAACGGCGGCAAGGAGAAAAACAGATATGAAAAAAATTCTTCGGCAAAGAGTTACCGAGCGTACAGCGCCGGTCATATCTCCCACACCGGCTTTTGATGCCGCAATGCGTGCGACTGCAACGGTGAGACCGCTGAGCGCAAGAGAGGACATAACGGAATAAAACGGCGTTACCAGCTGATATACGCCGAGCGCCTCGGCACCCGCCATACGGCTTAAAAAAATGCGGTACAAAAAACCGAGAAGCTGAAGAAAAGTGTTAGATACGGATATTGCAAAAAGACTGTAAAAAACCGACTTGCGGCTTATTTTTGAAAGCTTCACAGAAAAAACACCTCCGTCATAATAAATATGACGGAGGTGCCCTAAAAATGAGATTATATTCTGGAGTATTTTTCGTTAAGCGCAAAAAGCTTTTCTGAAAGAGCTTTTGAAAGAGCTCCTTCCTGCATACGCCAGCGCCAGTTGCGGTCGTTGACCGTTGAAGGCGTGTTCATACGCGCCGTGGCGGGAAGATTAAGAAAATCCTGCATAGGTGCAATTGCAAGGTCTGCCCGGGAGCTCCACGCCGCACGCAAAAATGCATCAAAAAGCGTTTCGCCGTCAGCGGGGGAGAGATATCTCCGTGCAAAGTCGAGAATATGCAAGGGAGCAGACTCGAGAAAGCCTCGGAGAGTGTCGTTGTCGTGGGTGCCGGTGTATACAACGCAGTTTTCGGGATATTTGTGCGGAAGATAAATGTTATGCTCATCGCTGTCGAATGCAAACTGCAAAACCTTCATTCCGGGAAGGTTACAGCCGTCACGCAGGGCAAAGACCTCATCTGTAAGAAAACCAAGATCCTCTGCGATAAGAGAAAGGTTGGGAAGTGCGGATTTTATCGTATCAAAGAACGCTTTGCCCGGTCCTTTTTCCCAATGGCCGCATACGGCATTCACAGCGCCGTAGGGGACAGACCAGTAAGCTTCAAATGCGCGGAAGTGGTCGAGACGCACGGTGTCAAACATCTTCGCGCAGTGAGAAAGGCGGGCAATCCACCACGAGAATCCGTTTTCGGCAAGACGGTTCCAGCGGTATGTCGGATTCCCCCAGAGCTGTCCTTCTGCGGAAAATGCATCGGGCGGACAGCCGGAAACGTCAAAGGGGATGAGCGCATCGTTTAAGTTAAAGATCCCGGGGCTTGACCAGACATCGCAGGAGTCAAGCGAAACGTAAATCGGAACATCGCCGATAAGTGAGATACCCTTTGAATTTGCAAATCTGCGGAGCTTTTCCCACTGAGAGAAAAACATGAATTGCTCAAATTTATAATAGTTTTCATCTTTGCGGTGCTTTTCTCTCCACTCCGAGAGGCCGGATTTGTCGCGGAGTGATGCCGGAAAATGCTGCCACGCAATTCCACCGAGCTCCTCGCGGATTGACATAAATGAAGCATAGTCACCTATCCAGTGGCTTTCACGCTCGCAGAACGCTTCAAGTGCCTCATAATCACGAAAACGCGAAAAGGCAAGGCGCAGAAGCCGTGCACGCTCCGGAATGATAATTTTAAAATCAACGCGCTCACAGTTTTCGTGCTCTGCACTGCGGAGCTCATCCTCTGTTATAAGTCCCGCTTCAAAAAGTGCTTCAGGGTCGATAAAAAGAGGATCTCCGGCAAACGAGGAAATGGAATTGTACGGAGAAAAGCCGGGACCGCGCGGGTTTACGGGAAGAACCTGCCACGTTGAAAACCCGCTTTTGGCAAGAAAGGCAACGAATTCCCATGCTGTTTTTCCGAGCGTTCCTATTCCGTATTTTCCGTTAAGAGAGGAAATGTGCATCAGAACACCGCTTTGTCTTTTCATACAGAGCTCCTTATCTTCCAATTGCAGAAATCATGGTAGATATTCTGCGAGGATGGATTTATTTTTTCAAAAAAGTTTTTCTCGGTATATACTGCCGTATCTTTAAAAAGAACAGGTGCAAACGGAATTGTGTCGCAGAATGCGGTAAAGAACTGCGAGAGCCCTTCGTCACCGCCGAGATATGCTGCAACACCTGCTGAGAGGGACGCGTCGTAAAAGCCTCCGAAGTTCAGAGAACCGGCGACAAGACGAGTGATGTCAAAGTCTGAGCCGAGCGCAACCTCGGCGTAATAAAGGTCAAAATCACCCGAGGAGAGTGCACGGGTATATTCATCAAACGGAAGTGCGCGGACGGTGGTGGGAGCGCCGAGACGCGTAAGCGTTTCGGCAATTCTCTTGCAAACTGCTACCTTTCCGCTGTTTTCACTGTTTACGAGTATGGTAAGAGCATCGTTGAACGGAAGCGGGGTGTCCGGTTGATAAGAAAGCGACTCTGCCGCAGAGTGGTTATAAAGTGCGCTTACAGGGTGTACGGGAAGAGCGGCGGCGTTACCCATCAGCGCAAAATCCCCGCTTGCCGCCGAGTCGCGGTCAATCGCGCGGGCAACTGCACGGCGGTTGTTCTTGTCGGAGAAAAGCGGTTTTCTTGTGTTAAATCCAACATAGTGAAAAAGTGTGGACGGAACGTTTGTGCGCTCCGCAAGACTTGAAGGAATAAGCTGAGATGTTCCTGTCGGATCGCTTGCGAGAAGAGATATGTTGTGAGAGTCAAATTCAAACACAAGCTCATCTGAGCTTGCAACATCGTGTAGCGCAATCACCTGATAATGATTTTTTTTACCGCTGTGATGATTGTCGCGTGTGACGAGTGCTGTTTTGTCGTCCTTGGGTGCGTAAATTCCGGTGCCGATGGGGAATATGTTTTTTCGTGTGCCCGATTTTACAATCGGGATATCGAGAAGAGCGGGAAAACGCGCATTGTCGTATTTAAGGCGAACCTTTACATATCCTTTTGAATTTGATGAACGGATGCTTTCGACAACCGAGAGCGATGATGCAAAGTACGAGCCATTCTCCGCGGCGGCGCGGAGAGAGTATTCAACATCAGACGGAGAAAGCGCGCTTCCGTCGGAAAACGTGACGCCGCTTTTTATATTAAAGGTGTACTCACGGTCAGAGTATGTGTAATCCGAGCAGAGAACCGGTGTTACCTCAAAGGTTTCCGAAACCGCAAAAAGCGGTTCACAGATAAGTCCGCAAAGCTCAAAGTTAATCTTACTCGGCGTTGTATATGGGTCTGCGCTTTCGTTTGAAGCAAATGCAACACCGAAAACCGAGGTATCCGGTATATATTCCTCCTCGGGCAGAGCGGATGAGGAAATATCCGCTTCGGGAAGCTCCGTAACGCCGCAGGAGGAGAGAAACAGAATGAATAAGAGAATAAAACAAAGCGTTTTTTTCATCATTTTTCCCCTTTCAGCATAATAACCGCCGCCATTGTTCCGCGAATTCCTCCGGTAGCACGGTGCGACCAATACAGGTCGTTTTTACAGCAGGTACATTCATCCGAAATTGTTATGTTTTCTTCCGGTATGCCTGAGTCGAGAAGGGTTAATGCATTGAGGGCGGGAAGTGAAACATGATATTTTCCGTTGCCGTGAGAAACGATGTGTTTTTTTGCAACCGCGCCAAAGGAAGAAATCATTGCATCGGGCACATCGCTGTCCGTTTCAAAACAGCAAGCGCCTATTGACGGGCCTATTGCCGCAAGAATGTCGCAGGGGCAAGAACCAAAGCTTTTCGCCATTTCGCGGATTGCCGCGGCAGGGGTTTTCATTGCGGTACCGCGCCAGCCCGCGTGAGCTACGCCTGCAGCACGATTTTTCGTATCCAACAGAAAAACGGGAACGCAGTCTGCGTGGTACGTTGCAATGGGAAGGTTTGGTGTGTTTGTAATAACAGCATCATATTCACGCTTACGGGGGGAGAACGCCTCTCCCGCATCGAGGTCTGCTGCAATGCATACGCCGTCCCGGTGAATCTGAGAAAAGGCAACGGTGCGCAGTGCGTCAAAGCCTGCGGCGTTGCCTAAAAGCTCATAATTGCGGAGAACATTGCTTTTCTCATCCCCGCGGCCGAAGCCGAGGTTCATTTCATCAAGCGGGGGTGCAGACACACCGCCGCGGCGTGTAGAAAAACAGGTTACGGCAAGCCCGGTTTTGTCAAAAGCCGGGACGGAAAGATAAGTTACACCATTTACAATGTTGGTTTTAAATCCGTGTTTCAAGCTTTCTGCCTCCGAATCGGTTTATTATTGTTGTTTTCCTTTTAAAAGCTTCATTCGTGCGCTGTGGTCAAGAAGACGCTTGCGCATACGCAAGGATTCCGGAGTTACCTCAAGAAGCTCGTCATCGGCAAGAAACTCGAGCATCTGCTCAAGACTGAGTATCCGCGGCGGAACGAGACGCAGAGCATCATCACTTCCGGATGCACGCATATTGGTAAGCTGTTTTTTCTTACATACGTTTACAACGATGTCGTCTGCCTTGTTGGAAACGCCGACAATCATACCTGCGTATACATTGTCTCCGGGAGAAACGAACATCGAGCCGCGGTCCTGAACGTTGAATATACCATAGCCGACGGCTTCTCCGGTTTCGTATGCAATAAGCGAACCGGTTGCGCGACGTGGGATATCACCCTTTGACGGAGAATAGCCGTGGAAGATGGAATTAAGGATGCCTTCTCCTTTTGTATCTGTAAGAAACTCATTTCTGTAACCGAAAAGACCGCGTGCAGGAATGATGAACTCAATTCTTGTACGTGAGCCAACCTGTGACATTTTGCGAAGCTCGCCCTTGCGTGAGCAGAGCTTTTCAATAACAGAACCGCTGCAATCGCCGGGGACATCGGCAACAACCTCTTCCATCGGCTCGCACATAACGCCGTCAATCTCGCGCATAAGAACGCGCGGTGTGCTTACCTGGAATTCGTACCCTTCACGGCGCATGGTTTCAATCAGAATGGAAAGGTGCATTTCTCCGCGTCCGGAAACGATGAAGGCATCAGAGCTGTTTTCAGCAGGGGTTACGCGCAGGGAAACGTCCTTTAAAAGCTCACGCTCAAGACGGTCCTTGATGTTGCGGGTTGTTACGAATTTTCCTTCGCGTCCGGCAAAAGGTGAGTCGTTTACGGAGAAAGTCATTTCAACCGTCGGCTCGGAAATCTTGACGAACGGAAGCGGCTCCGGATTTTCGGTGTCGCATATAGTGTCTCCGATTGTTATCTCAGCGATACCCGAAAGGCAGATAATATTTCCTGCGGTTGCTTCGGTGACGGGAACGCGCTCAAGTCCCTCAAACTGATACATTGCGGTGATTTTAGCCTTCTTCGGCTCGCGCTGGTTGTGATAATCGCAGACAACAATTTCCTGATTCTGGCGGATGATGCCGGATTCAACGCGACCGATAGCTATTCTTCCTACATAGTCATTATAGTCGATGGACGAAACAAGAAGGCGCATCGGCTCGTCACAATTTGCACTCGGTTCAGGAATGTATTCGATGATTTTGTCAAAGAGCGGGCGCAAATCCGTGCCTTCTGTGAGCGGGTCGTTTGATGCAATGCCGGCGCGTGCGGAGCAGAAAAGGAACGGAGAATCAAGCTGGTCATCGTTTGCTTCAAGATCCATAAACAGCTCTAAAACCTCGTCCTCAATTTCGTCAAGACGTGCGTCCTGACGGTCAATCTTGTTGACCGCAACGATTACGCGATGACCGAGAGACAGCGCTTTTTGAAGAACAAAACGCGTCTGCGGCATAGGGCCTTCGGCAGCGTCAACGAGAAGGATAACGCCGTCAACCATTTTGAGAACGCGCTCAACCTCGCCGCCGAAATCTGCGTGTCCGGGAGTATCAATTATGTTTATTTTCACGTCACCGTAACGGATTGACGTGTTTTTTGCGAGAATGGTGATGCCGCGCTCACGCTCGATGTCGTTAGAATCCATAACGCGTTCTGCAACGACCTGGTTTTCGCGGAAGGTTCCGCTTTGCTTCAGCATTTCGTCAACCAGCGTGGTTTTGCCGTGGTCAACGTGGGCAATAATGGCAATGTTTCTGATGTTGGGATTTGTCAAGTTAAAGACTCCTTTGATAAAGATGGATTAAAAATACAATAGCGCAGAAGCAAAAGCCGCTCTGCGCATGATATTGTATTGGTAGATTAGCCAAGAATATTGAGGTTAAGCACAAGCGTAACAATAATGAATACAGCTGCGATAACCGTTGTCAGCTTTGCAAGTGTAGCATCAAGAGACTTAGACTTATTCTTGGAAAGGAAGGTATCACCGGCACCTGCGATAGCGCCGAGACCCTGAGTGCGTCCCTGCTGGAACATAACGATGCAGACAAGTGCAACAGAAAGAATAAGCTGAACAATAGTAAGAGCAATTTTCAAAATAAACACCTCCGAAATAATCTGCCGTGCGAATAATACACGGTAATGCTTGTCATAAGTACAGTAAATTCTACCACATATTAAAGAATTTTTCAACCTTTTTTTCTAAAATAATTATATTTTTATCGGCAAAATACGCAAAAGTATAAAATGGACCTATTTTTATACTTGCCGTCGGTACGCTTTTGTGATATACTTAATGCATACAGAATAAAATTAACTCATAAAAGGGGTATAAAAATGTCAGAGCTTTGTGCAAATGAAGGCAAGAATACTACCATAACCGTTGACGGGAAGGAGTATATGCGCCTGCCGATAAAGACGCATGTTGTAACCGAAAGCGATAAGATTACGGATGTTGCGGAAAAATATGCCGCAGAGCATATGCAGGAGGGAGATATTCTTTTTATCTCGGAAAAGTGTGTTGCCTGCTCGCAGAAGCGCGCTGTTCCGCTTACGGAAATCCATCCGCGTCCGCTTGCAAAGCTTCTTTGTAAGTTTGTTTACAAGTCACCCTACGGAATAGGCCTCGGTATTCCTGAAACCATGGAAATGGCACTTCGTGAGTGCGGAACCTTCCGTCTTCTCTGTGCGGCATTCTGCTCCGCAATAGGAAAGCTTTTAGGTAAGCGCGGCTGGTTTTACAAGGTTGCGGGCTACCGCGCCGAGTCTATCGACGGACCGACACCGTACACCCTTCCGCCGTACAACAAGTGCGTTGTTCTCGGTCCGGAGGATCCGGATAAGGTTGCACGCGATGTTGCGGCAAGAATCGGTTTCCGCGTTGCAGTTGTAGACGTAAACGACCTCACCGGAAAAATCCTCGGTGCGTCTGACGATACTGTTGACAGAACGCTTCTTCCGAAGATTTTGCGCGATAACCCGCTCGGTCAGAGCGCACAGCAGACACCGATGGGCATTATCCGCGAGGTAAAATAAAAAAATAGGCTAATAGCAAAAGCTACCCTGGTTTGTGCTGTCTGCACAAATCAGGGTAGCTTTTGTCAATTCTCATCTTTAAAACTTTATTTTTTGGCATTATTTCCGGCCGTGCAGTCACATTCGTTTTCAAATTCTGATAAACTGATAACTCTATGCTCAACGCGCGCTTTTTCGGCTGCAAAGGTTGTAGCGTGGTTTTCTGCTGAAACTCCGATCTCACTGAGCATATCTCCGGAATAATCCTCAACGATATACTTATACAGTGTGCTTACTATTCCGGCGTCACCGCCGCCGTGTCCTCCGGTGATGTCCCCGCTGAGTTTTGACTCAAGCGGATTTATTATGGTATGCTCGCGGGTTTTAAAGCTGTAATAGTCAATAGTGTTTTCTTCCATGTCACCATACAATTCGCCGTCTGTTCCCATAACGCGTATGTATCTGCCGCCTTTATTAAATGCGCTCATGTTGAATGACGCAACAGCTCCGTTTTCATATTCAAGATTGACAACCTGATGGTCAACAACATCGTTATCGCATTTAAATACACATTTTCCGTATTGCGTTGTGCGAAGAACTTCTTCGATCTCTGCATTTGTCGGATTGACCTTTTTTGCTGCAGCGTTGCGGAACCAGTCGTTTTCCTCATCTTCAAGATAGAGTTTAATTGCATTGTAATAGCATTCTTCACCGTAAGGGCAACCGTCGATGCAATAATCAGGCGCACCATCAGGAGCATTTTCTTTTTTGAAATAGCTTAATGAGCCGAAGGATGAAACACTCTTGCATTTGCTATCGATAAGCCATTGAAGTATATCAATATCGTGACAGGACTTTGCAAGCAGCATACACGAGCTTTTTTCTTCGTTGCCCCAATTTCCGCGAACGTAGCTATGGCTTTGGTGTACATTGCCGACACATTCGCTGTGGTGAACAGAGATGACTTTACCCAGTTTATTTTCGTTAATTAAGTCCTTTATTTTCCTGAAGAAAGGCGTGTAGCGGAGAACATGGCAAACGAGAATTTTGACACCTTGTTTTTTTGCGGCACTTGCTATGTCACGGCACTCACGATATGTTGGTGCAATCGGCTTTTCAAGAAGCAGGTTATATCCTTTTTCTATTGCCTTCATAGCAGGTTTGTAATGCAGACTGTCACTTGTTGCAATAATGCAGACATCAGCAAATTTTTCTTTCTCAAGCATTTGATCCCAGCTGTCAAAGCACATCTCATCAGGTATTTTGTGAAGCTTTTGGATATAGTCGCGCTGTTGCTTTATGGGTTCGGCAACGGCTACTACGCGAAAATTATCTCCGGTCATATGGTCTGTGTATATTCTTCCGCGACTTCCGGCACCAACAAGAATTACATCTAATACTTTCATTTCAGCACGGTCCTTTCTTTGTCAGATTTCAAATTCGTATACGCAACCTAGATTGTCGCGAACACCGATTGCGACACGCTTTCCGTCCGGCGAAACTGCTACGCAGCACGGTTCACAGCTGACACCTGTTCTTTCACGACTTGATCCGTTCATAAAGTATATGCATCCTCCGATTTCGATACCAAGTTCGATATCAAAGGAGAAAACAACGCCGATACTATCGTGATCTCCGGCAACACCAAATGCTTTTTTACCGTCGGGAGTTACCGCAATATCATGGACTGCACCGTCATTGCATACTGCACCGAGTGAGAAAACCTTGCCATTTTTTATAAGTGCTAACATACCATCATGTGTTCCGACAAGATAGCTCCCGTCAGAAAGCTTTGTGTAGGCAGATGCGGTCGCGAGGTATTGTCTTCCCGGATGCGCAGGCAGAGTGTACTTGCTAAAATCAATTTCAGCAGAGGCTGGTTGAGTGAGTTTTGGACAGTCTTCGATTTTTAGTATTTCGCCATCCTTTGATGTGACACACTTTCCGTTCTCAGTATATGCTAAAACATTCCCGGATGCATCGTAGGAAACTTTATACACCTGAGAACCATCCAAACCGACCTTTTTCCAAAGCTTACAAACAAACCTTTTTCCTTTACCAAAATTAAATGGATTTGCAGCAAGATATGCAGAATCGCGTTTTGTCTGATTATTGAACTCAATAATTCGTTTGCCGTCTTTTGCAAGATCTCCATCATACAGGTCGAAGTTCTCAAATTCATTATCTCTTGTAATATATAGGATTTCATCCTGACAGATAATTTTGGGTGCGTCCACATTTTTTCTTATTTCTTCAAGATCTACCGAAACAACGCCTGGAGCATCGGGGCCATGGTTTGCATCTGACATATACAAAACATCATCGCGGATGAAAATGTTTTCTATGCAATCGTGGCAACGCTTTTCTGTACCGACAAGGCCGAAAGCCTGTGGCTTGGCGTTGGGGTCTGTTATATCAATACAACATAAATGAAGCTTGTTTGTGTGGCTTGTGTACCACAACTTTCCGTATTTATCAAAAACCATACCGAAAACCATTGCATCGGGATAATCCTCGCGCATTTCTTCGGGAACGGTATATGCAAGGGTTTGGAGTGTGTTAGTCTTCGGATCATATGCAAAAAAATGTCTGCCGAGGTGCGTTGTGAAATACAATCTTCCGTCTGCACCGGTTGTTGCATAGGCCATAACATTTCGAGCACGGCAAGCCGGAGTATCTTCCCTTGGTATTTCAATTCCGGTGAATTCCGGCTTCATCACAGATGTATTAAATCTCCATAAATCACCGCTGCGCGAGGAAAAGTACAGATTGCCGTCAGACGCTTCTTTTATGAGGTATGAGCCGAATTCCGTGCACTGACCGAAATCCGTTACTGAACGGTCATCGAGATTAAAAAGATAAGCATGTCCGCGTGTATATGTGATAAAGAATAAGCAATTCTTTTCTGCTATATATTTTGCGCCATAAATAGTATCTCGGGGAACGGGAATTCCGAGATCCTCAACCTTGCCTGTTTTTGGGTCATAAATGATTACGTTGGAGCCCATAAAGCCTTCCCACATATGAGTGTAGTATGCTTCGGGCATCCAGCACGGATGAGTCGGCGCGCTTGCTGTTGTGTGAGTTGTCATAATGAGCTTTCCGTCCGGCATCGGGTTAATTGAGGTGTGGAACTTGCTGGGACGTATTGTTCGTGGGTAAACTGTGATGCTGTCCTCAAGGTTAAACAGAAGTTTCATCTCGTTGGTTTCCGGTAAATACTCATAAAGCTTTACGTATTCAGGAAACGTACCCTCGGCACAGCACGGAATATAATGCTTGCCCTCGGGAGTTACGCAGTAATCCCATGCCGCATTGTATCCCGGTGCATCTATAAAGCATTGCCTAACTGCACTTTGCGGAATCATCTGCAGATATTGCTCTCTTGTGTATTTTTTCATGGTTGTTTTCTCCTTTTAAATCATGTAACTACCGTAAATTCCAGAATGCCGTGCTTGCTGTCTTACGGAGGTCTTTAACATCCAAATTAAAGTCTTCGTCGGATGTATTGTTCGCGTAGGCTTCAATATCAGCAAAAAACTGCATGAATATGCTTTGGTTGCGAAGGTGGCTCGGAATGAGAAAATCCTCCTTGATGGTTTCTATACGAGCCATAAGAGAGAGTCTCTCTTTTTTGCGTTTCTCAGAAATTTCCGCTATAAGTTCTCTTTTTTTCGACATATCGCTTGCGTTCACAACTTCGTGGATTTTAAGAAGTGCAAGATAGTCTTCTGCAAGACAAAGATAATTGTTTACCTCACACGCAAATCTTTTTGCAAGATGTGTGTTCACATCTGTATTTGCAGATAATCGTTCAAAGATGTCAAGTGCTTCTTTTGACATTACGGCGATTTCGGAAAGCTGTTTTGCATACATTTCTGTGTTTTTTAAAAGCTTCTCCATTGTCTCTCCGGGAAAGTTGCGAGGATAGTCTTTTCCGGCTCTTACATAGACAAAGTAGTAGTAAGCCAAATCGTTTTGAAGAAGTGTTCCGTTTCCTACGCTTTCAAGGTTTTCTTTCAAATCTCCGTATTTTGTGTAGCTGTTCTCTTCTGCTGTTATTTCATCAATGAGCCGAAGTGCATGACGCGCCGCTTCATAGTCTGCACCGAACTCGCGCATTGCATAACGATTCCGGAACTCCTCAATACTGCCGGTTCCTTCAAAATTCCAGCTGTAATCTGCCATACTCATATGGTTGCGGTCGCAGCTTTTGTCCCAAGCGGAATATGAGAGCAATCCTTCAACATGTCCTTCGGAATGCGCCATTTCAGAGAGATTATATACATTAGGTACAGTGTCAAAGGTCATGCTCCAGTGTGCGTAAGAGTTCCAAGGCTTTATTGTTGAGCGGATACCAAGCTCCGGATGCATCGTATCAAACATAAGACCTTCTTTGTTGTTTGCATATGACCACCAATCAATTACTGTAACATCAAGGAGATCGTGTTCTTCAAGAAGCGTTTTAAAGCTTGCAGGCTCTACGATTTTTGTCATCATATCGGAATAGATATAAATGCTTTTCATCCCTCGGGATTTTAGATAGCTTATAAGCTTTATTGCGTGATTTAAGAATTTTTCATCATTGCTGAGCTTTTTGCACTCATCGCACTCACACCATGGAGAATATACTTTGTAGATATCTGATGTATCCGTAGCAATTTCATCACGGACCTCATCCATTCCGATATGGAATGACGTTATTTCGTTGGGAGCGAGATATTCGTCAATAATCTGGTCGTAAATTGAAAATAGCATATCATATGTTTCTTTACATGAAACACAAAGTCCGTGACCTGACGGTTTTCCGTCAATCCGTGCGCTGACTTCAAGGTACATTCGCGGAATAAGAGTGTTATGCCCGTAACTGTTCCAAAGCGGCAAAACTTCAACTCCGCGTTCTTTTCCGTATGCGACAAGTGTACCGAAAAAGTCATTCTCAGCCATAGGCGTAAATACAGTTTCGTCCACCCATTCTCTTTTTTGCGGTGAATAGTAGCGCTTGATAACGTTGCTTCTGAGTTTAGGGTATTTTTTTACGGGAATATAGACATACTCGCTTATAACTCCGTCATACTGAATGTTCCAACAACCGTAAAGCGCGACAACGAGCTGGTTGAGCTTCATTTCAACCATATCGTCAACAACGTCTTTCCAATCGTCAAGCGTCATAAGATTGCTTCCAAAACGACATTCCATAAAATAACCACGAGTACGAAGGTCGGGCCAATCAAGCACAGACATTTCAGGAACAAAAAACGTGTTATTTTCAACCGAAATGCATTGGAGAAGTGTTATAACTCCATAGTAAAGCCCCGCATCACTGTAAGCGCTAATAACGATTTCGTCATTATGCGCTTCTATACTGTATGATTGATTGCTGTTTTTAATAATTTCAACAGGAACATCTGGTGTGATGTTTGCTTTGATAACTGTCCTTGCCTCGGTGTTCATACTTCCCCCGATGCTGGCAAGAAGTTTCTTCTTCAGGTGGGCAAGTGCATTTTGTGATAGTTCACCAGTGCAATTGTCGGGTATTATGTAAAAATCGGGATTCCCTGATTTTCCAATAATGACTTTCCCTTTTCCTTGAATTGCTTTTTGTGGAACGGGTTTTATTTGCGTTAAAATATCCATAAAGAATGCTCCTTTTCAACTACACTTTATGATTATAATCAAAATCGCAATGATTAAGGAATTCCCTTGCCATCAATGTTGCGCCAATCTGATTTGGATGTATCCTGTCCCACGCAACATACGAGGAATGCCTTACCTTGCAATAGTCTTCATACATCTTCTGAAAATCGACAAAAATACAGTTGTATTTCTCTGCGAGTTTTTTAGCTATTGCAACATATTCGTCCATTCTTTTTCGCATCACATCTTCACGATTAGATTCCATAATATACGGAGATAAAATAAATATTCCCTTTACTTTACCGGTGATTTTCAATATCATTTTTTCAAAATTCATTTCATATTCGTCCGGCAAGACGTGAGCATTAACTATTGCTGGAGAATCAAACTGCCGCCAAACATCATTTATTCCTATGCAAATTGAAACCCAATCTGGATTAAGCTCTACAACATCCCGGTCAAATCTTATCTGTGATTCCAGATTATCAGCTTTACCGCTTTGCCGATTGGCAGCCAGTCGAGTTCCTCCGATCGACTCCATTACAGCCAACTTTCTTGCAGGGCTTGCTTCTTTCAGCGGTCGAGACAAATCTCATTTCAAAATATCTTGTTTCATTGCTGATATAAGTAGATTTAATTGATTTGTTTGAAACATCACTTTACGAACACCATTCCGGACAGTGGTACATCAACTTCAAAGAGAGTACTGTCAATCTTCCCTTCGCTGACAGTTTCGCCCATACAATTAAGAACTTTATATATTTTACCTTCAGCACCCTTGATTATAAGTGCTTTTGCACGCGAACAATTCACTGCGATTATATCAATATATGCCCTGCAGTCAATTAACGTATCCGTGTAAGAAGTAAATATAGCTTTTCCGTCACGCTCGGCGCAAACAATACTGTAAGCACTTTCGGGATTTTCCGCAAGAAGCTTACCACCAATAAGAATATCGCGATGTTCGCGCCAGAACGAAAGATAAAACTCAAGCATTTTCTTATGCTCTTCCGGAAGCGTTGCAATTTTGACCGAAATCTGCGGCACACTGTAAAGGATGCTTGCAAACTGAAGCGCTGCACTCTCAACGTTATCCTCGCGATTCCACATAATCATATCGGAATGTACCGCTGAATTTCCCGAAGTGAATCTAAGTCCGACTATATCCTGTCTGTTGCGGATAGCATCGTCAGGACAATCTGCAACACGGAACATATTCCCATACTTTCTTATAGCCGGACCTACATAACTCTGTCTGAACTCTATAAGAACTTCAGGGTTTATTGCACGAAGTCCATCTGTTATATCTGTCATAAGCTTATCAATTGCTTCCTCAAGTGACTGAAAATCACGTCTCTCATCATACTCAAGTGACTTTCCGAAAAGCTTGAATGCATCAATAAAATCAAGCTTTACCCCATCAAGTCCCCATTCTTTGAGTCCTTTTGTACAGAAAGAGATGATATAGTCGCGGACTTCCTTATAGCGCGGATCAAGTGACCAAAAATTTCTGGTATCGCCTTCTTTATGCAGAAGCATATCTTTAAAACGCTCATATGCCTTGGAGAATTTTCCCACAAACGGAAGAGCATACCAAAGGATAACCTTCATACCCGTGTTGTGAATTCTGTCAATAAACTGCTTCATATCAGGAATCTTGGTAGGTGTTACCTCCCAATCACCGCAAAAGCTGTAGCCGCGATTTGTGTCATCCGTCTGCCAACCATCATCGATAATTACGGTATCCATACCAAGAGGCTTTGAAAGCTCACATTCCTCAACAATGGCATCAACATCAAGTTGCTGATGAAAGCTATACCAAAGAGAATTCATCGGAAGTTTTGCATATTCGGGAACATATGTCGGTTTATAGCCGCATTCATTTTCCCACCAGGACACAACATCATAAATAGAATCATAGTAAGCAATATCGCGAGTATCAATTCGTATTATTGCAATATATTCTTTGAGCGGTGCTACCTTGATTGTAAAAAAGTTTATTTCCCATTCAATGTTTGCAGTTTCTTCGCGCACCCCTGTGCGTATTGATGTCGGCGTTTTTGCATCCGACAGAGCAACTGCAATTTTATTTTTACCGGCAGATGAAACGAGAGTATGAAGAGGCATCCAGGAAGCAAGACGGGAACTTGTTGTTCTCTTTCCCCATGCAGGAGCTAAATATCTGTCGTATTGTATCGATGGACTCCAAACAGAATATGTATCGATGACAGGTGTTGAAAATGTGATACTGAATGTTTCTGGTATTTGCTCTTGCGGATATACCGCCTTAACCTCATATAGCTCTATTCCGTTTTCTTTTGACAAAAGATTTATCGAAAGCTTAACATCGTCTTTAGTTTTAAACTGAAAATTCATATAATGTCCTCCATATAGAAATTATTTATTCGTCAGCGTTTCAAACTTTAAAGCGGGCGAAACAGTAAAGATTTTTTTACCGAGCTCGACTTGATACTTGTTTTTTAAATTGGTATGCAATAGTTCTGTATCTTCGTGCAAATCAACTTTTATTGTTGAACTGTTGATTTTAGAAGCCGTGCAATTGTAGCCGGATACGGTTCCGTCTTCCCGTTCGATGATAAATGCTTTTTTCAAAACCGTTTCTTCAAGGCATTTGAATATCTCGTGAACATCGTTGTCGCATGCTCCGCCTTGAGGATCTACTGATATTGTTTTATCGGCAAGTATAAGCGGGCAAAGGTCATAGCCACCGGTTAAGCGTTGCTCTCCGACTCTGTACCAATCCGAAATCATATCAATGTATTCTTCGCCGCATGTTACAACTTCATATTTTCCTTTGCAAGCGGGAACACTGAGTTTTACGCTTGAATAACCGTCAGTTACCGGTTTTTCATAATCCGGGACAAGCTTTCTTCCGCAGATGTACGGGTCATTTGCAAACGCCCAACGGAGATTTCCGTCTTCCGACATAAGCTGAACACATGAACCGATACAGTTGAAAAGCTCTTTCAGATAGATTTCTTTTCCGGTAAGCAGATATAAATAATATTTGGCATAGGCTGTCCATGCGCTCCAACCGTGAGGACTGCAAATAAAGTTTTTGTGGAACATAATATCATATTGTGCTTCCCAGAATCTGAGACTTGCACCGTTCATTCTACAATCGGGAACAAGCTTATGTTCAAGGCATGAATGAAGTTTATTCATATGCTCTGCTGCTTTTATGTATTTGCCACGCTTAATCTCCGGTAAGCTTAGCGCATACATTGCGATCTGCAGTGCTGAGCAGGAAATCATTCCGTCCTCAAAGGTTTGCTCACCTTCGGTCTGTATGTCATCAAGTTTTTCGCATAATTGTTCGCATGCCCTTGCTGCTGATTCATAATGCCGCTTTGCTTCTGCTTCGAAGCCTGCTGCTTTTTCGGATTCGGCAAGCTCAAACATTGATTTTGCAATATAGATAACGCAGGTATAAAGAGTGTTTCCTTTATAGTATCCTCCGTCTTCTTTCTGACATTTCATCAGCCAATCGCCGAACTTTGAAGCAAGCTTCAAATCGTTTTCATTTTTCGTTTTATCCGCTTCATATTTGTCAACTAAAACACTTATAAGGGTTGAGGTGTTTTGGATTCGCTCCGGAATAACGTATGGCTCGATTTTATCAAAATTAAACATAAGTGATGAAATTTCTTCAAATTGAGCCGAGAGTCTTTCGTCAATTGCTTTGTCGGGATAATGCTTCGCGGCTAAGAATGCAGAGAAGAACCCGTACCAACTTTCTGCATGAGTGGTTGCCTTCTGAGGCTTGTTCAGGGCTGAAAGTCTTGCAACTTTGAGATAACTGCTCCAAGGTTTTCTGCAATAGAATTTTGCCTCTGAAATCTTTCCGCTTTCCGATGTTACATAAATTGTGTAGACACCTACTTCTCTCATTTTCATAGAAGGATTATCGGTGTTGTCGGGCGATTTGCAATTTACCGTGTATGGCTCTTTGGAGGATACTTCAAAAGTGATTTTGTTTCCGGGAACGCCTGTAAATAAATCTGCGGTTATAATCGGAATATTACATATCCGGGAAATCTTTTCACCGTATTGCGAAAGATCATCAAGCGGTATAAGATAAATATTAAACTCTTTTGTTTCTTTCGAATGTAATACATCCAAATTCTTTGGATGTCGTTCGGGTAGCGGATTCTTATGAAAAAGATTAAGAGCGACGGTATGTATCCGATGTCCGTATTCACCTTCGTTTTCATCAAAATTCCGGGTTTTGCTGTACAAGAGAGAATACGAAGCGATTGCATCAGGAGATGCGATTGCAAGAATTTTTCCGTCAGGACTCATAAAATATCCGTGGAAGTGAGTTTTTTCGCATCTTAGCATTGATGGAAAGAGGATTTTGTTTCTCTCCGGATGCTCTGCCATATAGGTGTCAATTCCGGGAAGAAAATCTATGTTTTCCGGAAGAATGTCCGTTTCGGTTCTGTTGGATACGGTGAGATTGTAAAGGGTGTAGTTCTCGTTTTTTGTTTCTTTAAATGAAAACTCTATGCCGCCTCGTTCGATAATACATTGAGAGTCGCTGATGGGAATTGTAATAATATCATTTTCACGTCTATTAATACGAAAATGAGGAAGTGTTGTATTCATTTTGAGCTCCTTGTGAAAATTAATAATGCCAACTATACACCTTAAAGTATATAGTTGGCGGAAAAAGTTATCAAGTCGATATTCCGGCAAATCTATCTTTTGTGAGGCATTTGTTTTTGTAAAGTAAATTCGCTTGGGGTTTTTCCTGTTATTTTTTCAAATGCCTTATAAAAATTTGAAGAACTGGAAAAACCGCATTTTTCTGCGATTTCAAGCTTTGTAAGCGAAGTGGTCTGAAGAAGGAGCACTGCTCGCTCAACTCTTTTAATAGTGATGTATTCCCACGGTGAAATGCCGTTGAATTTTTTAAACACGGATGAAAAATAGTTCTGCGACATAAATGCAGTTTTTGCTATACCTGATAAAGTTAATTCCTTTTCGATGTTGTTGTCGATATACTCCATTGCAGAATGCAGCTTTTCAAGCGTTGTGTCACTTGTTGTCAGTCCGGAGCTTGAATTTGTATAATCATAATTTCTTAAAATATGAGTAAGTGCGAGAAGAAGAAAACACCTCGTGGCAACAGCGTGTGCCGGTGAAGCTTTTGAAATCTCGTTTGCAGTTGAAAGGATAGAGTCCCTCAGCTGAATATCAGAGGAATCAAACTTGTTGCTGAAATTTTCATTGCGTGAGACGAACAAAGAAAGAAGCTCAATGTTTTCAGTTCGTTCCCATAAAAACTGTGGCTCGAATTGGATGTTGAGAAGATCCAGTTCCTCGTCGATATTTGTTATGCAATGGACCTCATTGCTTCCGAAAAGAAACATATCACCGGGTGAAAAAGTATAGAATTTTTCGTCTACACGGTAAATTCCACGACCTTTTAAAAACAGGGATAATTCGCATTCGGTATGGTGGTGCGCCTGATATTGCCTTGTTCTTGGACCAACCGCAGAATGATAAGCTTTTATTATTGTTTTTCCCGATGAGTCGCAAAGAGTATGTTCGTCATATCGCATAACTTTACTCACTTTCGTAAAATAGTGGATATATTTCGTAATATATCGGTGGTTAGAAAAAGCTACACATATTATAATTTAAGTCAGTGAAATAAATATATCACTTTGAAAGTGATTAGTCAAGGAGGATAATAATGGAAATTAATGTAAACAGATGTTCAGAACCGTCCGAGCTTAAAATTACGGACATTCGCGTGTGCAATATCAATGGTGCACCGAAGCACTGCCCGCTTATCAAGGTCTATACAAATCAGGGGATTGTCGGCTACGGTGAAGTTCGCGATGCATCGAGCGCAACATATGCTCTTATGCTCAAATCCCGTCTTGTCGGAGAAAACCCCTGCAATGTTGACAAGCTTTTCAGACGTATAAAGCAGTTTGGCGGTCATTCACGTCAGGGCGGCGGCGTTTCAGGGCTTGAAATAGCATTATGGGATTTGGCCGGAAAAGCATGGGGCGTTCCGCTCTGGCAGATGCTCGGCGGTAAGTTCCGTGATAAGGTAAGAGTTTATTGCGATACCGATGTCGACGGAAAGCATACAGGAACGGATATGGGCAAAGCGCTCAAAAAGAGAATGGAGCAGGGCTTTACCTTCCTTAAAATGGATCTCGGCATTGAGCTTATGCTTGATGAGCCGGGATGCCTTAACGCACCGATAGGCTTCCTTGAAGATATCAAAAAATATTCAATGAAGGCGATAAACCATCAAAAGGGCTCTATTGATATGGATATGATGCTTGGAAAGAACTATGAAATATTCACTATTCCGCATCATGCAACAGGAATCCACCTCACACAAAAGGGAATGGATTATCTTGAAAATTATGTGAAAGAGGTTCGCGATGTAATCGGATATGAAGTTCCGCTTGCGATAGACCATTTTGGTCATGTTGCACTTGAGGACTGCATAATGTTTGCAAAGCGCCTTGAAAAATATAATATTGCGTGGATCGAGGATATTGCACCGTGGCACTACACAGACCACTATGTAAAGATTGCAAATTCGTGCAATGTTCCGATATGCACGGGTGAGGATATCTGGCTTGCAGAGAATTTTGAACCGCTTATGTCTCGCGGTGGCGTATCTGTTGTTCACCCCGATATGCTCACGGTCGGCGGTGCACTTGAGATGAAAAAGCTCGGTAATATGTGTGATAAATACGGCGTGGCAATGGCAATACATATGGCGGAAAGTCCTATTGCATGCATGGCAGCAATTCACACTGCAGCGGCAATGCAGAATGTTCTCGCGGTAGAGTTCCATTCAATAGATGTTCCGTGGTGGAACGACCTTGCAATCGGTATTGAAAATCCGTTGTTTAAGGATGGTTTTGTAAACGTTCCGAACAAGCCGGGACTTGGTATTGATGAGCTTAACGAAGAACTTATCGCTCAGCACATCCACGAAAAATATCCGGGTCAGTGGGAACCGACAACACAGTGGGATGGCGAATGGGCAAACGACCGCGAATGGAGCTGATGAAATGCGTGATTTGACGATACGTTGGATAGGGCAAAGCGGGTATATTCTCTCGGATGGAACAACTGAAATATGCATTGACCCATATCTTTCAGATGTAGTTGACCGCATAGCAAAGCGTGGCAGAATGGTGAAAGCACCGTTTTTACCGGAAGAATTAAAAAGCGATGTTGTGATTTGTACGCACAACCACCTTGACCACGTTGATATTGATGCAATTCCGCTTATAAAAAAAGAGAATATGCTTTTTTTAGCGCCGGACGATGCGAAAAGCACATTGATAGAATGCGGCGTAATGAAGTATAAAGCTTTTGATGAGGGAACGGCCGTTAAAATCGGTGATTTTGAGCTTGAGGCAGTGTTTGCAGACCATACTGTTCCGGCAGTTGGTGTTATTGTAAAGCATAACGGAATCACAATGTATTTTTCAGGTGATACGGAATATAACGAAAAGCTTGAAGAGCTAAGAAAATATAATATAGATATTATGTTTATCTGCATCAACGGAAAGCTTGGAAATATGGACGTGAACGATGCGATTCGACTGACAAGGATAATCAATCCTAAAGTCGGCGTTCCAACTCATTACGGAATGTTTGAGAGCAATACCGAAGACCCTTTAAAATACACATCAAAGCTTGACTGTGGATTTGAAATGGAATACAACAAAGAATATGATATTGAGGAGGTGCTCAAAAGATGTTTGATTTAACCGGAAAGACAGCGCTTGTCACAGGCTCAACGCAAGGGATAGGTTTTGAAATAGCAAAAGCTTTGTCGGAACACGGAGCAAAGGTGTTTGTTCACGGCGCAACAAGCATTGAAAAATCTAAAGCTGCGGCAGAAAAAATAAAAAATGCACAGGCAATATGCGTAAACCTCAATTCGCCTGATGCAGCAAAAAAGCTTTATGCCGAAACCGGAGATGTTGATATCCTTGTTTTAAATGCATCTGTACAGTACAGAACGGCGTGGGATGAAATTGCTGATGAAGAATTTGACAGTCAGATAAATATCAATCTCCGAAGCTCTCTTTATGCAATGCAGCTTTATTCAAAATCTATGAAAGAAAAAGGATATGGCAGAATTCTTACAATCGGAAGTGTTCAGCAGTATAAGCCCCACAAGGATATGGCGGTTTATGCCGCAACAAAATGTGCGCTTATGAGCATTGTGCAGAACACTGCCCGCCAGCTTGCACCTTACGGAATAACCGTAAACAACATTTCTCCCGGAGTAATTGCAACTCCGAGAAATGAGGAAGCACTTCAGGATAAAAGCTATGAAAAAATCGTTATTGCAGGAATCCCGATGGGAAGAGTCGGCGGTGCGGAAGAGATGTCGGGCGCAGCGCTTCTTTTGTGCTCAGATGCGGGTTCATATATAACGGGAATTGATTTAACGGTTGATGGAGGAATGAAATTATGATGAAGTTTAACGACAGAGACGAAATTATTGAGCTTACCCCACTGTGGAAGGGGGAGCGCTTTCCAGACGGACGTCCGAAGGTTGCAGATAAGTATCTTGATGCACTGCAGAAAATGACACTCGAAGAGGTCTGGAAGCCGATATTTGTTCTTGGATATGAAAATCAGTTTGTCGGCGGTGGAGAGAATCCGCTTTATCCTCTTCACGATGACGGAAGAAAGCTCATTGGTCGCGCTGTTACCTGCAGTTTTTGCCCCACCAGACCTGACCTTCATGATGTAATGTTTGCACGCGGCGCAAGAGAAAAAAGAAACGGAAATTACAATCAGTGGGTTATAGACTCGCTTGTTGAGCGCGATGTTGTTGTCGTTGATATGTACGACAAAATATACAAGGGCACTTTCCTTGGCGGAAACCTTACAACCGCAATAAAAACCCGTACGAAAAACGGCGGTGCTGTTGTATGGGGCGGCGTGCGAGATGTTGAGCAGATGAAGCAGGTTCCTGATGTTCAGGTATACTATCGCGGAATTGACCCCACTCCCATTCGTGAATTTATTATGAAAAGCTTTAACAGCGTTACAAACTTCGGTGGTGCGGTCTGCCTTCCGGGTGATGTCGTTTTCGGTGCAGGCGGCGGTGTTCTCTTTATTCCGAGCCATCTTGTTGCTGATGTTGTTGAGGGTGCTGCAAAAACGCACGTCAAGGACGATTTTGGTTTTGAAATGATTTCTCAGAACAAATTCACAACCGCACAGATTGACCGAAACACCTGGACGGTCGAAATGCTCGATATGTTGATGGAGTGGATAAAGACGGATCCGCGCGGCGAAGAGTACCGCGATCTTGACTGGTCCAAAGAATATGACCTTGCAATAAACGGAGACCCGAACGATACACAGACGGCGTTGTAAATAAAACATCCGACACATCAAAAATGAAGTGTCGGATGTTTTATTCTTTATAGTTCTAAAAGCCAGTCATACTCGCGCCGCTCTTGAGCTATAACATACTCTTCGTGTATTTCTTTCCATTTGCGGAAATCATCCCGCCATATGGAAGGAGTGATACCGAAAACCTCCTTGAAAACTCTGATAAAATGCGCCCGATTGTAGAAACCGCATTCCTCGGCGATTGCATCAAGCGATTTGTTCGAGCTTTTGAGAAGATTATAAGCGTTGCAAAGCCGCGTTGATTTGATGTAGTTATGGCAGGTCTGTCCGGTAACGTCTTTGAATGATTCGGTAAAGCTTCTTTGTGACATCATAGCTTCACGGCTGATAATATCGAGCGTAAGTGAGCTTGAAGTGTTGTTGACTATGAAAGATACCGCTTCGTTAATGCATTCAAATTTATCCTGTGCGCCCATCAGATCCTTCTTTGACAGGACCTTCGAAAGCTGATTTGAGCATATTTCAAAGAACTGTGAAAGGTAGGAGTAGATTTTTTTCGTATCCATATCGTAATGCTTACGGAATTCGTAAAGAATATCTTCAAAAAGAACATCCACTGCTTTTTTCTGCTTGCCGGAAAACTGAAACAAGGGATGCAGCAGAAATGAGTCGAATGAGGCATTGGCGAAAGTCAGCGACTGAAAGGGAATACCCTCTGATGTGAATGAAAACAACGGAAGAGATACGGAGATAACATTCAGTTCTTCAAGGTTAGACATTCTGCTGTCAATCTGATGTATTGAATACGGGAAAACAACAACAGCAGAGCCGGGGGTTTGCTTGTGGCAAACGCCGTTGAGCATATGGTTGTATTCTCCGGATATAGTATACCATATCTGAAGGCTTGAATGGGAATGTGCATCATTAAGACGGTTATCGGCGAGAGGCTTAACACGGATAGGCCATTTGTCGAAGCCTCTGGCATCAGAGGAAAAGTTTGATGTAGCAAAGTTGTATTTAGTTAAATATCCTTCAAAAGCTGAATTCATATCTGCACCCCCTCAGCTCAAATGATTTGTATATTAAAAGTATACACTAAAATCGGCACTTTTTCAAGTTAATTTTCTTTCCTTTTGCCGGAATATAGACTTTGCTTTTCACAAAAAATATTTTATACTATAAGTACGATACAAAAATTTTATTTTGGAGGAGTACACCATGAAAAAATTGTTATCTATCATTTTGGCAATCACGATGATTGCAGCACTTATTCCTTCGGCTTTTGCAGCCGGTGAAATTGAATTGGATTTAGATGAATTGACAGCAAAAACAAATGTAACAACAGGTGCAGATAAGCTTACCCTTACACAGGGAAGCGGGATTGTTTCGGTTCCGGATATGTCTGTGCGCCGATATGGAACGACCAATATCAATGGTTCATTTCTTGCACTTTCTTTCAGTGTTGATACTGCGGGTGAATATAAATTAAGCTTCAAAACCGATGCAACCGGAATTGATGAAGCAGGCGCTGCACCGGCTGTGTACATAGTTGAAAAAGAATTAACTGATAGCATCAACGCTTTTTATCTTTTTAAATGTCAGGCCGCAGATAAAAAGGGGTATTTTGACTTCTCAAAGCTTTCGACAGTAAACGAGTACGTTCCGATGACCATAGGCACAAGCGGAGAAACTTCGGGCAAACCGATAACGGTAGACTTGAAAGCAAATACTACGTATACGATGGTTTTTCACTGCGATGCGACTTCTTTGAATTTAAATAATGTCACAACAAACGATAAGGTCGATCTTGCGGTGTATGATTGTGATAGTACAGGCGTAAGAACTATTGATAAAGATGTTGCGCTCCCTGACTCTTATGAGCAAAAAATACGGATATCAGGTATCAAATTCACTCCTGCAAACGAGAGTTCTGATGACCCGGATATAACCGATGCATTTGAAACAGAAACACCGACCTCGACTGTGTACAACCCGACGGTTTCCGGTGCGGGATATAACGCAAGTGAAGGAATGGCAACAGTTGACGGAATTACCAAAACACTTCAGTCAAACGGCTCTTATAAGATGTATGCTCCGGAAAAGAACGGAGATGCACAGTTCCTTTACTGGGCGAAGGGTCTCAGTGCTTATAAGAAGATTGTTTCTTATGAAAACGAATTCTACTACACTCCTGCAGGCGGAGATAACAACATCCTTATCGCAGTGTATGACGAAGCAGACGGCACAAGCAACAAAGCAGAGTTCTACAATGCAAACGGTCAGCTTATAAAGCTCATTACCGATGAGACTGTTGATAAGAAAGTTCCGGATCTTCCGTCTATGGCGGGATATAACAACGCAAGCTCATGGAAGCAGTACAACGGTGAAACCGTAGCAAATGCCGGCGAGAACATTGAGCCGTCGGGCACAATGATTTTCGTTGCACAGTATGAGAGTGAAAAGCCGCTCAATGTTACTGTAACGGTTGAGCATGGCAACGGTACTGCAACTGTTCCTTACGGCGAAGTTGTTACCTGCACACCTGATGCTTCAAAAGGCGAACTCAAATGGTGGAAGAAGGAAATAAACGGAGTTTCAGAAATCGTAAGCATTGATGAAACTTACAGCTTCCGCGCTTGGGAAACCTGCACAGTAACTGCAGAATACGACACAAAAAAGCCCGTGTATACAGGTAGCAAGATGAAGATTATCATCGACAGCTTCAAGGTTGGCAATACCGAAAACGGCGTAATGGCAGAGTTTATTGGCTTTGGCGCAGATACAGTTGAAAAAGGAATCATTTACAACGGAATGAAAATTGCAATGACAAAGCCGGGTACTCAGTTTACAGTAACGGGTGAACTAAACGATACCTTCAAGGGTTATGCAATAGTAAAGAATGGCACAACCTATAACCTCATCGTCGATGGTGAAGTAACGCTTACAAACGCGGAATAAATTACCTATAGCGGAGAGGATAACTCTCCGCTATAATAAAACCATAGGAGGTAACATATGAAAAGATTAATATCAACGGTTCTTGTAATCGCGATGATTATAAGTTTTGTTCCATCTGCAATTGCAGCCGAAAGCAGTGCTGTAACTTATAGCTTTCTGAGCACGGCAATTGACGGGAGCAACAAAATCACTACCGCAAATGCAACATATGAAAATACAGCAGCGCACGGCTCGGCACCGTGGGCGTATTTAACCGCACTTGCTGCAAATAATAACACGTCTTACAACTATGAAAAGTGTTATAACTGGTATGGCACAGAAACTTTCAAAGAGCCTGAGCAAGGCGATGGCGGATTTGTTTTTAAGATAAAAGTTGAAAATAGCGGTTATTATTCTGCTATTCTTAAACACATTGAACAGAAGACAAGCGTTAATGCAAGGATATTCCTTGTTCCGACCTCTGCAGGAATTGATTTTACGACAACAAGTACATTGTCACAGAATATAAAAAATCTTTCCGATGAGTATTATCTCGGGTATGCAGAAGGTCATGCAACAAAACGAGCGATTAAAACAACAGCGCTTAAATATAAGTATATAGAAGCAGGAAAATATTATCTTGTCGTTGCTCCGCACGGAGTTGGAGAAAATTATAAAGCAAGCGATAATTTGCAATCAAACGGGAAATACCTCTATGTGTTCTCTGTAGATTCATTCGTTCTCGACACCACATACAAGCCGTCGGTAGATGTATCTGTCGGCTACGGTGTAATTAATGCGGGTGAAAGCGCGGATGCCGATGTAACGGTAACAAACGGCGGAGTGGAAACGGAGGATGTTCCGGTCTTTGCATCGCTTACATCTGAAATTGCAGAAATCTCTGCAAACGGAAAAATCACGACTAAAAAAGCCGGAGTTGCAAAATTCACCGCAACTGTGGGACAGACTGTAAAAGAATTTTCAGTCGCAGTTGTTGATGCAGAAAAAGAAGCATACGAATACATAATCGGTGGTCGCGTTCTTCCGTCAAACTCGGAGAAAACACAAGGAAGTAAGGGCGCAATGCCGGAAAATTATTCAGATATTGATGTGACTGCTTCCATGCCGTGGAAATATATATGCGGTAAAAATACAGCGGCAACGCTTTATTGCGCTGATCCTACGGATGCAAAGCCGTATTATTACGGCGTTATGGATGCGTATGTGAACAGCTCGGATAAGACGAATGATTCGTTCTTTGCATACTCGGTATACGTTCCGAAAGCAGGCGTATATCAGCTTGATGTCAGAAGAAGAAAGTATGCAGGAAACAAAGCGGATATATATTTTGCGCCGATGGCAACAATCAGCGACAGCGATACCGTGCCTTCGGAAAACGGTGTTATAGAGGCAGATGATCTTGTTGGCAAACTCGACTTTACAGGCGCAAATGAGGCAGACTGGGCTACAGTCGGAAACCTTGCAGCTCCTGAAGCGGGCGAGTATTTGCTCGTCATAAAGCCGACAGACGCGGGCACAGTTATGGCAAACGGGCGCGTTGGGTTCAATCATCTTGGATTTCGCTTGACAGCAAAAAACTCTATAACTCTGGATGCAAAGCTCTCGAGTGATGTTATAAATGTCGGAGAAGAGCTTGCCGTAGATGCTGCTGTAAAGAATATGGGTATTGTGATTGATGCAAAACCTGAGTTTTCTTCATTAACTCCGGACATTGCGGATATAGATGCAAACGGTAAGATTACGGCTAAGGCAGAAGGGACTGCAAAGCTTGCTGTTTCATATCAGGGGATATCGCAGGAGTTCACCGTTGCAGTAGTAAATGCAGATAAAACGGTTTATGAATATTATATCGGCGGACGTGCAGTTGTCGGAACTGAGAACTATACACAGGGTCAGCTTACTACACCTCCGTCAAAGCTCAGCGGAATACGTCCGGAAATTTCAACGCCGTGGACTTCAATTTTCAATAAAAATGCATCGCAGTTCCAGATATACTATGCGATAACTCCGGAATCGTATATAGGAGTAACGCTTTCGGCTGTAGAGGCTGCAAATATCGGAAATTCATTCTTTGCATATTCTGTATATCTCCCGAAGGCAGGATATTACGGTTTTGAAATGATGAAGCGCTCAAATGTTCAGGGCGGACGCGCAGATTTCTATTTTACAGATGTTGCAAAGCTTGGAATAGGCAACAGCATTCCGTCGGAAAACGGACCAGTAACCGCAGAGGATTATATCGGCACACTCGATTTTTCGGGAACAAAGAACAATGTTGATACGATAGAGCCGGTCGGTGTTGTTTATGCGCCGAAGGCAGGCGAATATATGCTTGTTATGGTTCCGGTTGATGCAAACGGTAATGCAAAACCGACGTTTAATTATCTCGGATTCCGTATGGACAGCGAAAATGCGCTTCGTACGCTCGAGCTTTCCGGCTATAAGACGGAGCTTACCTATCTTGAGGAAACTTCAATAGATGTTGTTGCAAAGCGCCTTGACGGATATGTGTTTGCGGAAGGTGAGGTCGAAATTACATTCACTTCATCAAATGAAAACGTTGTTTCCGTAAGCAATGAAGGCCGTCTTCGTGCAACCGGCGACGGTACTGCGGTGATAACTGTTTCGGCAACAGACGGAGTTAAAACATTCAAGAAAGAAATCACGGTAACTGCAACGGATAACACTGATACGATCGGATATAAAATTGAACACGACGGAACTATGTTCGTCCGTGAAAAGGCTTTAATAGATCTTCTTGTTCTTAAAAAAAGCGGTAATGAAATACCGGTTTCGTTTGAGAATATTATGTATACTGCAGAGCCGGAAGGAATTGTTACCATACATGATGGAATGATAACTGCCGAGAAAGAAGGAACGGTAAAGCTTACTGCAAGTGCGGAATACAGAAATGAAAGCGTTTTAGCAGAAAAAGAAATCGTTGTAACGCTTCACAACGGCAAAACGGAGCCTACCTTCTACACATATGACAAACGCAGCAATGCTGTAAGAAATGCGCAGAAGTACTCCTGGGCAGAAGCTGAGGTGAAAAAGTATACAGCTGCGGCAGATAAGATAGTTGACAATCTCGATGCTTACTACAACAATATCCCCGGCGAGGGCGTCCCGCGCGGACGTCAGGTCGGTGCACCTAATGATCCGGATTATAACCGTTGCCGTTATTGCGGTGTGAATAACATTTCAAAGCACGGTGGTACCGGATGGGATATAAATATCGTAAACCGTCCGTGGCAGGTGCAATGCCCGGATTGTAAACGTCTTTTCCCGTCCAACGATTTTGAAAGCTTTTATGAGCTTGGACGAGATAAGCAAGGATATTTTGATGTGAAACGTGCGCGTCAGGCACATCATGAAAAATTTGTCTGTGAGTCTGTCGAGAATGGCGAAGAATGTGTTTGCGAAGCGCCGGATAAAGAGTATTCCGAAACTTGGTATGAATTTTACGGATATGGCCTTGCCGGAGGATATCTCTATAATGATTTGTATTCCGAGCTTCGCACCGTTGGAAATGAAAAATATAACAAGGATCCTTATCGCAAGGACGAAAACGGAAATTACTATGAGGTTGACGGAACTCGTTGGGGCGTTGACGACGGCTTCGGCTATGTTCCGGGAAGAACGTATGTAGTCGGCGGCAAAGATATTGAAGAGCGCCACGGTTATGTTGCAATGTACAACTATGATGCATGGTCTGCAACCTGGACATATATGAGGAACTTATCTCTCGCATATGTATATTCCGGAGATATAAAATACGGCAGAACGGGTGCGATTCTTCTCGACCGAATTGCAGATGTGTACGCAACCTTTAATATAAAGCCGTATGAAAAGCAGTTCTTCAACACACACGGCGGCAGCGGCAACGGTGCAATTCAGGGAAGAATTAACGACTGCGATATTGCGCGCTTCTTTGCTCTCGGTACCGATGCGTTCTACCCCGCGCTTACGGATAGTACCGTAATTCGTTATCTTTCTGAAAAATCAGAAAAATTCGGTCTTGAAAACACAAAACAAAGCTCACAGGATATCTGGGGAAACTGGGAAGAAGGAATCCTGAAAACCATCTTCACAATGGAGAAGGACGGCAGAATTCACGGTAACTTTGGTCAGAAGCAGTATGCTCTTGCGGCGGCTGCGGTATCGCTCGCTAAAGAGCCTGAGAGCTCTGAAATGCTCGAATGGATTTATAAGTCGGGAACTATAAGCAACTCAGGCGCTGACGGAGGTAACCTTGCATCTCAGCTTATCGACGAGATCGACCGTGACGGTATGGGTAATGAAGCGGCACCGAACTATAACTTTACGTGGATAAACAACATGATGGGTATGGCAGATGCCATGGCAATGTATAAGGGTGAAAAGGATTACAGCCCATACAGCCATCCGAAGTTTGCAAAAATGTATGATGCGGTAACGCGCGTTGTGCTTGCGGAATCGCATCACGCGCAGATAGGAGATTCCAGCGCAACTGCATCCCTTGGGTATAACGGAACAGATGAAATGATGCTCACGGGTTTACTCAATCTCCTTGGTACACCATACGCAAAGCCGATTGCACAATATTTGTATATGAAAAACGGATACAGTGCGGAAGGCTTCCACTACAGCATCATGGAAGAAAATCCCGAACAGGCAGAGGTGGATATACTTGCAATTGTCGATGAAAATCCGGAGCCTGTAAGCGAAATGCTTACGGGATATGGCTTTGCAGTTTTGCGCGACGGTAAGAATCACAGGTCCGCAAATTCACAGACAGCCAATAATAACTTGCGTGATTTCTGGATTTATTTCGGTAGAAATAAGGCAAGCCACGCGCACCGTGATGCATTAAATCTTGGTTTTGAGGCATACGGATTAAATCTTGCCCCGGACCTCGGATATCCCGAAAATACGGGAACACTGCCTGTCCGTCTCCAGTGGGTTCAGACCACCCTTTCCCACAATACGGTAACGGTTGATGAAGCAGAGCAAAGCGGAGATATGCTCCACGGAACGCCGCTTCACTATGACGTAACCGATAAGGTTAAGCTCATGGATATAGATGCAAAAAAGGCAAATCCGCAGACGGATAATTTCCGACGCACTGTTGTTATGGTAAAGGTCGATGATGATGTGTCTTACGGTGTTGACTTCTTCCGCGTAACGGGTGGAAATGCTCACACCTACAGCTTTCATAGTCAGGCGGAAAACGCGTATGCAGTCGAGAACCTTGATATGGCTCCGGACGAGGTTGTTGAGGGAATAGTCGGCTCATATGCGGGCGCAGATGTGCCTTACGGTCAGGATCCCGATACTCAGCCGGATGCATGGAGCTATGAAACAAGGTATCCGCGCGGGTATACATGGATGAAGAATGTCCGCCGTGATACTGCGCCTGCATCGGAAAGCTTTGCGATTGAGTTTGATGTAGAGGATTATCGCAAGGCGGTAAAGGACGGAAGCAATATAACGCTCCGTATGACGCAGATGAACAATTTTATTCCCGATGAGGTAGCTCTTGCCGCAGGTCCGGTGCCTGAAAGATCAAACAACAAGGGAATGCCGGAGACGCTTGACTATGTTCTCGTACAGAGAAAAGACGAAAATCAGGAATTGGACAGCTTGTTTACAACCGTGTTTGAGCCGTATCGAGGTGAAAGATATCTCGGCGAAATCGTACCGGTTCAGGTAAGCGGAGCTGTGTCGAATGGCAATGCTGTCCGCGCCGTGAAGGTGTCATACGCAGACGGCAAGCGCACAGATTATATCGTATATGCAACGGATAACAATGAAATTTACACAGTTTCCGATAACGGAAAAGAAATATTCAAATTCCGAGGTTTTGTCGGAGTGTATAGCGTAAACGAAGAAGGTTCAGTCATATACCGCTATGTACATGACGGCGATATGATAGGCGCAGAAGCTGAAATTGTGAAGGAATATTCCGGAACTGTTCATGGGTTCCAAAAGGAGCTTTCCTCCGATAACTTCATTGATGTCAATATGCAGTGTGAGGAGATTGCGGATCTCGAGGGAAGATATATATTTGTTGAAAATGACGGAATTGAGAATGCAGTCTACAAGATTGTTTCGGCGACAGATGAAGCAGAAGGACTTGCAGACGGTATGATTCGCCTGAACCTCGGTACGGTAACGCTTATCCGAGGACATCGAGATATAAAGAATGCAGACTCGGGGTATGTTTACAACATAAAAGAGGAACAGAGCTTTACAATTCCGATGTCATTTGATGAAGATTACGCACCGGTAATTACACCGATAGACAACGTTGTTTCAACGAGCGCCGGAAGCTCAGTCAGCATAACGATCAGCGCAGAAAGTGCAGTTGATGGAGCAACACTTTCGTATATAGGAACGACTCTTCCGCGCGGTGCTTCCGTCAATGCGGAAACAGGTGTGTTTACATGGAAACCGGATGCATCTCAGGTTGGCGACAACCACGTTGCAATAACAGCACGAGACAGTGACGGTCGCGAAAGTACAATTCACTTTACGGTAACTGTCTACGGTTCAACTACCGGTAAACCGGATAATGACAATACAGATGTTCCGTCAACAGACAGTTCGGAATCATCTGCCGGTGGAGGCGGCGGTGGAGGTGCAGCCCCGGATTCCACCCAAAATGATACGGGCAACGGTGCAAGCGGAGAGAATGAAGAAAATAACGAAGATTCAGGAAACACTGATAACACGGGCACGGAAAACGGAACTCTTCGCTTCACCGATCTCGAAAGCCATACTTGGGCAAAAGAGGCAATAAACTCTCTTGCGGCAGACGGCATAATCCGCGGAACAAGCGAAACAACCTTCTCGCCGGCAAATAACATCACCCGTGCGGATTTTGCTTTGCTTCTCGTCCGTGCATTCAAGCTTGAGAGCGACAGCACCGAAAACTTTGCAGATGTATCGGCAGATGACTACTTCGCAGCAGAGCTTGCAATAGCACGAAATACAGGTCTTGTAAACGGCATCGGTGATAACAAATTCGCCCCGCGAAACCACATCACCCGCCAGGATATGATGGTTATAGTTCATCGCGCACTGCAGAGCCAAAGCCTTCTCCTTGAGGAGAAGGGGGACCGCCGGATGGCGGTGGATGAGGTGTTATCGCAATACCCCGACTACTCCACCGTTGCACCTTACGCTCGCGAAGCCGTCAGCGCACTTGCCTCTGTAGGTCTTGTCAACGGCAAGAACAATCTTATTGCCCCTCTTGATTATACAACAAGAGCAGAGGTTGCGGTTCTTATCAAGCGTGTAATTGACTATAAAAAATAGATATACAAACGCAATGGGATGCGCTGATTTCAGCGCATCCCATATTTGCAATTCTTGCAATTGCGATTAATCCGACATAATTTTGTGACGATAAGTCGAAAAAAAGAGAAAAAATGTAGTTGAAATCCCTTTCGTTTGGTGATATTATTATATAGATATAACAGACGGGAGGTATATTACATATGATAGATATGACCAAATGGGCAAAAATTGCCGCAGAAAACGTAAATAAAAGAGATATGGCACCCGGGCGTCTTTCCGGAAAAATTGCAATTGTAACTGGAAGCGCACAGGGCTTTGGAAAGGGCATCGCTGAAATCCTCTATGCAGAGGGAGCAAGCGTTGTTATCGCAGACCTTAATGACGCTCTTGCGGCTACTGTTGCGGAGAGCCTCGGGGAGCGCGCATACGCCGTAAAGGTGGATGTTTCCAATGAAGATAGCGTTGCGGATATGGTTGCAAAAACCGTTGAACGCTTCGGCGGTCTTGACCTTCTTGTTTCCAACGCAGGCGTCCTCAAAGCAGGCTCGCTTACAGAGCTTGAAATGCGTGATTTTGAGTTTGTTACAAAGATTAATTACACTGCATTTTTCGCGTGCGTGAAGTACGCATCTGTGATTATGCGTGCACAGTTTGAAGCTGATAATAATTGGATGGGTGATATCGTCCAGATAAATTCAAAATCCGGACTTTCCGGAAGTAACAAAAACTTTGCGTATGCCGGCGGAAAGTTCGGCGGTATCGGTCTTGTTCAGAGCTTTGCAATGGAGCTTGCACCGATAAACGTAAAGGTAAATGCAATCTGCCCCGGAAACTACTATGACGGTCCGCTCTGGAGCGATCCCGAGCGCGGACTTTTTGTTCAGTACCTTAATGCAGGTAAGGTTCCGGGAGCGAAGACGGTTGAGGATGTTAAGAAGTTCTATCTTTCAAAATCCCTCATTCAGCGCGGATGCTTGCCGTCAGACGTTGCAAAGGCGATTATGTATGCCGTAGAGCAGACCTTTGAGACAGGTCAGGCAATCCCCGTAACGGGCGGGCAGAATATGCTTCACTAAGGAGTTGTCATAGCCATGATTGATATTTCGGTTTTAAATAAGCTCAACGCGGAAGACGAGGCACAGCGCCTTGAAAATCTTCGCGCGGCGGTAGAATCTGCACATTTTCCTCCGGTGGATGAGCGGATGATAAACAACCACATCCACACGTTTTATTCCTTCTCTCCGTACAGTCCGTCTGCTGCGGTTTATGCCGCGAGAGCCGAAGGGCTTGTAACCTGCGGGATTGTAGACCACGACAGCATCGGCGGTGCACGTGAGTTTGCTAAGGCGGGCAAGATTGTCGGCATTCCCACAACCGTTGGGATTGAGGCGCGTGTATCTATGCGCGGAACTTCGTTTGAAAACGCAAGGACAAACAACCCTGACCAGATTGGCGTGTCGTATATGGTTATCCATGCTGTTCCGCACGATAAGATAGACGAGGTGCAAAGCTTTTTTGCTCCGCTCCGCGAAAAGCGCAACGAGCGCAACCGCAAGATGGTTGCAAAGATAAACGAGCTGTATGCACCGCAGGGTATATCGCTTGATTTTGACCGCGATGTACTTCCGCTTTCAAAGTTTGCGAGCGGCGGCAGCGTTACAGAACGCCATCTTATGTATGCTCTTGCCAAAAAGCTTTCCGACTCTGACGATATGTTTGAAATTTACGACCTTGTGGGAAGCCTTAAAAAAGAATGTATACCCAAGGTGTATATAGACGCTGATGAAGAATGCCCGAGCCTTTCGGAATTCTGCGGTCTTGCAAAGCGCGTGGGCGCAATTTGCGCATATGCGTATCTCGGCGATGTTACGGCATCCGTTACCGGAGATAAGCGCGCACAGACATTTGAGGATGCGTATCTTGATGAGCTTGTTGCATGCCTTGCAGAATACGGCGTTCCGGCAATAACATATATGCCGACAAGAAACACGGATGAGCAGTTAGCAAGACTTCGCGGACTCTGCGAAAAGCACGGTCTTATGCAGATAAGCGGCGAGGATGTAAACTCCCCGCGCCAGAGCTTCCGCATTGAGAAAATGGCTGATGCTCAGTTTGCAAATCTTATAGACAGCACGTGGGAGCTTATCCGCCACGAAAACAAGTAAAAAGCTCCGGAGCATATCGGTACCGCAAAAGCTTTGCTTTTGCGGTACTTTTAACTATATCTTTCCAACCATATCCTCAATCCTGCCAAAGGTGTATCCCATTTCTTCCCATTTTGTAAGAAGCTCATCAAGGATTTGTCCGTTTGTCTTTGATGTGCTGTGGAGAAGAACAACAGCGCCCGGATGGATGCGCTCAGAGAGAATTTTCAGTGCGTTCTCACGCGAGGGCTGCTTGTTGTTATCCCAGTCGGCATATGCAAGGCTCCAAAATATGGTTTTATACCCAAGCTCTTTCGCGTGGCGGAGATTTGTTTCCGAAAATTTGCCCTGGGGCGGACGGTACAGCTTCGGCATATCTTCGCCGATAACTTCGCGGTATTTATCGGAAAGAGCGGAAAGCTCCTTCTCAAAGCTTTCCTTGTCGGATATTTTTGACATATCCGGATGCTTCAGCGTGTGGTTTCCGATTATGTGTCCGTCGCTCACCATCCGGCGCACAAGCTCAGGCTCACGGTCAAAAAAGTTGCCCACAAGGAAAAAAACTGCCTGCGCGTTGTGCTTGTTCAAAGCATCCAGAATTTTTGGCATATTCCCGTTTTCATATCCCGCATCAAAGGTGAGATATATAACCTTTTCGTTTTCATCGCCGACAAAGTACGCATCATAAGGGAGGAGATATTCGCGTGTAACGTTTGTCACGGGAGTTTTGCCCGGGGTCTGAAAGCTCAGCCCCCAGTCTCCGGATGCGTTTCCCGCTACGGGTGCGGTCTGTGTATCGGGAAAATAAGGAAGTGCGCAGAAAACAAGAACTGCTGCCAAAAAGATTGCAACCGTGCGCTTGTTGATACGAATTACCATAAAAATCACCATATCCTTGAAAAATCACACTTAACTATATGAAGGGAACAGAGGAAATATGAAGGAGTATGAGTGGGATTTTTTTCAGTAGCTTACTTTACCTGAAATGTACGATAATGCGAAAACATCTCGCAGAATGTGCTATGATATATTTTATAACAGAAAAGGAGAATGGAAATGGATATAAAAAATATGATATCAGAGCTTTTTGGGTGCTCGCTTCCGCAAAATATCACGGAGACGGAATATAACGGTGTTTACGTAAAATACGACGCTGAAAGCGCTAACATTGGCGGTAACACAATCCCTGCAAAGTGCCGTGCGTATACGCTTCTTGCAAAGGGAATTTCAGAAGGAAAGAAAAGCTTTGAAATTTCCGAGAAGCCATCGCTCAAAACGCTCGGAGCGATGCTTGATATGTCGCGTGGCGGCGTTATGCGCGCAGAGTCGGTAAAGACATACATAAAATACCTTGCCGCACACGGCTATAATATGCTTATGCTCTACACCGAGGATACTTATGAGGTTAAAGATTATCCGTATCTCGGCTATCAGCGCGGCAGATATACCGTGGAAGAGCTTCGCGGAATTGACGATTTTGCCGCAGAGCTCGGCGTTGAGGTAATTCCGTGCATTCAGACGCTCGGACATATGGAGCAGTTTCTGCGCTATTCCGTAAACGACGAAATCGCCGATAATGCAAGGGTTCTTCTTGTCGGCGAGGAAAAGACGTATAAGTTCATTGAAAGCTGCATTGCGACCATGCGCTCGGCTTTCCGCACAAACCGTCTGCATATCGGCTGTGATGAAACTGCAGGGCTTGGCCTTGGACAATATCTTGTGAAAAACGGAATGCGCGACCGCTTTGAGATTTTCTCCGAGCACCTCGGAAAAGTTACAAAACTATGTGAAAAATACGGCTTCCGCCCGATGATGTGGAGCGATATGTATTTCTCCCTCGTCGAAAAGAGCAAGGAAGAGGATTACATGCCCCACGTTGTTGTCCCGCAGTATGCAATAGATGCAATGCCGGATGCCGATATGGTTTTCTGGGATTATTACCACACGAACAACGAGTTCTATAAAATCAATATCGAAAAGCACAAAAGCTTTAACCGCCCTGTTGTTTTCGGCGGAGGTATCTGGACGTGGGACGGCTTTGTACCGAACTACGACCACACCTACAACACAATGAAGCCCGCTATGGAAGAGGTGCTTCGCGGCGGTGTTCCCGAGGTTATCGTCACCATCTGGTCAAACGACGGTTGCGAAACAAGCCATATGCTTGCGCTTCCTCAGCTTTCTCTTTTCTCGGAATATTGCTGGAAAGGGGAAGCGTGCACGAAGGACGATATATGGAGCATGTCCCGCTTTACAACCGGTATGACGGAAGAGCTTTCCCACGCGATAAGCGACTTCTTCTTCCGCGAGGACGGCGCAATCCGTGCAGGAAAGCACGTTTTGTGGAGCGATCCGCTGATTAACCTTCTGTGCTTTGATTTTGACCTTCCTGCGGCAAAAAAATACCTCACAGACGCAATTGCAGTTATAGAAAAGTACGAAAATACGGAATACATTCTTGCCGCGTTCCGCGCGTGCCTTGACAAATGCGAAATTCACTTAAATCTCCGCGACCGCTATAAAGCGGGGGATAAAGAATATCTCCGCGATTTTGCAGATAATAAAATTCCTGAGATTATTGCGGATTTTGAAAAGCTGCATACGCTTCACCGCGAGATGTGGTATCGTGATTATAAGGCACACGGCTTTGAGAATATTATGTGCCGCTACGGTGCGGCGATTGAACGTCTGCGCCATACGGGCAGAGTGATAAACGATTATCTCGACGGTAAAATCAGTGAGATAGAGGAGCTTGAGCCTGAGCTTATCAGGGGACAGAAATGCAAATGGCTCGCCGCAAATGATTTTATGTACATACATACAATGTGAGTTTTCTGAAATGAATACGCGAAAACCACTTGACAAACCGCGGTAAATGACGTATAATACAAACAATTAAGCATAAAACCGTTGAGGCAGAAAAAAGCCGGAGTTTATCTTTCCAAGCGAGCGGATTACGGTGCGAGTTCCGCAAAGATTGCCGGGTAATATGGACTGTCGAGGGCAGTGTCAAATGCACTGACGTTTTCCCGCGTTAAGGGTAGGAGTATGATGGTACTTCACAAAGCGCACCGATTTTAAGGTGAATCAAGGTGGCACCGCGGATATTGATTTATTCGTCCTTGGCAGAATTTCTGTCAAGGGCGTTTTTTATTCAGTAAAATGTAATGGAGGATTTTGTTATGAATTTAAACGGAGTAAATTTTGAAACCTATTTCAGCAATTATCCCGATAAGAACGGGTATTTCGGAAAATACGGCGGCGTGTATATTGACGATAAGCTCAAGACCGCAATGGCGGAGATTACCGAGGCGTATTATTCCATTTGCCAGTCCAGAAAGTTTATTGCCGAGCTTCGCAGAATAAGAAAAGAATTTCAGGGACGTCCCACACCGGTTACGCACCTTGAAAGACTTTCGGATATGCTCGGCGGCAAGGTTCAGCTTTATGCAAAGCGCGAGGACTTAAACCACTCCGGCGCGCATAAGCTCAACCACTGTATGGGCGAGGCGCTTCTTGCAAAATATATGGGGAAGAAAAAGGTTATCGCGGAGACCGGTGCGGGTCAGCACGGTGTTGCGCTTGCAACTGCGGCAGCGTATTTCGGTCTTGAGTGCGATATCTATATGGGCTCTGTTGATATTAAAAAGCAGGCGCCGAATGTTGCACGAATGAAAATTCTCGGTGCAAACGTTGTTGAAGTAACCCACGGCTTGCAGACTCTTAAGGAAGCGGTTGACGCGGCGTTTGATGCTTACAGCAAGGAGTATAACGATGCTATATACTGCATCGGCTCCGTTCTCGGTCCTCATCCGTTCCCGATGATGGTGCGCGATTTCCAGAGTGTTGTTGGAATTGAGGCTCGCGAGCAGTTTGTTGATATGACAGGTCATCTTCCGGATGCTATTGTTGCCTGCGTCGGCGGCGGTTCAAATGCAGCAGGTCTCTTTGCAGGATTTTTAAATGATCCGGTTGAGATTTACGGTGTCGAGCCGCTTGGCCGCGGCCCGAAGCTCGGCGATCACGCCGCAAGCCTTAAATACGGAGAAGAAGGAATTATGCACGGCTTTAACAGCATTATGCTCAAGGATGAAAACGGCGATCCTGCTCCGGTATATTCCGTCGCAAGCGGGCTTGATTATCCGTCCTCCGGACCGGAGCACGCTTTCCTTCAGGAAATCGGAAGGGTAAAGTATGATGTAATAGACGATGAAGAAACGGTTGATGCATTTTATCGCCTTGCAAGACTTGAGGGTATCATTCCGGCAATAGAGAGTGCGCATGCAGTAGCATACGGTATGAAGCTTGCAAAGCGGATGGATAAAGGCTCTGTTCTTATCAATCTCTCCGGTCGCGGTGATAAGGATATGGACTACATCATCGAAAACTACGGCATAAGATAAATTAATTAAAGGAAAGATGTGAAAATGAGCAAATTCTTCGCCTTTATATACAGAATGAAATACATCGCGCGCTGGTCGCTTATGAGAAATACGCGAACAGAGAACGTTGCCGAGCATTCGTTCCACGTTTCGGTGCTGGCTCACGCCCTTGCGGTTATCTCGCGTGATGTGCTCGGACACGATATTGACCCCGGTGCCGTCGCGGCAGCGGCACTTTATCACGATATGCCGGAGATTCTTACGGGAGATCTTCCCACGCCGATAAAGTATTACGGCAGTGATATAAAGAACGCGTATAAGAGAATAGAGCGGGAGGCAACCGATACACTGCTCTCAAACCTTACGGATAAAATGCGCCCCGGAATTTCCGAGGTGGCGGCAACGGATGATCCGGAGATAAAAAAGTTAGTCAAGGCGGCAGATAAGCTTGATGCTTATATAAAGTGCCTTGAGGAGATAAATGCCGGTAACTCTGATTTTAAGACTGCACTGCGGCAGACGCACGATGCGCTTTTCTCTCTCGGGCTTCCGGAGGTGGATTATTTCATTGAAAATTACCTTGATGCGTTCTCAATGACGGTTGACGAATTGCAGTGAAAAAAGGTGTAATCAGTCGCATAAAAAATTTTTTTGAAAAATTTCAAAAATATGCTTGACAAATGATACAAAAGCGCGTATAATAATTAACGTTGTCACGACAGAGACAGCGTTAATAAATGCGAGTGTGCTGGAATAGGCAGACAGGCACGTTTGAGGGGCGTGTGTCAATCGACGTATGGGTTCAAGTCCCATCACTCGCACCAAAAACCACAACATCTTTGATGTTGTGGTTTTTTGCTATGATCAACGTTGGGACTTGAACCCTAAGAGGGTATGCACGTTAAGAAAACGATTAACAATCGTTTTTAGTGCATATGCGCGAGGAGGGTACCGAAATCCGAAGGATTTGGGTCGACGAGGGTGCAAGCGGCGTAAAGCCGCTTTGTCCCATCACTCGCACCAAAAACCACAACATCTTTGATGTTGTGGTTTTTTGCTGATTTTTTGTCAATAGTTGAGGCGAAAAACTATATATCAAGGGCATACCGCTTTTATATCGGCGGTATGCCCTTGTAAGTTTTGCGCTATTTATTTGTTTTAATAAATCTGTGAAGAATTGCTGCTATTTCTGCTCTTGTAGCATTGTCAAGCGGATTGAGGGTGCTTTCTGATTTACCCTTTATCAAGCCACTGCCAACTGCCCACTGCATAGAAGGTATTGCATAC